>SLJM01000087.1 GCA_007135085.1 Myxococcales bacterium
AGAGGGGTTCTCGAAGACGGAGTAGACGTCTCCGTATTCCACGACACGCCCACCATACATCACGGCCACATCATCACAGGTCTCGGCGACCACACCCAGGTCGTGGGTGATGAAGAGAATCGACATCTCCACCTCGTCCTGAAGCTCCTGGAGCAGATCGAGGATCTGGGCCTGAATAGTCACGTCCAGGGCGGTGGTGGGCTCGTCGGCGATGAGCAATTTCGGTTTGCAGGCCAGGGCCATGGCGATCATGCAGCGCTGCTTCATGCCCCCGCTCATCTGGTGCGGATATTCGTCGATGCGCTCGTCCGGGGCGGGGATGCCCACCTTGGCGAGCATGTCGATGGCGTATTCGCGGGCTTCCTTATATTGCATATCCTGGTGGAGCAGGATGGCCTCAATGATCTGATTGCCCACCGTAAAGACCGGGTTGAGGCTGGTCATGGGCTCCTGGAAGATCACCGAGATGTCGTTGCCTCTGATCTTGCGCATCTCCGGCTCGGAGATCTTGGTCAGATCTTTGCCGTCAAACCAGATCGAGCCGTCCACGATCTTTCCCGGAGGCTGGGGGATGAGCCGGAGGATGCTCATGGAGGTCACAGACTTTCCGGAGCCCGATTCGCCGACCAGGCCCAGAGTGCGGCCGCGGCCGATCTCGAAGCTCACCCCGTCGACGGCGGGCAATCGCCCGTCGTCGGTGAAAAAATGAGTCTTGAGCCCCTCCATCTTGAGGATGATATCGTCATCGGAGGGGGGCTGATTGGTGGCCATATTACTATTTCCTCAGTTTTGGATCCGTGGCATCACGCAGGCCCTCGCCAATCAGGTTGAGCAGGCTGATCACCAGGAAGATGGCAAAGCCCGAGGCGAGGATCATGGTCATATTCTGGGTGGAGCGACCGGCGGTCAAAATCTGACCCCAGCTCGGGATATCCGGCGGGCCCACGCCCAAAAATGCCAGGGTGGCCTCGATGAGAATCGCGCCGGCGATACCGAAGGTGGCCGCCACGTAGACGGGCTGAATGGCGTTGGGCATGACGTGGCGGAAGATGATCCGCATTTCGTTGAACCCCAGAGCCACGGCGGCCTGAACGAAGTCTTGATTGCGAAGTCGCAAAAATTCACCGCGCACCAGCCGGGCAATGCCCGTCCAGCCGGTCAGGCCAATGATGAGCATGATGTGGAAGACCGAGGCTTCCTCGATGAACCCGGCGATGGTCAGCAGCAAGAAGATGACCGGGAAGCACATCATGATTTCGATGAGCCGCAGAATCAGAGCGTCGACCCGACCGCCGAAATAACCGGCCAGGCTACCCAGGATAATCCCGATGGTGGCATAAATTCCTACGGCTACCACACCGATGGTCAGAGAAATTCGGGTGCCGTAGAGGATGCGCGTGAAGACGTCCCGGCCGATGGCGTCGGTGCCCAGCCAATGTTGCCAACTGGGGGGCTCACTGGTGGCCAGCAGGTTGACGTCTCGATAGGAGTACTCGATGGGGGGGAAGATGGCGCGCACGCCGTCGTCCAACTCCACTAGCGCCTGGTAGTCCACGAAGGGCTGACGGAAGCCATGATAATAAATGATGGCAAAGCCGATGGTGCCCACCACGGTGGCCAGGGCGATAAACAACCGCCGTCGCCCTCGCTCGTCGGTCTTCTCTGTGGCCGCTCGCACCACGACGGCTGTGATACCAATGCCCACCAGGGCCAGGGCGACCTCTTTGCTCAACAGTCCGTTGAGGAGGACCACCACCACAAAAAATGCGGCCAGAAGGATGCCCACGCCGGCAAAAAAGCCGATCGGTGGGTCCGATGGATCCGCTTCCGCCGGATTCCCCACTTTGTTCGTGACGAACCAGGTCAAGAAGGCAAAGGGGAGAAAAAACAGCAAAAAGTTGAAGAAGATATCCACGCCAGAATCGAAAAAGTTCTGGTCGAAGAGGGCGACAAACCAGGGATAGGAGGTGCCCTGCAAGGTCTCGGGGCCCACTCCTTCGGGGACGTAGAGATAGAAGGGGATGTTCATGGCCAGCACGGGCGACACCATGGCGAGGACAAAGAGGGCTGCCACGCCGTAGAGGCTCCAGTAGCTGATGCGGTACTTTTTGAACTGTCCCCAGACGATCTCGCCGTACGTCTGATAGTCGTCGGCTGCAGTCTGATTGTCGTCTTGTTGAGAAGTCATCGTCGCCTGTCACTGTGGGTGAAACGTCCCGGATCGGTGCTCCGCCTGCGGGGGTCAGTCAAAGGTGATACGGGGATCGACGATCGCGTAGCTGATATCCGACAACAGCAGACCCACCAGGGTCATCACCGTCGAGATCAGCAGGCATCCCATGATCGCGTTATAGTCGTACATGAAGATGCTCTGATACAGGTACAGCCCGATGCCCGGGATATTGAAGATATATTCGATGACCAGCGATCCGCTGACCAAAAAGGGCAGGATGCTGCCCATGAGGGTCAAAATCGGGATCATCCCGTTTCGCACGGCGTGCTTGAGGATTACCATCGATTCGCTCAGCCCCTTGGCGCGGGCGGTGCGGATATAGTCGGCGCGGATCACGTCCAGAATACCCGTGCGGGCGTAGCGACTCAGAGCCGCCAGCGAGCCATAGGTCAGGCAGATCACGGGCAGAATAAGGTGCCACGACGCCGAGACCATCTGGGTCAGCAGGGGCATCCCCCGCGCTTCTTCACCGATGAAGCCCCCTGTGGGGAACCAGGTGAAGGGACGACCGACGGCGAAAAACTCGAGCAGAAGCACGGCCGTAAAGAAGCTGGGCAGGCTGTAGAGCATAAACAGAATGACCGTCACGAATTGGTCGCGCTTGGTATTCTGGTTATAGGCGCTCCAGATGCCCAGGGGCACGGCGATGAGGTAGGCCAAAAGGATGGCCAAAAAGCCCAGGGTCATGGTGTAGGGCAGCCGGTCCAGGATGGTGTCCATCACGGGCCGTCGGTCGTTGGTGCTCAGGCCGAAGTCCAGCTTGAGCAGGTTCTCCCAATATTTGGCGAACCGAGTGTCCAAAAAGAAGATGCCCACCTTGTCGGCCGTGGAGAATTCAAAGCGCTGGGCGTGCTCTTCGTACCAGGGAAGCCAATTTTCCCGCAGCATCTCCTCGACGGCCTCTTCTTCGGCGTCCATCGGGAGCTGCCACCGGCGAAGGGTGCTGTTTTCGCGGGCGATTTCTCGGTTCTGCTCGCGAATCTCCGGCGGTGGATCGGGGTCGGAGAGGGCCAACATCGGTCGTCGAGCGTTGGTGGAGAGCTGGTTGACCGCCAGGTGGCGCACGTCGGCGCGCTCATGCTCTTTGGCGAGGGTCAACAGTTGGGGAACCGTATAATTGCCCCAATTGGTCAGGGTCTCCTGAGCGTTGATGATTTCACCGCTCGAGGGTCGCTCCGCCAGTGGGGTGCAGTCCTCTTCTTCGGGATCGGCCTCGGCGGCCAATTCCAACAGCTCCGCCTCTTCTCCCACAGGGCCCTCGCCGTCGGGGGCCATGTCGGGAGCAAGCTCGGCCTCCTCGGCGATCTCCTCAGCCTCTTCCAGCGCTTCCAGCGCCTCTTCGTCGAGACAGATGGGCCGCTGGAAATTGGCCAGGATCAACACCTTCTCCTCCACATCTTCTGTGGATAGGGAGAAGCGAGTGTTGAAGAGGATCGGCTTATCCAGATTGAACTGCTGCTGGAAGAGCCGATAGGCCTCCTGGGCGTCCTGGGAGACCGTCTCCGTGCCGTCCGCGGCCGCTCTGGCAGATGGATCGCCAGGGGCCAGGTTGAGCACCACGAAGATGATCATGGAGATCACCACAAAGGTGGGGATCATCAGGAGGATGCGTTTGATGATATAGCTGATCATGGCAGCTCGATTACGGGGCCGTTAGGAAGTTGGGCGACGATCACTCGGAGATATACCAGGGCAGCGAATAGCTCTGGGGCCGAATGCGCTGGAAGACCACATTTTGCAGTCTCGGCTGCCAGGCGGAGACTTCCTTGGGGGCGTAAGCGAAGGTATAGGGCTGTTCGTGGTGGACGATCTCATGGAACTCTCGAAGCAGTTCGATGCGCTTGTCCTCGTCGAATTCGGTGCGCAATGCCTCGATGATGACGTCCGCTTCTTCATTTCTAAAGCCCACCCGGTTCGAGCCGCGGGGCACGTCAGCCTGACTGGAGTGCCAGATCTGATAGAGGTCGATCTGCCAGCCCAATCCCCAGCCGCCGGTGAAGGCGTCGAAGTTCTTCTCCTCCATGCGGCGCTGCATCAAGGCCCAGTCGACCGGGTCGTTTCGCAGCTCCACGCCGATGCGGCGCAGGTCGTCGGCGTAGACCGACACCCAGCGCTGCACCTCCGGACGGTGGTTATAGGAGATGAGGGTAAACCGGAAGGTGTGCATCTCACCGTCGATCTCTTTATTTCGGATGCCGTCGCCGGTCTGATCGACCCAGCCGGCCTCGTCGAGCAACTCTGCAGCCCGTTCCAGGTCGAAGGGCAGGGGTTCGATGTCCGGGTTATTTGCCGGATGGTCCCAGTAGTAGGGGCCGGTCTGGATGGTGGCCAATCCGTGGAGGGCGTTCTCGATGATCGCCTCCCGGTTAAAGGCCAGGGTCATCGCCTTTCTCACCCGCCGATCTTCAAAGAGCGGTTTGTCGGCGTTCCATCCGATATAGTGATAGGCGAATTGGTCGATCGTATCGTGCTCCAATTCACCCGTTTTGAAGGGGCTATTGTCGCCGCCGCGCACGATCTCGGTGCGATAGCGCGAATAATCGAGGCGGGGAATGAAGTCGATCTGGCCGCGCATCAACTGGGCAAACCCGGCGTCGGCGTCGGGGATGATGCGATATTCGATCTGCTCGATGGGCGGCAGCTCACCCCAGTAGTCGTCGTTTCGCTCCAGGACGATGCGGTCACCGGCGCGGAAGCTGATGAATCGATAGGGGCCGGTGCCCACGGGGTAATCGTTGGTCCAGTGATTATTGAACTCGGCGGGGACCATCTCCTCGGGAAGTTCGTTTCCGTCCCGGTCTCGGGTGTAGAGGTATTTCGGCAGCGGATAGCCACCCATGGTCGTGGAGCGCGAGTGATAGATGGGTCGATCCCAGGTGACGCGGAAGGTGTAGCGATCGAGTTGCTCAACCTCTTTGATATCTTCGACGTAGTTGGCGATATGGGCCGCCTGGACCTCGGGGTGCTGGGCCATCTCGAAGTAGAAGACGGCGTCTTCGGCGGTCACTTCCTGCCGCTCCCGCAGCCACTCGTAGCGGGGATCGCTCATATCCACGTTGGGCCGTTGCCAGTACACACCTTCGCGAAGGTGCACCGTATATTCCGTGAAGTCGTCGTTGGCCGTAACCTTATAGGCCAGAGAGGGCACGTAATTGTCGGGATCGTTGAAGTCGACCCGGGCAAATCCCTCGTGGACGTAGGTCATGATCTCGTTGACGTCGACCGAGTTCTCGACCAGCCAGTTAAAGCCGGCCGGGTCGGTCAGCATCAGGCGGCGCAGGGTGCCCCCTTCCTGGGCGTCGGCGTAGATGAGCTCGTCCGTGGGCGCCTCCAGCAGGTTATCCGGGTCGTTGAGGGCGTCGGCGTATTGATCGCCACCGGGGACGCCGGCGGTGCCGGAGACCGAGATTCCTCGCTCCAATTGTCGGTGGATGGAGGACATGGTCCTGTCCAACTCCGACAAGGATTGGTTGAGCTCCACGACCTGTGAGCTCATCTGATGGTTTTGCCACATGGAGACGATGGTGGCGAGCACCAGAATCCCGAGGATGGCAATGAGGGCTATCGTGGCTTTAAATGTTCTCGGCATGTCTTCACCGCGCTGGGGTGTCGATAGGGATTTAGAAAAGTTCCAAACGGAGAGTACGCTACTGGAGGTGATGAAATTGTGTCAACACTGCCTTAAAGGCGTCGCCTCCGAGATCGCCGGAACGAACGTAAAAGAGGAGCAACATCGGGGGCGAACGCTATAAGTGCGCGATTTCATTCCTCTTCTATTGTTTTTTCTGTAATCAGGCTCAGGTGCAGCTCTTTGAGTTGATCCAGATCCACCGGGCTCGGCGCCTGGGCCATCGGGTCGGCGGCGCGGGTGGTCTTGGGAAAGGCGATGACCTGTCGAATCGAGTCGGCGCCGGTGAGGATCATAACCAGACGGTCCATCCCGAAGGCGATGCCGCCGTGAGGGGGCGTGCCGTATTGGAGGGCGTCGAGCAGAAATCCGAATTTGTCGCGCCCTTCCTGCTCGGAGAGGCCCAATAATTCAAAGACCTTTTCCTGGATGTCGGCGCGGTGAATCCGGATCGA
>SLJM01000438.1 GCA_007135085.1 Myxococcales bacterium
AACCACAAGTGAGCAAAGCGAACGAAAACGTACCGATCGGGGCAAGAGAGGTCCGGAACAGACGGCGAAGTTGCGACTACCTCTGTCGGTGGGGTATGAGATAGAAACTTGCCACCCCACGCAGTAAAGGACAGGCATTGAGCAAGTTTCATAAACCAGATAATTCGCAGCCCCTGAAGTTGGGTCTCGTCGGCTGTGGCCATGTAGCCCAGAAACATCTGAGCGCTCTACAAGCCCTGGGTGACTCCTACCGCGTCGTCGGCGCCGTCGATCCCGATCCGGCAGCGAGGCGGCTGGCCAGCGGCGCCTGTGGCGCTCGAGAGTTCGAGGACCTGGAGAGTCTGCTGAGCGAGGAGTCGGTTGACCTGGTCACTCTGGCCACGCCCACCGGTCTCCACCCCGAGCAGGCCGTGGTCGCCGCCGAGGCCGGCGCCGACGTACTCACGGAAAAACCGCTTGGCACCTCGCTGGCGGCAGCGCGCTCCATGGTCGATCGGCTCACCGAGCTCCAGCGCAGTCTCTTCGTGGTCAAGCAATTGCGCCATCATCCCCTCTTTTTGGCTGTCCGCGACGCCCTGCAAAAGGGTCGCTTCGGACGGCTCCACACCATCGGTCTTCAGATCTTCTGGACCCGGCCCCAGGCCTATTACGATCACGCCTCCTGGCGAGGAACTCGGGAGCTCGACGGCGGGGCCCTGATGAATCAGGCCAGTCATTATGTGGATCTTCTGGATTGGATCTTCGGCCCCGTGGCCTCGGTCCACGCCGTGGGCGGATCGCTTGGCCGCGATATCGAGGTGGAGGACACGGCGGTGGTCTCCCTTATCTGGGAGGAGGGCTTTGTGGGCTCTCTTCACGTGACGATGCTCTCCTACCCCAAGAATCTGGCCACTTCGTTGACCGTCATCGGTGAGAAGGGAAGCGTACGCATCGGTGGTCCGCGCTGCGACCGGGTCGAGGCCTGGGATTTCGCCGAACCACGACCGGAAGATGAAGAGATCGCCCAGGTGGCCCAAAATGTGGGGTCCGTACTTCAATGTGGCCATGAGTTGGTCTATCGAGACGTGGCCGCCCATCTGGGAGGTCAACAAAGCCCCGTCGTCGACGGCCTGCAGGGGCTGCGCTCGCTGGCGATCATCGACGCCGCCTACCGCGCCCTGGAGCGGGGGGCCGCCGTCGAAGTGTCTCGCTCTGAACATACGCTATGAACGATTCGAAATTTTTCGTCCATCCCACGGCTATTGTCGGTGACGGTGCGACCCTTGGCGAGGGCACGCGCGTATGGCATTGGAGCCATCTTCGCGGCGGCGCGCGGGTGGGCCGACATTGTACGATCGGCCAGAACGTCTATATCGCGCCTACCGTGGTCGTCGGCGACGGCTCGAAGATCCAGAATAATGTCTCGCTCTTTGACGGGGTCATTCTCGAAGAAGATGTCTTCTGCGGTCCGTCGGCGGTCTTCACCAACGTGACCACCCCCCGGGCCCACGTGGATCGGAGCGGCCAATTCGAAAAGACATTGGTGCGCCGAGGGGCCACGATCGGGGCGAACGCTACTATTTTATGTGGGCGGAACATCGGCCGCTACGCCTTCGTCGGCGCCGGCGCCGTGGTCACCCACGACGTGATCGACTTCGAGGTGGTCGTGGGAAATCCGGCCCGCCGGCTGGGCTGGGCCTGCCGCTGCGGGGCGCGCTTAGACGAGCCCCAGCGCCAGGTCAGCTGTGATGAATGCGGCGATCGATATGAGCTCGAAGATGGCGAGCTAAGATTTATCAGTGATGCCGATAACAACCCCGAGGCCTGAGCATGCCCGTTCCCTTCTTCGATCTGACACGACAATTCGAGGCCATCCGGGCCGACGTGGAAGCCGCCGTCGATGACGTGCTGAGCAGTCAGCGCTGCATCGGCGGGCCCCATGTCAAAGAACTGGAATCGGCGCTGGCCGAAGAGGTTGGAGTGGCCCATGCGGTGGGCGTGTCGAGCGGCACCGACGCCCTGCTGGCCAGCCTGATGGCCCTCGATATCGGCCCCGGCGACGAGGTGATCACCTCGCCATTTACCTTTTTTGCGCCTATCGGCTCGATCTTGCGCGTCGGCGCTCGGCCGGTCTTCGTCGATATCGATCCCGCCACCTTCAACCTGGATGCGTCGAAGATCGAGGAGGCCCTGTCGCCGAAAACAAAGGCGATCTTGCCGGTGCATCTCTTCGGTCAGGCCTGTGATATGACCGCCATTTCTGCCATCGCCGAGGCCCACGATCTGGCCGTCGTCGAGGATATGGCTCAAGCGCTGGGGGCCACTCATCAGGGCCGCCCGGTGGGAAGTTTCGGATCTACCGGTTGTGTGAGCTTCTTTCCCACCAAAAATCTGGGCGCTGCCGGCGACGGGGGCATGATCTTTTGCGATGATGACGAGCTGGCAGCTCGCATCCGTCGGGTCTGCCGCCACGGCGCTGAGCCCAAATATCACCACGTCGAGGTGGGCGGAAATTTCCGGCTCGACGCCCTTCAGGCGGCGATCTTAAACGTCAAGCGAGCTCATCTGGCGCGTTGGAACGAGGCCCGACGCGGGCACGCGGCGTTTTATGATCGCGCCTTTGGCGATGTCGAAGCGGTGAGGACGCCGGTGGTGGCCGAAGAAAACGACAGCGTATTCAACCAATATACGATTCGCGTATCCCACCGCGACCGCCTGCGCCGGCGATTGAGGGAGCGGGGAATCGGCACCAATATCTATTATCCGGAGCCCCTGCATACGCAGCCGGCCCTGGCCGGGTTGGGCTATGGGGAGGGGGATTTTCCCCGGGCCGAGCGGGCCTGTCGGGAGGTGCTAGCCCTGCCCGTATTCCCCGAACTTGAGGAGGAGGAGCGCCAGGAGGTGGTGGGGGTGATCAGCGAAATCGCGCTTGATTAAACCGCCGCTTCTCGGACTCCGGCGGCAGCAGCGCGCCCAGGGCATAGCCCGCCCCGGCGTGGGGATCGTTGATGCGCCCCAATTGCTGACCCAGCAGATATTCTCGCCGGGCGATGGGGATAAATAGTGCGTATTCGCCGAGGCTGGCGGCGTGGAGCCGGGTCTTCGACAATAGCCCTGCCGCCTCGCGAAGGGCGCGACGTGAGACGGCGACGTCGACGCGGAATAGATCGCAGAGGACGTGGGAGGCCTGGACCTGGCGCTCGTCGGTCTCGGTGAGCAGCGTGGAGAACATATCGCCGCCGGCCTGAAAATCGTGGAGTAAGAGCTGCATGAAGATGATGTGGGCCCGGGCGATGATCCGATGCTCTCCGTCCTCTGACTCCTCGGCAAAGCTGACTGCCTCGGTGAGCACCTTGAACGCATCATCCGGTAGATCTTGGTCGTAGAGCGCATAAGCTCGCCGAATCAGCGCGTCAAATGCGAGCTGTCGATGGCCGATTTTTCGGCCGTGCTCGAAGACATGGCTATAATGTTCGGCGGCGATCTTGGGCCGGCCCATGGCCAGGTATAGATCCCCTAAATGATATTGCACGCGCGCCCGCTGAATGGGTTGGTTTTTCGTGCTGTAGTGGCTCATGGCCTCCACCAGGTGGAGCTCGGCCTGTTCTAGATTTTGAAGTGCCGCCAGCGCCCTGGCCAGCCCCAGGTGCGGCGTCTGATCCGATTGGACATGCCGTGTCGACAGGTGGGCCAGGGCCCGGGTGTAGTCGTCGCGGGATTCCGTGAATAGCCCCGCCGCAAAATGGGCCTGTCCCAGCTCGTCGAGGCAGTCGATCATATCTCGATGAGCCTCTTGTTCGTCGAAGATGGTCATCGCCTCCTGAAGATGGTCCACGGCTTCCAAAAATCGGGCCTGCCGGGTCAACACCTCACCCATATATCGATGGAGGCGAGCCTCCAGGCGCTGGTCCTGGAGTTTCTGGGCCTTGTCGATGGCCTGCAGCAAGATCCCCTCGGCCTGCCGGGGCCGGCCGAGCAACACGCAGCACCGGCCGATTTCGCCGATGCTCGCTACGTAGGGCCTGGCCAGGGAGGTTTGCTTATAGAGGTCGCGGGCTTTCTCGTAGCGCTCGCCCGCTTTCTTGTAGAGCTCCTGAGACATCGCCAGGTCGGCCAGCAATTTATAGGACGCCGCCTGGATGCGGTAATCCTCTGGTCGGGCCTCGCGTAGGGCGCGATATAGGGCGTCTTCGGCGGCGCCGTATTCGCCGAGTGCACCCTGAATTTCACCGATGCGCAACCACACCTGAGGGTAGGGCGAAAAGGCGATGGGCGGGGTCGGCGACTGGGTGGCCGCCTCGTCGATGACCGATTGAAATTGAAGATAGAACTCCCGAGCCAGATCCAGATCCAATTGCTCGTAGGCCTCGCTGCCGGAGCGCAGCAGAAGGCGCACGGCCCGTTCGTAATCCTCGCCTTTGACGGCGTGATGGACGATGCGGCGCACGTGCTCTCGGCTCGGGGTGGGTGAATATTCGCTCAGCAGCGCCGCCAGCCGGGCGTGGGATTCGGTGGCGTCGGCCAGCTCATCGAAGGTCTCGCGTAGCGAGTTGGCGTATTCGGCGTCCGTAAAGGCGATGGACTCGTCGCTGAGGGTGATGATCCCGAAGCGCTGGGCGTGCTCCAGGATCATCCCCATCACCCGGGTCATCTCGAAGGGGAGCAACCGGTGGTAGACGAATTCCCAGAGCTCTCGTGAGACCACTCTCTCGTCGAGCTGAGCCAGATAGCCCAGGACCTTGTCGAAGGCCTTGTGGATCTCCGGGTTGACCTCCTCCGGCTGGGCCGCCGCGTTCTGGTCGGAGGTGAAGAGTTCGAGCCGCTCCGTGGGGCCTGTATCCAATTTTCGGGATCGTCTCCCGGGCTTCGCTGTGCCGGAGGCAGCGCCGGCACTTCTCTGGTCTGCGCTGGCGCGCGACTCCGGCGTGGGCTGATCAGGTGGTTCGTCGGTCTGGCCATCGGCCAGCGCCGCCCAGCGCTCCATCTCCTCGGTATCGAAGTCCAGATCGAAGGGGACGTTGGGCACCACTCCCTGAAAGGAGCCATCGACGGGAGCGTCGGCGGGCAGGCCGCCAAATTTTCTCAGCATCTCCTCGCTCTGATCGCCCTCCTTGGCCGCGCCCGGTTCCAGAAGATCGAGGTGGCGAGCAAAGGTGGAGGGGGCGTTGATGATCCCCTCCGTATATCGCATCAGTCCCGGCCGGCGAACCAGGGCGTCGGGGTGGACCGTAATCGCCAGAAGCACCGGCGAGGGGTGGACCCGCATCTCCCGAATAAAGCGCTCCAAAAATGCCAGGGTCAATGGATCGATATTCTCCAGATTCTCGATCCCCCAGATCAGGGTGCCTACCCGGGCGGCCCGGCGGAAGGGCTCGATGATTCGCGTGAAAAAATCATCGCGCCGGGAGGCCAGTCGGCTCAGGGGATTGGAGTCGATCTTGATCGGTGAAAGTTCGCTCAATGTTGGCAAATTGGGCTCCGACGAGATCTCTCGCAAAAGACGATCGACCTCGCCGATACCTTCACCGCGGAGGCGGACCCCCGCCGCTTGAGCCAGATCGGCCTCCAGGCCGGCGTCGAAGGATTTGCCGTCCAAAAACTGCTGGCGGTGGACCAACCGCAGCTCCGATTTGTTACGATGGCGCTTCAAAAAAGAGCGCAGCAGGTTGCTCCGACCTGTTCCCGGCTTGCCGCGAATGACCACCAGCCGCATTTGCGCCGACTCGCGCACCACTTCCAACATATCGTCTAAAACCGACAGCTCCCAGCGATAGACCTTCTCCGAGTCCAGCTCTCCATCGATCTCGTCGTTGCCCACAGGCAGCTCGAGTAGAGGCCGGCCGCTTCGAGCGCGCCGCAGCTTCGGCGGCGTCTGGGAGGCCTCCATATAGGGTAGAAACGCCTCGTCCATGAGCAGGTCGAGCATCTGGCTGGCGTCGGCGATTCGCCGCGACGGATCTTTGATCGTGCACTGACGCACCAGCTCGGCAAAGGGCGTCTCATCGAAGGGGGCCGGCAACTCCAGGGGCGGGTCGTTGATCTGCTGGAGCATCACGTCCATGGGATTGAGCTGCGACCCATAGGCGGCGCGGCCGGTGATGATCTCATAGGCGATATGGCCCAGGGCGTAGACGTCGACCGACGGGGTGATCTCCTCGGCCATCGCCTGTTCCGGCGCCATATACAGAGGGGTTCCAAAGACGGTGCCCTCCTGGGTCAGCGAGGTCAGCGGCTTGGAGTCGGGGCCGTCGAAGCTGGCCAGCGCTTTGGAGACGCCGAAGTCCAGGACCTTGACGAAATCCGTGCCGTTGCGATCGACGATGAAGATATT
>SLJM01000069.1 GCA_007135085.1 Myxococcales bacterium
ATGGCCTTTCCCTGCACGCATTTGAGCCCGGCCTCGATGACGTCGAAGCGGGAGCTGTCGATCATGATCGGGATCTTCGAGATCTCCGGCTCCGTGGCGATGAGCTTTAGAAAATCGCCCATCACCTGCGCCGAATCGAGCATGCCCTCGTCCATATTAACGTCCAGGACGTTCGCCCCGCCCTCGACCTGATCGCGGGCCACCGCCAGGGCCGCCTCATAATCCTCGGCCTTGATGAGGCGCCGAAATTTGCGCGACCCCGACACATTGGTTCGCTCACCGACCATCGTAAAATTACTGTCCTCTCTGATGGTCAGGGGCTCGAGCCCCGAAAATTGGCTCCACTTTATGGGCTCCGCCGGCTGTCGCGGCGCATAACGCGAGGCCATCTCGGCGATGGCCGCGATATGATCCGGCGTGGTCCCGCAGCAGCCGCCCACCATATTGAGCCATCCCGCCTCGGCGAATTCCTCGAGCACCCCTGCCATCTCTTCTGGGGTCTCGTCGTATTCCCCGAATTCATTGGGCAATCCCGCGTTGGGATAGACGCTGACCGGCACGGGCACTCGCCAGGAAAACTCCTCGACGAAGGGCCGCATCAGCTCTGCGCCGAGCGCGCAGTTTAGCCCCACCGCTACGGGGTTTGCGTGGGCCACGGAGATCCAGAACGCCTCCAGGGTCTGGCCCGACAGGGTGCGGCCGCTGCGATCGGTGATGGTCACGGAGATCATCACCGGAAGACGCTTCCCGGTCTGCTCGAAGGCATCCTCGATGGCGATCAGACAGGCCTTGAGGTTGAGCGTGTCGAAGACGGTCTCCGCCAGGATCAGATCCACGCCGCCGTCGATTAGCCCCCGGGCCTGCTCGGCATAAGCCTCGCGCATGGCCTCGAAGGTGATGGCCCGATAGATGGGCCGATCCACGTCGGGCGACATCGACAGGGTCTGGTTGGTCGGCCCCATGGCCCCGGCCACAAACCGCGGTCTGTCGGGGCTGGCTATTTCCACCGCGTCGGCGGCGCGACGAGCCACCTGGGCTGCGGCAAAGTTGATATCGTAGCACCGATCTTCCAGGTCGTAGTCCGCCATGGACACGGCCTGGGCGTTAAACGTATTGGTCTCGATAATATCGGCGCCGGCCTCCAGATATTGCCGGTGGATCTTCTCGATGACCTTCGGTCGGGTGAGCACCAACAGATCGTTGCACCCGTCTAACTCACCTGGATGGTCGGCAAATTCGTCGCCTCGAAAGTCGTCCTCCCCAAGATTCTGGCGCTGGATCATGGTGCCCATCGCCCCGTCCAAGACGAGGATTCGATCGGCCAGGGCATCTTCAAATTGCGACATTCGATTCATTTTTTTCGGCCCGAAAGTAGAAAGCGCCGGTCCTTGCGAACCAGCGCATTATCGCTTCACCTGGAGTGGAATCAACCGAAGGGCGATTCCGAATAGAAGGGGTTATCGCCGGCGCCGTGGTCGGTGACGTCGATGATATCGTTGATATCGTCGCCGAAATTATCTCGAAGAATGCGCTCCACCCCCTGCTTGAGGGTGGCCGTGGAGGCCGCGCAGCCCTGGCAGCCGCCGAGCATCTGGATATAGACATTCTTGTCCAGATAATCCACCAACTGAATTTCGCCGCCGTGGCTGGCCACGGAGGGGTTGATTTCCCTGTCGATCAATTTTTGAATTTGTCGTCGCATCGCTCATCTACCTCATGGGTACGGGGTCATATTTCGCTCACGCAACATATAACCAACGCAGCCCCAAAAGCCAAGATTCCCCAGCGCGGCCCACCGGGCTGGCGGACGAGCGGCGACTTGGCGCATGACACCACGACCTACGTGTCTAGAATCAGCTTAACGGAGTAATGACAATCTGAAGGGGGAACCGATGAAGGCTTCGAATCTCGCGTTATGCCTGGCGCTGCTTTGTGCCATATTTTTGCTCACCGGTTGTGAATGCACGCCTGAATCAGACGCCGAATTATGTGGCGAACGAAATTGTGGCATCGCCTTTCTTACCGACAGTTGCGGCGATGAAAGAGAGGTCGACTGCGGCGGTGAATGCGACGAAGAGGGCGCCGATTGCGTGGACAATATCTGTCTCTGTGAGACGGACGCTCAACTATGCGACCAACAGGGTTACGAGTGCGGCACCCACGAACTCACCGATAGCTGCGCCGGCACTCGCGAGGTTGATTGTGGTGGCTGCGGCGCGGACTTCGAATCCTGCAGCCAGGGCATCTGCGAGTGTGAGGGCCAGGCGGCGATCACCTTATGCGAGGAAAATGACCTGGAATGCGGCGGAGCCACCGTGGTCGACCGCTGCGATGAGGAGCGCCAGATCGGCTGCGGCGGCTGCAATGCCCCCGACGATTGCATCGACAATATCTGTATTTGCGAAGCCGGCGAGAGCGACGCCGAACTCTGCGACGCCGCCGGCCTCGATTGTGGGCAGGCCACATTGGTCGATTCCTGCATGGAGCCGCGAAACGTCGATTGTGGCGGCTGTCCCGCAGCCCACGACTGCTCGGATAACCTCTGCGAATGCGTCGGCGAATCAGACGCTGAACTCTGCGAGGCCAACGCCGGGGCCTGTGGCACCTCGGAGCTCACCGATGCCTGCGGCGACACGCGCACCGTCGAATGCGACCCCTGCATCGAGGGCCAGGCCACGCTGGGGGCGGTCACCGACGCCAGCACGGGCAGCCTGATCACCGACGCCTCCATCAAAGTCTATACCTGGCCGCCCCCCGGTGGTGAACATTATTCCTGGTTCTGGCCCACGGGATACCGCAGCGGCGACCCCGACTTCTCGACGACCACCACCGCCGGCGCCGGCTCGCCGGTCAACTACGAATTTGGCACCGACGACCCTCTATGCCTTGGCTCTCAGGCCAGCGCCGACCTCCAGGAGCGACAGTGGTATCGCATCGTCATCGACCATCCCGACTATATGCCGGGCATCTTCTATCGAGAGCACGGCGACTTCACCACCGACGACTGTCCGTCGGCCTGTCCCATCTCCTCGGCCAGCGAATGCTTCCGCCAGGACTTCGAACTCATTCCCTCCTCCGGCACTCACGACCTGCCGCCGAATCTGGTCGTCGACGAGCGCGACCTGGAGAGCAACGCCTGGCAATGTACACTGCTGCCGAGCAGCCACAGCTACGACCGACTCATCGGCTTTCGGGTGCGCCTGGGCGCCTCCAATATCGGCCCCGGTCCGTTCCACCTGGAGGGCCAGGGCGCCAACGTCGTCCAGCATATCCACCGCAGTGACGGCTCCACCACCACCCACATCCTGCCCGACGGGGCCTTCGAATATTACGATCCCCATCACCACATCCACTTTATGGATTGGTTTCGAATGAGCCTGGTCGAACCCACAGACGCCTGCTTCGACGTCAACGATCGCTCGTCGTCGTGCATCGTCCACGAGGGAGTCAAATTGTCGTTCTGCCTCCACGACGGCGAGCCCTTCGACGGCGACGTCATGGCCGCCTACGACGGGGAGTCGGCAGAATTTCTCGATCCACCGGTCTGCGACACCACCGAGCAGGGACTGACGTCGGGCTGGAAGGATACCTACCCCCAGGGCTTGCCCGGCCAGGTGATCATCATCGGCACCCCTTCTGAGGCGTCGGGCCTCGGCTCGATGTGGATCGAGGCCGAGGTCGATCCCGCGGGCGCACTTATCGAGACCGAGAAAGAGGGTAATGTGGCCCGCTATCTCATCGAAGGTCCCGCCGACGCCTCCGATCTGTGTTCCGATTCGTCGACCACCCTCGATTGCCGACCGCCCAGACCCACCTGGGACGTCCAACAGAGGCGCCAATGCGACGACTATCTCGACTATGACGGCTGAGCTCTACTGAGGCTTGCTCCGAGACCCGGTCCGGCCTACACTGGCGCGACTTTTCCACCATTTCGCAGTGACGGGTCTCGGAATGAGCACATCTCGAAAATTGGCCACACACCGCCTCTTCGCCATCCTCGCCTGGTTTGTCTTCGTCTTCTGTACGGGGGTCATCATCACGGGATTTATCGTCGGCATGGCCGGCGAGTCCTCAGCAGAGGAAGTGGTGGAAGAGGAAGTGTCTCAAGATGGGGATGCTCAGCAGGCAGATGGTCAGGAGGTCGCAGCCGCCGCCGAGCCGACCGACGAGGCGGAACTGACTGGTGAAGTTGGCGACGGCGAGCCGGCATCAGCCGACGAAGTGACCACCGACGACGTCTCCGCCGGCACCACGGTTGCCCGGGGGCCGCCGAGCGATGCCGAGCTCGAGATGGCCGTTCAGTATTTCTCGGATATGACCGTCACCGAGGCCGCTCGCTCCGCCGAGGGCGTCGCCGCCGGCGTCGCCGATCACGCTCAGTCCATAACCGACCAGCCCACCCTCATCGTCCTGGGCGATATGGGAGATGAGACCCCCGTCTGGCAGCGCCTGATCAGCTTTTTGGGCATCTTCGCCCTGCTCTTCGTCGCCTGGCTGATGTCCAATAACCGACGCAAGGTCAACTGGAAGCTCGTCACCGTGGGCGTCGGTCTTCAGATCGGCTTCGCTGTGGTCATCTTCTTCGTCCCCGGCGGTGAATTCGTCTTCGCCGTGGCCACCGAGGCGGTCACCAAACTCCTCCAATTCACCGACGACGGCTCCAACTTCATCTTCGCCAGCTTTGTCACCCGCGAGTGGGAACCGGGGCTGATTAACTTCGCCTTTGCCGTGCTGCCGACGATCATCTTCTTCAGCGCCCTGATGACCATTTTGTATCACCTGGGCATCATGCAGAAGCTAGTGCACTTTTTCGCCCTGGCCATGCAGAAGACGATGAATATCTCCGGCGCCGAGAGCACCTCGGCGGCGGCCAATATCTTCGTCGGCCAGACCGAAGCACCTCTGGTGGTCAAGCCCTTCGTCAAGGATATGACCATGTCGGAGCTCATGGTGGTCATGACCGGCGGCTTCGCCACCGTCGCCGGCGGCGTGCTCGCCGTCTACGTGGGCATGCTGGGCGCTACCTTCCCCGACATCGCCGGCCACCTCATCGCCGCCTCCGTCATGAGCGCCCCGGCGGCTCTGGTGGTGGCCAAGATCATGTACCCCGAAACGGGCGACCCGGTGACCATGGGCAAGCTCGACGTCCAGAATATCTCGGAGGACATCAACGTCCTCGACGCCGCCAGCCGCGGCGCCGGCGAGGGTCTTCGACTGGCGCTGAACGTGGGCGCCATGTTGCTGGCGTTTATCGCCCTCATCGCCCTCATCAACTACCTGCTCGGCTTTCCGAGCCTGATGCGAAACCAGGCCGTATTGGCCGACCTGGCCGAATATTACGCCGCCAACGGCATGGCCGTCCCCGACGGCTGCCTCCCCGACGTGGTCGCCGACGAACGGGTTCGCGAATGCGTCATGACCATGCAGGCCTCGGTCAGCGGCGCCGCCGCCGACGCCTGGGTGGCGCCAATGATCACCATGGAACAGATCTTCGGCTACGTCTTCTGGCCCTTCGCCTTCATCATGGGCGTGCCCGTGCAGGATTGCTTTACCATCGGCCAGCTACTCGGCCAGAAGATGGTCATCAACGAATTGGTCGCCTACGCCAGCCTCCAGCAGATCCTGCTCGACCCGGAGGTTGTGCTCTCCGAGCGGTCGATCATCATCGCCACCTACGCCCTGTGCGGATTCGCCAACTTCGGCTCCATCGGCATCCAGCTTGGCGGCATCGGCGGCATCGCCCCGAGCCGCAAACAAGATCTGGCCAAGATCGCCTTGAAGGCCATGATCGGCGGCACGATCGCCGCCTTTATGACGGGCACCATCGCCGGAATTCTGGTGTGACGCGCTGCGCTTCGCTCGCGCGTCGCGGTGGAGGCTGCTTGCGCAGCCGGGATGGAGGGCCCTTCGGCCCCGGGGTGGAGCGGCTGGACTGCGCCGCGGGGTAACGGCGCGCTGCGTACCCGGGTGATTCGGTAGCGGATCATCGCAAACCACCGTGTTGGGTAGCACTACTGATCCTCCCCATGAGCAAAGCGAAGCAACGCGAATGGGGAGGTGGGCCGGCCTGGAGCAAAGCGAAAGGCCGGGTCGGAGGGGTCGGTTGGATGATCGTAATGATTCAACGAAGGGTCGCTCGACGCCGCTCACGCCGGTTTTAAAAATGCGTATTACGCAGTATGATCGTTGATCCCGATCTATTCGGTCTGATCAACGCCACCACCCGCACTCAAGGAATTCCCGTGACCGATAATGTCTCCGAAATGTATGAACAGGCCCGAGACGCCGC
>SLJM01000298.1 GCA_007135085.1 Myxococcales bacterium
CAGATCTTTGCTCCCCAATAGCGCAAGGCTATTGGGGCCGCCGGGTGCTCCAACCATGGGACACAAAAATTGCTATCGAGCGCTAAAATTCGGTCTGAAAGTTGATACGCATCGAGTGGGCGGAGGGAGAGAAAACATCCCACGACTCATCGTACCTCCCTGGCTTTCGTCGTGAACTGCCAGGCCAGGGATGGCCTGTGGACCAAACGGCTACTGCCAGGCCAGGGATGGCCTGTGGACCAAACGGCTACTGCCAGGCCAGGGATGGCCTGTCGACCAAACGGCTACTGCCAGGCCAGATGGCCTTTCGACCAACAGAGTATCGCTCGTCGCTCCCCCGTCCGCCATTTTACGTCTCACCTCCGAAAATGTATGCTCCCGCCCTGCTCGAAATCTTGAATTTTCGAGCCCTACTGGACGTAGCCAAAAAAATTGTTCAAGCTGCCTTGAACTTTTGATGGGTTTGTTGTTCGAAGTCAGGATTTTTTGATGAGTACTGGTCCGAAGCATCCTCCGATCGCCATCGTCGGCATGAGCGCCATCTTCCCCGACTCGGTGGGCGCCGGAGGGTTCTGGCAAAATATCGTGGACGGCAAAGATCTGATCACCGACGTGCCCCCTTCTCATTGGTTGATCGACGATTATTACGATCCCGAGCCGGGTGACGCCGACAAGACCTATTGCAAACGGGGAGGGTTTTTACCGGACGTGGAGTTCGATCCGGTGGAGTTTGGGATTCCACCGAATGTGATCCCCTCGACGGACACCACTCAGCTCATGGCGCTGATCGCGGCCAAGCAGGTCCTGGAAGACGCCTTCGACAGCCAGTTTAAGACCATGGACAAGAGCAAGATGAGCATCGTCCTCGGCGTGACCGCCGGGCAGGAGCTGCTCATCCAGGCCGCCGCCCGCCTCCAGCGCCCCCAGTGGCTGGCGGGCCTTCGGGAGCATGGAATCCCCGAGGATCAGGCCCAGAAGATCTGCGATCGCATCGCCGATAAATATACGCCCTGGCAGGAGAATACCTTCCCCGGCCTGCTCGGAAACGTGGTGGCCGGTCGCATCGCCAACCGCTTCGATCTGGGCGGCACAAATTGCATCACCGACGCCGCCTGCGCCTCGTCGCTTTCGGCCCTGGCCATGGGGCTCAACGAGCTCTATCTGGGCCACTCCGACGTGGTCTTAACCGGCGGGGTGGACTGCTTTAACGACATCTTTATGTATATGTGCTTCACCAAGACCCCGGCCTTGTCCCACAGCGAGGATTGCCGGCCCTTCGCCGACGGAGCAGACGGCACCTTGATGGGTGAGGGGCTGGGGATGTTCGCCCTGAAGCGTCTGGAAGATGCGGAGAATGAGGGCGATCAGATCTATGGTGTGATCAAGGGGCTGGGCTCGTCATCGGACGGCCGATCCCTGTCGGTCTACGCCCCCCTTCCCGAGGGCCAGGCCAAGGCGATCACCCGCGCTCAGGAGCGAGCCGGGGTGGACCCGTCGACGATCGAGCTCGTCGAGAGCCACGGCACGGCCACTAAGGCCGGCGACGTCGCCGAATTCAAGGGGTTGCGCCACGCCTTCGGCGCCGACGAAGAAGGCGTCGACCAGCCCTGGTGTGCCCTGGGCTCCATCAAGAGTCAGATCGGCCATACCAAAGCCGCCGCCGGCGCCGCCGGGCTATTCAAGGTGGCCATGGCGCTGCACCACAAGGTGCTGCCGCCGACGATCAAGGTGGACAAGCCCAATAAAAAGCTCGCCATCGAGGACAGCCCCTTTTACGTCAACACCGCGGCGCGGCCCTGGGTTCGCGGCTCCGATCATCTTCGCCGCGCCGGGATCAGCTCCTTTGGCTTCGGGGGCAGCAATTTCCACGTCGTCGTCGAGGAATACGACGGCCCCGGAAAGAGACCGCCAAAAAAGCGCACCCTCTCCTCTGAAATCTTCGTCTATTCTGCGCCGTCGGCCTCGGCGCTGCGCGAAAAATTGGCCGCCCTGGTCGACGACCTCTCCGATCGCCCGGCTCGGCCCGAGGAGCAGCGAGAGCTCTTCCGCTTTGTCTCAAAGTCGTCGCAGCAGACCTTCGACGCCGGCGCTGCCCATCGACTCACCTTCGTCGCAGGCGACCTCGATGAGGTGGTGAAAAATCTCGAGGAGGCTCAAAGTCGGCTCCGCGACGATAAGCACGAGGAATTCGCCCTTCCCACAGGGCTCACCTACCGAAACGCGACGTCCCACGACGGCGATCTGGCCTTCCTCTTTCCCGGCCAGGGTAGCCAATACGTGGGCATGGGCGCCGAGTTGGCCATGCATTTCGACGGGGCGCGACAGGTCTGGGACGGCGCCGCCGATCTGGGCTTTGACCTGCATCGAAAGGTCTTCCCGCCGCCGGCCTTCGACGAAGAGACTAAAAAAGCCCAGCAGGCGGCGGTGACGGCCACAGAGATCGCCCAGCCGGCCATCGGCGCCGACAGCGCCGCGAAGTTGGCGCTCTTAAAGGCGATGGGGCTAAAGCCCGATGCCCTGGCGGGCCATAGCTATGGCGAGGTGACCGCCCTATTTGCAGGGGGCGCCTTCGACGAGACGACCATGCTCGAAGTGGCCAGAAAGCGCGGCCAGTTGATGGCAAAAGCGGCGCAGTCCACGTCGGGGGCGATGACGGCGGTGCGAACCGACGCCGATAACCTGCGAGAACTTCTGGAAGAATGCGGCGCCGACGTGGGCGTGGCCAACGATAATAGCCCCACCCAGGTGGTCATCTCGGGCGCCACGGAGGCCGTGGCCGACGCCGAAGAATTCCTGGAATCAAAGCGCATCGCCTTTCAGCGCCTTCCCGTGGACACCGCATTTCACTCCCCGGTGGTGGCCTCGGCGACGGCGCCCTTTGCGGAATTTCTCGACGGACTGGCGCTCAATGAGCCGACGACGACCGTTTACGCCAACGTCACGGCACAGACCTATGGCGAGGATCTCGCCGAGACGCTGACCAGGCAGATCGAAAACCCGGTGCGCTTCGTCGAGATGATACGCGCCATGTACGACGACGGCGTTCGCACCTTCGTCGAGGTCGGCCCGGGCTCGGTGCTCACGGGACTGACAAAGCGGTGCCTCGCCAGCGGAGATCATCAGGTCATCTCCCTCGATCAACGAGGCAAAGATGGGGTGCGCGCCTTCTTCAACGGCCTGGCCGCGTTGAGCGCCCTCGGCGTGGAGCTCGATTTCTCGGCCCTCTGGGCCGGCTATGGCGCACCCGAAGATCCACGGCTTTTCGAAAAATCGAAATTCACGGTGCGCGTCAACGGCGCCAACGTAGACCGCCCCTATCCCCCGCCGGGCGGCCCCTCGGAGGTTCCCCCTCCCAATCCACCGGCGGCGGCGAAAACACAAACTTCATCAAATAGGCCGAACCCCCAGGAACAGATCATGAGCGACGATCAGCATTATACCAACGGCGCAGCCTCAAATGGTCATATCAACGGCCATGCCGGCTATGCGGCGCCCGAGCCTACGGGCCAACCGGCCCAGGCTCCCCAACAAGCCCCTCAACGACGAGAGGCAAACCCTGCCTCGGCCAACGCCTTTGCGGCCTATCAGCAGTCGCTGGCCGACAGCCATATGGCCTACCTGAAGTTGATGGAGGAGTCCGTCGCGAAAGCTCAGATGGCCTATATGCAGGCCATGGAGAGTTCGTTCAGGGAGTGGGTTGGTGATCGAGATCACTCAATCGACCCCTCCGCCTCCGCTGCGCTCCGGCACCTCCCCACTCCTTCGGGTCGTGGGGAGGATCAGCAAACTTACCCACCTCGGAGAGCTGCCGCGGAGGTAGAACCGGTGCGGCCTAGCAGGCCGCGCTCCACGGAGGCAGTGCCTGAACCGGTGCGGCCTAGCAGGCCGCGCTCCACGGAGGCAGAGCCTGTGCGGCCTAGCAGGCCGCTCTCCACGGAGGAGGTAGACCTCCAATCGATCTTCCTCTCCGTCGTGGCCGACAAGACGGGCTATCCCGTCGATATGCTCGGCGACGACCTGGCCCTGGAGGCCGATCTGGGCATCGACTCCATCAAGCGCGTCGAGATCTTGTCTGCCGTCCAGGAAGAGGTGCCCGGTATGCCCGAGGTCGACCCGAACCAGATGGCGTCGCTCAAGACGTTGGGTGAGATTTCGAGGTACCTGGTGGATCGTGGTGGTGCGGTCGACCCCTCCGCCGAGCCAGCTGCGAAGATCGAAGAATCTGTGCGGCCTGGCAGGCCGCGCTCCACAGTGGATGTAGACCTCCAATCGATCTTCCTCTCCGTGGTGGCCGACAAGACGGGTTATCCCGTCGATATGCTCGGCGACGACCTGGCTCTGGAGGCCGATCTTGGCATCGACTCCATCAAGCGCGTCGAGATTTTATCGGCCGTTCAAGACGAAGTGCCCGGCATGCCCGAAATAGATCCCAATCAAATGGCGTCGCTCAAAACTCTGGGTGAGATCATCGGCTATCTCGAGACCAGCGGTGGGAGCGCGGCGGGAGGTCAACGCCTGGGAAAGCATAAACCGTCGGCGGCGACCGCGACTCGACCGGAGCGCTATGCGCCTGGTCTTGTGGCGGCGCCGTCGGCGGGAATCAACGTGCTCACCACCTCTCCAATCACGGTGCTCGACGACGACAGCGGCGTCGGCACCGCGCTGGCCAGAGAGTTGGCGGCCCGTGGTTATCCGACGACCTTGAGCGACGAACTCGACGGCCCTGCAAAGCAGGTCATCGACCTTCGCGGGCTTACCAAGGCTCAAACCATCGACGACGCCCTGGCGATTCAGAGAGCGGCCTTTCAGAGCGCCCGCGCCATCGCCGACGACGCCGAGACCTATGCCGTGGTCTTCGATACGAAGGGCTCCTTCGGACTGGACATAGACACTATCTGCGAAGGCCCGCGGGCCTGGCTGGGCGGACTCTCGGCGCTGGCCAAGACGGCCAACCTGGAGTGGGAACAGACCGCCGTAAAGGCCATCGATCTGTGCACCGACGGGGTCGACGAAAAAGTTCTGGCGATCCGCATCGCCGACGAACTCACCGCCGGTGGCCCTCAGGTCGAGGTGGCATTCGCCGCAGATGGGACGCGACGAGTGGTTCAGACCAAGAAGATTGAAGACAAGTCCGTCGAAGACGGTAAAGGAATCGGAAAAGACGACGTCGTCGTCGCCTCCGGCGGCGCTCGCGGGGTGACCGCCGGCTGCCTCATCGAGCTGGCACGGCGCACACAGCCCACCATCGTCCTGCTGGGTCGCACCGCTCTGGAGGAGGAATCTCAGGGCACTCAAAACGCCACCACCGATGGCGAGCTAAAGCGCGCGCTTATCGAAGCCGCTCGCGAGCGCGGTGAGATGCCAAAGCCCGCCGAGATCGGCCGGCAGGCGGCAAAAATTCTCAAATTTCGAGAGATCCGCCACACCATCGAGGCCATCGAGGCGGCGGGCTCCAAGGTACGATACGTGGCCGCCGACGTGCGCGATCGCAGAGCGCTCAACGAGGCCCTCGACGAGATTCGCCGAGACTTCGGTGCTCCCACGACCATCGTCCACGCCGCCGGCGTTCTGGCCGACAAATTCATCGCCGATAAGACAGACGACCAATTCGACTTCGTCTTCGACACCAAGGTCGACGGCCTGCGCGCCCTCCTGGAAGTAACGGCCGACGATCCGATAGCGCATCTATGTTGCTTCTCCTCGGTGGCAGCGCGCACGGGCAACGTGGGTCAGGTGGACTACGCCATGGCCAACGAGACCCTCAATAAGGTAGCCCGCGCCGAAGGTGCGCGCCGCGGCATTCGCGGGCTCTCGCTCAACTGGGGTCCCTGGGACGGAGGCATGGTCGACGATAGCCTGCGCGCCCACTTCGAGGCCCGCGGCGTCTCCCTGATCAGCCTCGACGGCGGCGCCGCCCTCTTCTGCGACGAGCTCAGCGGCCAGGGCTCCACGACGGAGATCGTCGTCGGCGACGGCTTGCCCGAGGCGACGGGCTCCCTAAAAACCCCGCTTGTGATCGACGCCGTCTCAAACCCCGAATTGGCGGGCCACGCCGTCAACGACATCGTCGTCGTCCCCGCCATGGTGGCAGCCGATCTGTTTACAGGACTGGCCCGATCCCTGGCCGGCGACGGAGCGATCGAATTGCACGATCTGGAAGTCCTCAAGGGCATCCAACTCGAGGAGTTTGCTCAATCGACGCGGCTTTTTGCCTCCGCTTCCCCTGTCGACCAGAGCAGATGGAAGCTCGAACTCCACAGCGCAGACGGCACGCCGCGATACCGC
>SLJM01000450.1 GCA_007135085.1 Myxococcales bacterium
AAAATCAGCCCTCTTCGGCGGCCCACTCCTCGGGAGTGAAGACCTCGAGGGTCAGGGCGTGAATCGGCCCCTTCATCTCTTCGGCCAGGGCGCCGTAGACCAGACGATGGCGGGCCACCAAAGGCTTGCCGTCGAATTGCTCGGCCACCACGCGGGCCTTGTAGTGATCTTTGGTCCCCGTCAGATCTTGCACCGCCACTTGCGCACCGGGCAGGGCCTGCTGGACTTTATCGACAATTTCTTGGGGTTCAATCATGGCGTCACCTCATAAGTTGATCAGTCGACACGGTAATTACTGACAACGTTGAGTCAATGCAAGAGGCGGACTTCTCGGGGCGGACCATTTGTAAAGAATAGGAACTTCGGTGATCCGTCGATTCGCTCCAGAGCCGTTCGATCACCGAGTTGATGTCTTGAGTCCTGTGTGGTGGGTCTTGAACGGCGCCCTTTGACGAAAAGAGGTTTGGCGCGATCACTCTCGTTCTTCGCAGGGCGGAGTTCAAGACCCAAGACTCAAGACCCAGTCGTTCAAGACTCAAGACCCAGTCTTTTTGACTCGCCGAAATCAGTGATTAGATCTGCTGCGCCTTGACCCACTGAACCGTCATTCATTATAAGATGCGCGGTTGCATGGAGTAGATCGACTGAGTGTTTACTAACCCGACAGATTAAGGAAGGAGATATATGGCCACCTCAAGCATTCGCAAAGCTGCCGTCATCGGCTCCGGCGTGATGGGAAGCGGAATCGCCGCCCACCTGGCAAACGCCGGCATCGAGGTTTATTTGCTCGATATCGTGCCCCCCAACCCGGGTGAGGGCGACGACGTCAACGATCCGGCCTTCCGAAATCGGTTCGCCGCGTCGAATAAAAAGAAGCTGGCCAAGACCAAGCCTTCGCCGATCTACAGCAAGCGCGATCTGGATCTGATCAAGCCGGGCAACACCACGGATCATCTGGAGTGGCTGGCCGACGCCGATTGGATCATCGAGGCCGTGCCGGAGAGTGTGAAGATCAAGCAGGACACCTTCTCCAAGGTGGAGGAGCACGCCAGCGACGAGGCGATCATCTCGTCGAATACGTCGGGCCTTTCCATCGACGCCATGCTCGAGGGCCGAAGCGATAGCTTCAAGTCGCGCTTTTTGGTCACCCACTTCTTCAATCCCGTGCGCTATATGAAGCTCCTGGAATTGGTCGAGGGCCCGGACACCGATCCGGCCGTGACCGAGACCATCGAGCGCTTCGGCGAGGACGTGCTCGGCAAGGGCATCGTCTACGGAAAAGACACGACCAACTTCATCGCCAACCGCATCGGCGTCCACGGCATGATGACCATCATGCACCTGATGGATGACTACGATATGACCGTCGAGGGCGTGGACGTCATCTTCGGCAAGCCCATGGGCCGGCCCCGCTCGGCGGTGTTCCGAACGGCCGATATGGTGGGCCTCGACACCTTTATGCACGTCGCCAAGAACTGCTACGACACGCTTACGGAAGACGAAGAGCGTGACATCTTCCAGGTCCCGGGCTTTATGGGCGATCTGGTCGAACAGGGAATGACCGGTCAGAAAGCAGGCGGCGGCTTCTATAAAAAGACCAAAGAGGGCATCCAGACTCTGGCTCTTGAAGAGGGCAGCCTGGATTACCGTCCGCGAAATAAGCCCAAATTCGACAGCATCAAAGGCGCCAAGGGCTCGCCGGCGGATCGGATCAAGAAGGTGATCGTCGACGGCGACGACAAGGCCGCCGAATTCGCCAAAGAGGTCACCCTGCGCTCCCTTGCCTATACGGCGCGACGCCTCGGTGAGATCGCCGACGACGTGCTCAATATCGACCGCGGCATGCGCTGGGGATTTAACTGGGATCTGGGGCCGTTTCAGGTCTGGGACGCCCTGGGCGTGGAGTGGACGGCTCAGCAGATGAAGGAAGCCGATATCGATACCCCGGGCTGGGTCGACGAGATGGTCGCCGCCGGCGTGGAGTCCTTCTACAAATGGGAGAATGACCAGGAATTCTACTACGACGTCTTCAAAGGGGAGTACGTACCCGTCAAGCGCTCTGAGCGCGAGGTGAGCGTCGACCTTCTCAAGCGCGCCGAAGGGGACCACAAGGTCTTCGGAAATTCCTCGGCCAGCCTCTGGGATATGGGCGACGGCGTGGCGCTGTTGGAATTCCACACCAAGATGAACGCCGTCGATCCGGACCTCATCGACATGATGCATAAGAGCATCGACGAGGTGGAGAGCGGCGACTGGGAAGGATTGGTCATCGGCAACGATTCGACCAACTTCTCCGCCGGTGCCAACCTGATGCTGGTGGTGATGAACGCCAAAGCCGGCAATTGGGACGATATCGAGTCCATGGTCCGAAATTTCCAGGACGCCAACCAGCGCATGCGCTACAGCAGCAAGCCCGTGGTGGCCGCGCCCAAGGGGTTGACCCTGGGCGGCGGCGCCGAGGTGGCCATGGGTGCAAACGCCATTCAGGCCGCCGGTGAGCTCTATATGGGGCTCGTCGAGGTCGGCGTCGGTCTTATCCCCGGCGGTGGCGGAAACCTCCAGTTGATGCGCAACGTCTTCGGCATGCACGCCGGCGACAAGGATTTTGATGCCCTGCCGTTTTTGCAGAAGATCTTTATGGCCATCGGCATGGGTGAGGTCGGAAAGAGCTGCGAGGAGTCCCGGGAGTTGGGTCTGTTGACCCAGAATGACCGGGTCACGATCAACGCCGACTTCTTGCTCCACGACGCCAAGCAGCGTGTGTTGGGCATGGCCAACAGCAGCTTCAAGGCGCCGCGGCCGGCCAAATTCCGGCTCCCCGGCCCCGACGGCGTAGCCACGATCGACATGCTCCTGTACAGCATGGAGCAAAACGGCCAGATCTCGGCCCACGATCGGCTCATCGGCACCAAATTGGCCACCGTCCTATGCGGCGGTCAGACCAGCCAGAGCGTGCAGATCACGGAGCAGCAGCTCCTCGATCTGGAGCGCGAGGCATTTATGTCGCTCTGCGGTGAAGAGAAGAGCCAGGAGCGGATGCAATATATGCTGATGAATAATAAGCCGCTCAGGAACTGATCGATCTGGGCGTCGCGCCAGACTTCGCAAGAGGAATTGGCGCGGCGCCCGCACAGTTCAAGCGAATAACCGATCATTTATGTATGCCCCCCAGGGCATACTCGCTCCATAGAGGAGAATTTTCATGAGCATCAAAGAAGTCGTCATCGCCTCCTATGTTCGCACCCCCTTTACGCGGGCCAGAAAAGGCGGACTCAAAGACACTCGCCCCGACACCATGGCCGCCACGGTCATCAAAGAAGCGGTCGCCCGCGCCAAGGGCCTGGACCCGGCCGATATCGAAGACGTGGCCATCGGCTGCGCCATGCCGGAAGCCGAGCAGGGCATGAACGTGGCCCGCATCGCCTCCGTGATGGCCGGCCTGCCCGACACGGTGCCGGCCATGACGGTCAACCGCTTCTGCTCCTCCGGTGTGCAGACCATTTCCCAGATGGCGGAGCGCATCATGCTCGGCGCCATCGACGTGGCCGTCGCCGGCGGTACGGAGTCGATGACCATGATCCCCATGGGCGGAAATAAGGCCTCGGCCAACCCGACGCTGATGAACGAATATCCCGAGATCTACACCCCCATGGGAACCACCGCCGAGAACGTGGCCGAGCGCTTCGAGGTGAGCCGCGAAGAACAGGATAAATTCGCCACGGCGAGTCATAAAAAAGCGGTGGCTGCCTGGGAGCGCAACTTCTTCGACGATGAAGTGATGGCCGTGGAGACCGAGCAGGTCCAGGCCGACGGCACCCGCAAGGCTGTCACGGTGAGCCGCGACGACGGCCCGCGTCCGACCACCTCCGAAGAGGTTTTGGCCGGGCTGCGACCGGCCTTTAATCCCAAGGGAACGGTCACCGCCGGTAACGCCTCGCCACTGACCGACGGCGCGGCGGCCACGGTGCTGATGAGCAAGGAAAAAGCCGATGAGCTCGGCATCGAGCCCATGGGCTATTACCGGGCCTTCCAGGTCGCCGGTGTGGCTCCCGACATCATGGGCATCGGCCCTGTCCCGGCGATCCGAAAGCTCCTCGAAAAAGAGGGGCTGACCGTCGACGATATCGATCTCTTCGAGATCAACGAGGCCTTTGCCGCCCAGGCCGTCTATTGCCAGCGTGAGCTTGGCATTCCCGACGAGAAGCTCAACCCCAACGGCGGCGCCATCGCCGTTGGACACCCCCTGGGTGTGAGCGGAACCCGCATGGCGGGAACCCTCCTTCGAGCCCTCGAAGAGACGGGCGGCCGCTACGGCGTCGTCAGCATGTGCATCGGTGGCGGTATGGGCGCTGCCGCGTTGTTCGAGCGCGTGTGATGGAGCGCGGGCTTCCAGCCCGCATAGAAACAAAGACCCCGCCGTCACGTCGTGGCAGCGGGGTTTTTATTTGTATTTTTGCCTCCCAACCTGGCCTGTGGCCTCCCAACCTGGTCCACAGGCCATCCCTGGCCTGTGGCCTCCCAACCTGGTCCACAGGCCATCCCTGGCCTGTGGCCTCCCAACCTGGTCCACAGGCCATCCCTGGCCTGGCAGTAGTGGTGGAGGTCAAAAATTGCAGAAAGCCCGAAAAGATGGTCAAATCTGAGGAGCTGCTCGAGCGTTGTCCATCATGGAGTTGAGCATGTTCCGCACTAAAATGTACTGGCTCTCCATCGTCACCGCCCTCTTGCTCTTTTGTACGGCCTGTGCCTCGACGGGGCCCACCGTGAACAGTCCCTCCGGCGACCGCCACGAAGCGGTGGGGCTGGCCAGCTATTATGCCGATAAATTTCACGGGCGGACCACGGCAAGTGGTGAGACCTATAATAAGCATGAGATGACCGCCGCCCATCGAACCCTTCCCTTTGGCACGGTGGTGCGGGTGCGCGCCGTGGAAACCCGAAAGTCCGTGGTGGTTCGCATCAACGATCGGGGGCCCTTCGTCGACGGTCGGGTCATCGACCTTTCCTATGCGGCGGCCCGAGATATGGGAATGATTCAGTCCGGATTGATAGAGGTCGAACTGGAGGTGATCCAGTGGTGAAGGGGGGGCGCTCGACTTTCCGACCATTTTCCGTTTACATAAACCCCATTGGCGAATTCATATACCTCTCCAGCCAACTGACGCGGGATCGACGATGACTATTTTTCTCTGGGTAGTTGGCGCGGTGGTGCTGTTGCTGGTTCTGGTGACCATCTACGATCTGACCCAGAAGAAGCACGCCATCCTGCGAAATTTTCCAGTCGTTGGTCATTTTCGCTATCTGCTGGAGTCGGTGGGCCCCGAGCTACGCCAATATATCGTCACCAACAACGACGAGGAGCGCCCCTTTTCTCGAGATCAGCGAAGCTGGATCTACGCGTCGGCGAAAAAGCAGAATAATTATTTCGGCTTCGGCACCGACAACGACGTGGAGCTGGCGCCCAATTATCTGATCATCAAACCCTCGCCGTTTCCCACAAGAGAGCCCCTCGCGGGCGACGACGATTACGATCCGAAGCACCCCATAAAATGCGCAAAAATTCTGGGCGGAGCCAGGGGGCGCAAAAAGGCTTTTCGGCCGGAGTCGGTCTTTTTTATCTCGGCCATGAGCTTCGGCTCGCTGAGCGCCGCCGCCGTGGAGGCCCTCAATCGAGGCACGGCCATCGCCGGCGGACTTCATAATAGTGGCGAGGGCGGGGTGTCGCCCTATCACGACCATGGCGGAGATTTGATCTGGCAGCTCGGCACGGGCTATTTCGGTGCCCGCGATGAAGAGGGAAATTTCTCGATGGAGAAGCTCGTCGAGAAGGTGGAGCGCTTTGCCATTCGAGCCATCGAGATAAAGCTCAGTCAGGGCGCAAAGCCGGGCCGCGGCGGGGTGCTTCCCGGCGCCAAGGTCACGGCGGAGATCGCCGAGATTCGTGGCGTTCCCCAGGGCAAAGACGTCATCAGCCCCTCCTCGCATTCGGCCTTTTCGAACGTCGACGAGATGCTCGATTTCGTGGAGTCCATCGCCGATGCCACGGGCCTTCCGGTAGGGATAAAATCGGCAGTGGGGCAGATCGGCTTCTGGGAGGAGTTGGCCCGTGAGATGGCCCGAGGCGAGCGGGGCGTGGACTTTATCAATATCGACGGTGGCGAAGGGGGGACCGGCGCGGCGCCCCTGGTATTTGCCGACCACGTGGCCCTGCCCTTTAAGGTGGGATTCGCCCGGGTCTATCAGGCATTCGAGCGCCAGGGCTTAAGCGATGACGTGGT
>SLJM01000486.1 GCA_007135085.1 Myxococcales bacterium
CCAGCGAAGCCACAAAGTCAGCGTCGTCGCCCTTGGTCAACAAGAGCCGCGGGTGGTCAACCTCGACAGTCGGCGCCCCGGGTTGACGGGAATTGACGTAGGACCGAGCCCGGTGGACGGGGCGGTCACCGATGGAGGCACGGCGGCGGTGGTGGCCAACCAGGGCGATCGCACATTGACCGGCATCGATCTGTGGACCCTGCGCCCTTTAGAGGAGACCGTCGAGCTCGAGGGCTCGCCGGTGGCCATCGAGGCCGCCGAAGACGCCGATGGCGAACCGGTGGTGGTGGTGTTGACCCGACAACCGGATCAACTCCAGATCCGCGGCGGCTTGAGCTGTGAGCGCCCCGACGATGGCATCGATCGACGGGATTATCTGCCCGACGAAAATTGCGAGTGGTCCGAAGTGGATGTGCAGACCCTCGACCTTGCGGGTCGCCCCGCCGATTTTGCGCTCTCTCATGAGCCCGGCGAGGCCTGGGTGATCTACCGCGACGTCTCGATCTTGTCTCGGGTGGCCCTCGACGAGCGCGGCCTGGGCGACGAGGCAAGTTGTCTGGGCGACGAGGCCGCTCCGCCCTGTGAGACCGATCGCATCAGCTGGGTCGACGACGAGGAAGACAACGGACCTGTGCAGTGGGGAGCAAATCAGGTCGACGTCGATCCCCTGGGATTATTCGTCTACGTCCTCGATCGGGCCAATAGCGAGGTGATCCTCTTCGATCGGGGCCGGGTGGAGCTCATCGACGCCGCGCAGGCGGCGGAGCCGCCGACGGCGCCGTTTCGAGTCCGTCCGGGAGTGCCCGTGTCGACGGCGTCGCTGGCGATGAGCGCCGACGTGGAGCGCGATATCTTGGATGAACAGGCCCGGCATGTGCAGTATCGAATCGGGGCCCGGCTGGCCGACAATTCGGGCCAGCTCTATATGATGGGCGCCATCGATCTGGAGTGCATCTACGACGGCGAGGCACCGCTCGACGAGGAGACCTTCCTCTTCGACGCCCAGCGTCGCGCCGACAGCGACGAGGCGGCCTGCCTTTCGACCCCCTCCTTTCCGTTGGGGGGCAATCCGGACGAGCAGGACGACGAAGAATTAGAGCAATTTCGCTACTTCGACGTCGACGGCGCCCAGATCGGGATCACCCCCATCTTCGGCCTTCGCGACGCCACGGCCACGGACGGACAGGTTCGGGGCCGCGCCCAATGCGAGCAGCCCGACGAATTATTGCAGGCCATGCGCGACGCCGCCGACGACACGACGGTCATGGGCTGCGGATCACCTCTGATGCCACAGCCGGTGGCGCCTGAGGTGCCCGACGATCTCGACACTTATGCCGACGCCCAACGCCTGGACCTTGCGACCTATGCCGAGGCCTGGTTCGACGAGGCCGGACAGCCCGAGATCGTGCGCTCCGTCCATGATCTGAGGTTACTCAACGAGGACTGGACCATCACCTACGAGGGGCGGATCCCCGGCCCTGGCGAGCAGGCTCGCGGTCTGGTGGATCTCGACGATGACGGTCATTTTCGATCCGGTGGAAGCGACTTCTGTGCCGCCGGCGTCGAGGTCGGCGATCGGCTCACGATCCGCACTTCACCGGGCAACGTCGCCGGCTGTGAGGTCTATGAGGGGCCCGCCGAATTTCGAACCTACGAGATCGTCGAGGTCGGCCCATTCGGCGTCGATCTGGCGGTCCTCGATGAGGAGGATCGCGTCGACGTGCTGCCCACCAGGGAGTGCTTCGATCGCGGGCTTAGTTACGAGATCCGCGCCCGCGACGCCTGGACGGTGGTGGGCTCCTCCAGCGGCATGTCCTCCCCATGGGAGCGCGACGGTGATGAATGCGTGCTTCGCGACCAGGCCGACACCGGTCTTCTCGAGGGCCGAGCGCAGACCGGGGAGCTGTACCGCGGACCTTATTTCCAATTTCGCCTCCGCGAAGGGGTCGTCGATCCCGTCCAAGGCCTGTCGTTTACGCTGCGGGTGGAGCGCAACTTCTCGCGGGTCAGCGAGCGGTTTAACCCCGACGGGGCCCTGGTCCTGCCCCGACAGGTCGCCTTCTTGCCCGATCTCGGCGCCGGACGCTGGCTCTCGGTGGTCGACGCCGGCGGCGACTATATCTTCTTGCGCAACCTGACCACCGGCGACGAAAGCCGTTTCCTGAGGTAAGCCGTCAGGTAGCTCGGCCCGCCGCTCACTGGCGAGTCCGGGGCTGGTGCCCATGATCAACAGAGAATTTTCGTAATCAGCGATTGGAGGGGGAGCTAATGGATCGGTCTGGCCGTGGGGTATGGGATCGGTGGTGGTCGATGGCGCTGGTGATCCTGATCGCTCCCTTTGTCATGGCCCACCATCCGAGCTATCCGGCGCCGCTGGAGCTGGAACTTCTCGGCGATGAATCAGCCGATGGGGATTGGGTATTGGTGACGACGCCGGGGTTCGTGCGCCAGGGAAGCTCGACGCAGCTTATCTGCAAGGAGGCCTTTGGGGCGACGGGACCGCTTTATTCGGCGGTGCTTGGGCCCACGCATTATGCGATGGCCACCCCCGAGGGCTTGGCCGTGACCCGCGACGGCTGCGACGTCGATCATTTTCATCCCCTGCCGGGTTGGGTGGCCGACGTGGCTGGACGGGGCGACGATCGGATCGCCGCTGTGGTCGACGTCGCCGATGGCAGCGAGGTCTTCTGGAGTGTCGACGGCGGGACGACCCTGCAGGGGCCGATTGAAACCGCGCAGGGGATCAAGATTACGGGCGTCGACTGGATCGACGATCGTCGGTTGGTGGCCACCGCTTTTGACGACGACGCCTCGTTGCGCGGCGCCGCTGTGGCGTTGAGCGCCGATCTGGATCAGGCCGGCGTCGACTGGGAGTACCATCACTACGGCGACGATCTGCGCTACGCCTACCTCTTCGCGACGGGAGAGAACTCCCAGGGGACGGGGATAATCGTGGCCGCCCTGCGCCAGGGCGCGGATCCATTATTGGTGTGGGGCCCCGTCGACGATCCCGGCCGCCACAGGGTCGAGTTATCGACCTGGCCCTTAAACGCCGACGTCGGCCCCGGGGGCCAGGTCTATGTGGCGCCTATCTCCGAGGAGTGGCACGGCGCGGCCCGAGCGGAGGACGGAGTGTTGCACCACGACCAGCGTCTGACCGGGCAGGACGTGCGATGTGTGGTCGATGACGGACAGGGCTTATTTATCTGCAGCAGTGGCGTCAGCGAGGATCACGAATTGTGGCGCCTGAAGCCCGATCAGCCCCAGGAGCCGATCTACCGGCTGGCCGACCTGGAGGGAGCGCGCAGCGATTGTCCCGACCACAGCGCCGTAGCTCAGATCTGCCCCGAACGATGGGAGTTGATCAAGGATACCATTCCCCGACGACCTCTCGCCGATGAGGAAGAAGAGCAGGAAGAGCAGGAGGAAGAAGAGCAGGAGGAAGAAGAGCAGGAGGAAGAAGAGCAGGAGGAACAGGGGGAAGAAGAGCAGGATGATGGTATGCCCGGCTGGTTCGAAGATCATCTCCACGACGATTCGCCGCAGAGCGGAGATGATACGGAGCCAGGCGAAGAAGACGGCCCAGGTCAAAGGCGCTGCAGCGGCTCCGGCGGGGGGACAGCCACGGTCTGGCTTACCCTGCTTTTTCTACTCGGCCTTCGCCTGGTGGGCGTCATCGGTCTTCGTTGGGATCGGCAAAGTCAGGATCTTCGAGAAACTCCCGATCCGTCAGGGAGTGCAGAAATTCGATGAGATCTGCTCGCTCCTGCTCGGAGAGCTCGAATCCCACGATAAATTCGCTCTTGAAGGGGTTCTGGCTACCGTCGCCGGCCCACTCTCCGTCGGTGACGGTGCGGCCGCCGGCGGCGTAATGGTCGATCACCTCGTCGAGATCGGCCACACTGCCGTCGTGCATATAGGGGGCGGTGACCTCGATATTTCGAAGGGTGGGGGCCCGAAATCGTCCCATATCTTCGGGGCGGCCCGTAAATTCGTAGAGACCTCGATTCGGTCTGGGATAGGAGCCGAGATGGTCGTAATTATAGAGGCCCGTATTGTGAAATGACGGTTCACTGAAGATCGTGCCCTCATGGTCGACGTCGGCCGTAAAATTAAAGCCCCCGTGGCAGTGGAAGCACTCCAGACGCTCCGAAAAGAAGAGGGCCATTCCCCGCCTGGCAGACTGGGAAAGGGCAGCCTCGTCGCCGTCGTAGATATAGCGATCGAAATCGGAGCGGCCCGAGATCAGAGTGCGCTGAAAGGAGGCAAGCGACTTCAGGACGGCCTCTAACGTGAAGGGGTCGTCGGCGTCGGGGAAGGGCCACCGTCGATCGGGACAGCCCCAACCCCTGGTAGGTGGATTGACAGGAAAATGGCTGATTGCCCACCACGGCGTGGACGGACAGCGTCTGGGTGGGGTTGTCCTGGTCGGTATCGCTGGCCCCACAGGCGATCTGAGTCAGAAGCGTGCAGAGCAATGACCACGAAAAAAGACGCCAAGAAATCATCGATCCACCGATCTGATTTTGGTTTGCCTGGTGCCGGCGATTAGAAGTTAGTCACGGGCGAACCGATCTTCTACGTCGTCCAAAGAGCATTTCATCAGCGCTGGTCGGGCAGCTGTCGCAGCGAATCGAGGGCCACCCGGGCGGCGTCGCGCACGGATTGATCGTCGTCCTCGACGGCCAGCTCCTCGATGTCGTCGCGGGCCTCGACCACCGCCAGATCGGCCAGGGCCAGGGCGGCGCCGCCGCGGATCTGGGCCGAGGGATCGCCCAGCGCTTTTTGGAGGGCGTCGTGAGCCCGTTCGTCGTGGAGCAGGGCCAGAATATCGAGGACGTAGAGCCGGTCCTTTTCGGAAGCCCGATCGGGAGACTCCAAGATCTCGGCCATCTGATAGACCCGCTGTTCGTATCGAAAGAGCAGCTCGCCGGCCTTCTCCTCTTCTCCCTGGGCGATCAAGAGCTCCGCCATCTGGGGCAGGACGAAGATATAGTCCCGGTTGAGCGCATAGGTGCGATCGTAGGCCCGGATCGCCCGCTGGGGATGGCCCAATTCGGCGTAGACCCCGGCCAGCACGAAGAGCACCTCCGGGATATGGGCGATATGCTCTTCGAGATCGGCGAAGAGCTCCAGGGCACGCTCGGAGCGACCGGTCTCGATATAGATCTGAGCCAGGGCCACGGCGGCGGAGATGGTGTCGCCCGTGACCGGCTCTTCAAAGGCCAGCTCTTTGAAGATCTCTTCTGCCTCTTCGAATTGGTCGCTCAAAAAAGCGGTCCGCCCCTCGATGAGTTTGGCCTGTTGTTCCGCCGTGCCCTCCGGCAGATCCGCTGGGTGTTGCGGGCCGTCGACGTCGTCTTCGTCGACCGCTTCCGCCGAGTCTTCCATCTCTTCACCGCTCTGCCCGGAGGGGGCGGCGAAGGTCACCGGCGGGGAGTCGTCGTCGCGATCGCAGGCCCCGTTCAATGGCATGGCCAGAGCGGCGATGATGACGAAAAAGAGGGAGCGCCAGGAGAAAGTGCGGACCTTCATTATTTGGAATCTCGTTCCGGAGGGTGAAGTGGGAGATCGATGAAAAAGGTCGTGCCCTGACCGGGGGTGGACTCAAAGCGCACGGAGCCGCCGTGTTCGTCGACGATCTTTTTGACCACCGCCAGACCGAGGCCGGTGCCGTCCGATTTGCCTCGGGTGACGAAGGATTCAAAGATATGATCCTGGATCTCCGGCGGGATTCCCTGGCCGGTGTCCCGGAAGGTCAGGCACAGGTTGTCGCCGTCTTCGTGGAGATCGACGCCGATTCGAAAATGGCCTCCCTCGGGCATGGCCTCGATGGCGTTTCGGGCCAGGTTGAGCATGGCCCGCTTCATCTTGACCGGATCCAGGAGGGCTTCGCCGCGATAATTGAGATCGATCTGGAAGTCGATCTCATGATCTTCGAATTCCTGGCGCAACAGCTCGGCCACCTCGTCGATGAATTTGTGGAGGAAGACCTTGCGCAACAAGATCTGGGATTCGCCGCGGGCAAAGCGCAACAGCTCGCGGGTCATCTGGTTGAGATCTCGAAATTGGCGGACCACTCGTTCGGCGTATTCGCTGCGGGTCGCGGCGTCGTCGGTGTCGGCCATGAGCTGGACGTAGCCGTTGATCACCGAAAAGGGGGTCTTAAAGTCGTGGAGGATGCCGGCGATCATCTGACCGATGGTCGACAGGCGATCTTCTTTTTCCCGCAACTCCCGCCGCCGCCGGGAGGCCACGGTGCTGGCTATCTGAGAGGCGATAAGGGTCAGCACCTTCTCGTCGTCTTCCGTAAATCCCAGAGTATTCGGATCGTGGGGCAAGACCAGGTTGAAGGCCTGAAGGGCGCCGATGCAGGACTCGTCGTCGAAGAGGGGCACGGCGATGATATTATGGGCATCCAGGGCAGCCTCGCGCGCTGTGGGCCCCGGAATTCTTCGGCACGTGCCGTCGCAGGAGAAGAGCTCCCCGCTGTCGATGACCTGGGTGGCCACCATCTGATTATCCGGCGGCAGCATCCGCGTATAAAAATGCCAGTCCCGCGAGTAATCGGCGGAGCGATCGATCATGACGTAGACCCGATAGGCATTTTGCTCGCGAAGCGCCAGCGCACAGGCCTTTCCGTTGACCAGCTCCAGAGTCTTCTGGGTGATCGTCTTGACCAGGCTTTCCAGATCGGAGGGCTGGCTCAACCGACGCTGAATATCGAAGAGCAGATCGAGCTCGGCGATCTTATGCTCCAGCCGACTCTTGGTCTCCAGCAATTTGCGGTTTTTATCGATCAGCGAGTGGTAGAGGGCGCTATTTTCCAGGGCGATCGAGATCTGGCCGCCGATGGCGCTGAGCAGGCCTGCGTCCTCTTCGGAGAAATATCCGTTATCGCTGTTGAGCACCTGGAGGACGGCCACGATCTCGCCATCGGCGTTGCGCACCGGCTGGCAGAGCATGGCCCGGGTGGTGAAGCCCGTGCTGTGATCGACACCTTGATGAAAGCGGGGATCGTCGTAGACGTCTTTGATATTGAGACTCTGTCCCGACTGGGCGACCCAGCCGGCGATGCCCTGGCCGGGCTGCAAGACGATCTCCGTCTCCGAGCGCTGGGCGATCGTGCCGTGGAGTTCACCCGTGGATTTGTCGACTAAAAATAAAGTGGATCGCTGGGCCTGCATGACCTTCGTGATATGCTCCATAGTCATCTGGAGAAATTCACGACGATCTAAGGTCGCCCCCAGGGCGCTGCTGATATTGAGCAGTGACAGATAGCGCTGCTGTTGCTCGACCATCTGGCGGCGCATGGACTGGAGCAACGTTAATTTGTCGCTTTCGCTAAGCTCGCCAAAAGAGCTGTCCGACAGACTCTCCAGATCGCGCAGCAACTCCGGAGCGTCGGGACTGGCCGTGGGGATCGCCGCCAGGGCCCCCGTGATCCGGCGTACCTGGCGTGCCCGCCGGGGTATGTCCACTGTGTCTTCGCTCATCTCTTATGCCGTTGCCAGCCGGTGCGTTATCACTGTTGAGGATAACATAGACGACGGTGCAGACAGAAGAGCGGCGTTCGCTTCGCTCACCGTGGTTGGTGGATCGTGGTTGGTGGTTAATGGCGCCCTGCGGCGATCCCAACGTTCCGATCCACCCCGATCTCTGAACCACAAACCACAAACCACGCGAGCGAAGCGAGCAAAACCACGCGAGCGAAGCGAGCAAAAAAAAATCGACCCCGCCGTCTGGCAGGGTCGATCGTCTTCTCAATCCCCGGACCGATCACCTTATTAACAGGTGACGTCTTTGAGCTTCAGGCCTTTGGAGCGCAGGTAGTTGAGCAGGCCTTTCTTGGTCACCGTGCGCAGCGCCCGGTTGGACAGGCGCACTTTGACCCACCGATCCTCTTCGGGGACGTAGATGCGCTTGGTCTGAAGGTTGGGCTTCTGTCGCGTCTTGGTGCGGTTGTTGGCGTGGGAGACCTTATTGGCCACCTTGGGCTTCTTTCCGGTGATGCTGCATTTGCGAGTCATAATGTCACTCCTGCGAGGTCGAATCCGTGCCGGGGCGCGGGGTTATCAATATTTGGGCTCCTCCGAGCGAGTTCGGAGGCGGCGAAACATTGTCAGGACAAAAGGGGAAAGTCAAGGGAACAGCGGAGTTTATACCTCGGTAATGACTCGGAGGTAGTCTTGAGTCCTGGGTCGAGGGTCTTGAACGCCACCCTGCGATGAATGCATTGTATTGGACGCCCTTAAATTGCGGAGGGTGTAGTGTAGTTCAAGACTCAAGACTCAAAGACTCAAGACCTGGGATTGTGAAACCTCGTATTCAGAGGCGGTCAACGCCTTGAAATGGTGCACACCCTCTTGTAACCTGCCAGTGGCTCAACTACCCAACGATTTTGGCTCTTCGGGCAAGCGCCCGGACACACGGTTTGGAGGCATCGGTGAGCGAGGGAGAACTCTCCTCAAACGGGACGGGAAGCGAAGACAACACGGGCAAGGAGCAGACTGGCGAGGCGTCGAAAGGCGGTCGGTTTCGCGCTCCCATGTCTGGTGGGATTGAATTGCCAGCCTATGCTCCGGAGGAAGACGAGGCCGTCGGTGAGGTGGCCAAACGTTTTCGCTCCGGACCGCGGCTGGGAAGCCCTGTGATCGATCAGGGGCCGAGCCTCGATCAGATCGCCGACGATGATGATGGGGGCGATGTAGACGCGGGCTTTTTGCTCGACGCCCTGGATACGCCTCAATTTGAGCCCGCCAAGCGCGGGCTGGCCACCGGCGCCACCGTCGACTCCATTCCCATCGGCGAGGAAATGACCGAGGCAGGGGGGCCCGATCCCAATAGGGATGAGGAAGAGCTGCCCATGGTGGAGGTCGAGCCCGTGGGGGCCGATCCCTCGGAGGCCGTCTCGGAGCGCTCCGTGGTCTGTCCGTCCTGTAATGCGGAAAACCCGGAAGGGATGAGCTTTTGCGTCGAATGCGGCGGCTCGCTGAAGCGGCCCAAACGCACCACGTCGGTTCCTTCCGGCGGTACGGTCCTCAAAGAGGAACGCCCCGCTCCCCCTCCGGCCACGGCGGCCGCCGAAGAGGCCAACCCCTGGGATATCCAGTTGGTCAGCATCAACGAGGACGGCAGCGACGGCACCAAGATCGCCCTGAAGTTTTTAGAGACCACCGTGGGCCGCGACGGCGATCAGCGCTTTCCCACCGATGCCTTTTTGAGCCCCAAGCACAGCCGATTCCACATCGAAAACGGCAAGCTCTTCATCGAGGATCTGTACAGCCTCAACGGCACGTTCATCAAATTGCGTGACGAAACCCGGCTGACCCCGGGCGACACGATCTTGATGGGCCGACAGGTCCTTCGCTTCGAGCGCTTCGAACAGTCGATTACCCCCAAGACCAAGAGCTCCGACGGCACCCGTTATATGGGTAGCCCCGCCCCCGGTGGCAGCTTCAAGATCCTCCAGATCGGTATCGGCGGAGTGGTCCAGAACGTCTATTGCCTGCCCGAAGCCGGGGCGGTGCTGGGACGTGAGAAGGGAGATATCGTCTTTCCCCACGACAAATTCATGTCCGGCCGCCACGCCCAGATCTACGCCGGCGACGACGGTCATTGCTACCTGGTCGACCTGAACTCCTCCAACGGCACCTGGGTCAAGATCTGGGAGAAGACCCGTCTGGAAAACGGCGACTTCATCTTTATGGGACAGCAATTATTTCGGGTTCGTTACGGCGGGTAGGCGATCGGGACGGGGGAGGTTGTTGTTTTCTTCGATGTGAAGTTGGTCGATGGTCCCACAGGAACGGTGGCTAAACCACCCAAGATCTATCTGACGATCGAAAAACCACCGAGGTTCACCAAGAACCACCGAGACTTATCGAAAAACCACCCACCACCCACCACCCGAACTCCTTGACAGAATCAGGGGTTCGTGCCACTGATCATGAGTCGGCCATAAGGCCATGGTTATGCTGGGGAAATGAAGAGTTTCTTCACTGAGGTCCTTACCCACTGCGCCTGGTGATATTTGATCGGGTGAACTGATTGCGAGCGAGTATTTGTATGACGAAATCGGAGCTGATTGAACGTGTCGCCGAGCGGATCGACGTCCCTAAAAACCGAGCGGAGGCGATCGTCAACGCCGTATTCGACTCGATGAAGGAAGCCCTGTTGGCCGACGAGCGAATCGAGCTGCGTGGATTCGGCAGCTTCTCCATTCGCAATTACCAGGCGCGCACGGGCCGCAACCCCCGCACGGGGGACACCGTGGAAGTGCCGCCGAAAAAGTCGGTGCACTTCAAGGTGGGCAAAGAGCTCAAAGATCGGGTGGACACGATCAACTAGGGACGATCGGAGAGCTTCAAGGATCTTCACTTCCCACGCATTGCCCTTCCTCGCAGGATTCGGGGAAGGTGCAATCGAAATCATCGACGCATTCCGTGCCGCTGACGCAGGTGCCGGCCACGCAGAGCTGACCGTCCTGACAATCGGCATTGATTTGACAAGTATTGGGGCTGGTATCTTCACAGAGGCCGAAGTTGCAGACCTCGCCATCCGGGCAATCGGCGTCGAGGTCGCAATTGGTGTCGGGCAAGGTGAAGCAGGCGCCGGCAAAGCAGCTCTGACCGCTGGGGCAATCGCCGTCGGTGGTGCAGCCGCCGGGGTTCTGGCAGGTGGAGTTGATGCATTGCGTGGGCGCCGGGCAGTCCTCGTCGGCGGTGCAATAGGGTTCGAAGAGGCAGCGATCGCCGACGCATTCAAAGCCGCTCTGGCAGTCGGCGTCGATGGTGCAGCCGTAGGGCTGACAGAAGCCGGCGTCACAGCGCTGGCCGTCGGGGCAGTGGTCGTCTTGCCAGCAATTTCCGTTTAGAAAACAGATGCCATCGTTGCAGAAGGTGCCCGTGGGACAATCGCCGGAGTCGGTGCAGCCCGTGATCTGTCGGCAGGTGTCGCCGATGCAGGTCTGGCCGATGGGGCAGTCGTTGTCGCTGGCGCAGAATTGCTCGTCGAGACAGCTTCCGCTGAAGATATCGCAGATCTGGCCGGCGCCGCAGTCGGCGTCGTCACGACATTGGGGAGCGGGCTGGCAGTGGCCGGCGACGCATTCCTGATCGTCGGCGCAATCGGAGTCGGCCTGACAGGTGGTGGGGACGGGATCGACGCAGACGCCGCTGTCGCAGATTTCGTCGCCCGGACAATCGTCGTCGTCGAAGCATTCACTCATGATGGGCAGGCATTCCCCATTTTCACAGCTAAAGCCGTCGGGGCAGTCGGAGTCGACAAAGCAGATCGGGACGGTGGGGTCTTCGCAAATTCCGTTCACGCATTGCTGGGTGCCCGGGCAGTCCGAATGTGCGACGCAGCTGGTGACGACGCATTGATTGTTGATGCACTCCTGGCCGGGCTCACATTCGGAGTCGACGGAACATTCCAGGATGGGCTGACAGGTGAAGTTGAGGCAGCGCTCGCCAGGAGGGCAGTCGCCGTCAAAGGTGCACAGGCCCTGAGGCATGCACTGGCCGAATTGACACATCTCGCCGGGGCCGCAGTCGGCGTCGGTGGAGCAATCCGGTGGCGGAAGGGGCACGCAGGCTCCGCTGACACAGCTCATGAAGAAGGAGCAGTCGGCGTCGGACTGGCAGCCGTCGGGGACCTCGCAGATATTGTTGATGCATTCCATGTCGGGGAGGATGCAGTCATCGTCGGCCTGGCAGACCAGGGGAGGAATGCAGGTGCCGCCGGCACAGCTCCAGCCGGCGGGGCAGTCGCCGTCACCGCCACAGGTGATGGGCACACAATTGCCCAGGTCGCAGCGCTCGCCAGTGTCACAATCAGCGTCGACGTTGCACTGGGGGGCGGGCTGACAGAAGAAGCCGTTGCAGATAGTGCCCGGTGGGCATTCGGCGTCGGAGAGGCATTCGCGAAGATCGACGCATTGATCGCCGATGCAGCTAAAGCCCTGGGGGCAATCCGAATCGTCGACGCATTGCACGGCGGGCTGGCAGACCTTGGTGAGCGGTTCGCATTCCTGTCCGTCCGGGCAGTCGGCGTCGTTATAGCAGCCGCCGGGGACGACGCAGAACCCATTTTCGCATTCCTCGCCGTCAGCGCAGTCGCCGTCGGTGACGCAACCTGGCCCCACCAGGGGCAGGCAGGAGCCGTTATCGCAGACCTCGTCGTCGGCGCAGTCGGCGTCGGTGGTGCAGCTGTCGAGGGGAAAGCACTGGCCGTTGTGGCAGTATTCGTCGGGGGCGCAGGCCACGTCGGCGCAGGGGTCGCCGACCTCGCAGCGATAGTTGACGCAGATCTCGTTGCTCCGACACTCCTGGTCGGTATGGCAGTCGCCGACGAAATAGCAGGAGCCGCTCAGACAGATCTCAGCCTCGCCGCAATCGGCGTCGACCTGACAGCCCGGGCCGCTGATGCATTCACCGTTTTGACAGGTCTCGCCGGGTAGGCAATCCAGGTCGGTGTTGCATTGCGCGCCGCCCACGCATTGACCGTCGAGGCAGACCTCGCCAATGGAGCAGTCGAAGTCGTCGATGCACTCCGGCGGGGCGGGGATACATTCGAAGTTGGAGCACAGCTCGTTGGGCCCGCAGTCGGAGTGATCCAGGCATTGGGGGGGAATACATTGGAAGTTCTCGCAGGAATAGCCGTCGGGGCAGTCGAAGTCGTCGAAGCAATCCCCTTCGAAGATGCAGAAATCGTCGATACAGCCATGGCCTGGGGGGCATTCGTCGTCGGACTGGCACTGGCCCTGGAAGGGGATGCAGCGCTGGTCGTGGCAGACCTCACCGTCGTCGCAATCGCCGTCGAAATTGCATTCCGGCACAAATTCCTGGCATTGACCGAAGTTGCAAAAATTATTGGCCCCCGGGCAGTCGTCATCGTCGAGGCATTCCAACGGCGCGAAGACGCATTGGAGATCCTCGCAGACGGCCAGACCCTGGCAATCGTCATCGGTGAGGCAGTCGACGTGGTAACAGAGATTGTCAACGCAGATATTGCGGCCATTCGGCGATGAGGGGCAGTCGGAGTCGAATTGGCATTCCTCTTCGGCCGAACAGAGGCAGCCGTCTTCGCAGACCATCGACCCCGGGCAATCGGCGTCGGATTGGCACTCGCAGTTGTCGGGAATGCACTGGCCGCTCTGGCAGACCTCCCAGTCAGCACAATCGTCGTCGGATTGGCATCCCTGGAAGACACATTGCTCGTCCTCACAGATATAGGAGGTCGGGCAGTCCTGATCGGTGGCACATTCGTCGGGGATGACCACTTCGCACCAGCCGTCGTGGCATTGCAGACCTGCCGGGCAGTCCTGGTCGTCGTCGCAGCTGATGGACTCCGTGCAAAGGCTTCCCACACATTGCGAGCCCGCCGGACATTCCTCGTCGCTCTCGCAGCGATCGAGGAGGGCGGTCTTGCCGCAGCCGGCGACGGCCGCCGTAAGCCAGAGGGCCATGGTCAACCACACAACGACTCTGGCAATAGAGATTTGGCTCGAGTTGAGGTGGTTTTCCATGATCTCGTCACCAGGTTCAGAGGCGGTCGGCGTGTGAACAATCAAATGCGACTAACTGTAAAGCCCGCAAATGTGTTACCATAGGCGCCTGCGACCTTCAAATTTACGCTTGGTTCGGGCGTTCTCCTGATGTTGAGGAGAGCGGGCAATGCTTAGGAAAATCAAGGAGATATGGCGAATCGAAAGGAGACGAAAAAAGAAGAGCAATCATTGGGGTCTTTTCTGCGTCTGCGATCGCTGGCGCTGGCCGAGCAGGCCGATCGGGGTGTGCTGGGCACTCTCGATGACGAGGGCTACCCCTATACGTCATTGGTGGAGCTGAGCTTTGACGGAGAGGGTAATTTTTGGCTTTTGTTAAGCAATCTGGCTTTCCATACCCGCAATATCCGCCGCGACGTGCGGGCCTCGTTGTTGATCCGCGACGAGGAGGAAGACGAAGGGGACACTCTTGCCACCACCCGGGCCTCCTATCTGGGGCGGATCATCGCCGCCGAGCATCGGCGCGACGAGATCGCCGAACAATATCTGGCCCGCCACCCTCAGGCGGCGGATTTTCTCAAATTTTCCGATTTTCGCTTCTATCGCTTCCGCGTCGAGCGGGTGCGCGTGGTCGCCGGCTTCGGCCGCATCGGCTGGGTCGACCCCAACGACTGGTGACTTCTGAGACTTGAGTCCTGGGTCGTGGGTCTTGAACTGCGCCCTGCGATGAATGACCTTGTGTTGGATGCCCTCGAACTGCGGAGGGTGTAGTGTCGTTCAAGACTCAAGACTCAAGACTCAAGACCCAAGACCTGGGACCAAAGATTTCAAGAGATTCGATGCTCCGCTGAGACAGGGTTACCGATAAACGGGGCTCGCACTCGACTGGTGAGGTGAAGTTGCGTCGGCTGGGGCAATGTATTAAGACAATGGGCGACTTTTAGTGCCAACCAGCGAATAGCCTGATCATCCGGGAAGTGAGAGAGTTATGAAAAACGATATTATCAAGGGAATCTTCACCGGCCTGGGCGCCATCCTGGTCACCGTGGCCATCGGCATGGGCATCGGCTTTGCCTGCTCCGGCGATTATGAGGGTACCGTCGATCCGCCGGCGGGGCTGGAGGCGGCGCAGGAATAACCGGTTTTTTCAAAGATGAAATGCAAAAAACCCCGCCCGGCGATGCCGGGCGGGGTTTTTTCGATCGCGGAAGAGATCATTTTCTATCGAAGATGAATCGATGCAAAAAGATTCCGGCGATCAGGGAGGGGACGAAGAAGAGAGCGGGGGTCACCGTGGCCGAGGCGGCCACCAGAGCCGGGCCGGGACAGAAGCCGGCCAATCCCCAGCCCACGCCGAAGATGGCGGCGCCGATGATGAGCGACGGCGTGATATCCGAGCGGGTGGGGATGCGAAAGCGCACCCCGAAGCTGGGCTTTTCGCGCCGCTTGGCCAGCTGAAGAGCGCCGGCGTAGACGACGATGGCGCCGCCCATCACAAAGGCCAGGCTGGGATCCCAGTTGCCGAAGACATCGAGAAAACCCAATACCTTTTCGGGGCGAGTCATCTCGGAGATCCCGAGACCGATGGCGAAGACGAAGCCTGAGAGGAGGACGATGAGTTGACGCATCACGATAGACCTCCGAAGGCGAAGACGTGGTTGGTCAGATAGACCGTGGCCGCCGCCGCACCCATAAAGGTCAAGGTGGCCAAGATGGAGCGGATGGACAACCTGGGGATTCCGCACACCCCGTGGCCGCTGGTGCAGCCGTTACCGAGGCGGGTGCCGAAGCCGACCAAAAGGCCGGCGGCGATGACAAGCAAAGGTGATAGGGTCAGCCCGGTGGTGACCACCGGCGGGTTGGCGACCATCAAGACCAGGCCCCCGAGGACCAGACCACCGATGAAGGTGGCCTGCCATGCCGGTGGGCTGTCCTCATCGGTGCGCCGCTTGAAGACGCCGGAGAGGATGCCGCTGATGCCGGCGATGCGGCCCTCGAAGATGAGCATCAGCGCTGCGGCCAGGCCGATGAGCGCGCCACCGATGGTGGCCGCGATGGGGGTGAATTCAGTTAATGGTTCCATTGGGTTTTCTCGCTGTAGGAGGTATCGACCGAGAGGGTCGCCGGCACAGGTGCCCGAGACGCCTCCAGCGTCTCGGGCACACCGGACTTAAGCCTCTTCGAGAACCAGGTTCTTCTTGTCCATATTCTCAGGACGGAAGACGTTGACCGGGATGCGTAGATAGGCCTTCTCGTTATTCTCGGGCTCGGGCAGGTTGCCGGCGTCGATATTGACCTGCAAGCTCTGCAGAAGCAACCGAGGGGCGGAGAGGGTGGAGTCGCGTCCGTCGCGCTGGGCCACGAACTCCTCTTTGGGGCGATTGGCGGGAAGGATCACATTCTTCTCCTTCTGCTCGGCGATGGTGGCCTGATAGTCCACCTCTCGGCCTCCGGGCTGATAATCGTGACCCACGAAGGTGCGATAGTCGTCGGGAAGGCTATAGATGCGCTCCGTGACCGACTCGTACAGATCGTCGCTGCTGCCTCCCGGGAAGTCACATCGTCCAGTGCCGAAGTCAGGCATGAACAGGGCGTCTCCCGTAAAGGCGGCGTCGTCGATGACGTAGGTGGCGCACGCCGGGGTGTGGCCGGGGGTGAACATGGTGCGCACCTCGAGGCTTCCCGCTGTGATGACCTCCTCGTCGTCGAGCAACAGATCGAATTGCTCGCCGTCGGTGGGGAAGTCGTCGGGCAGATTGAAGACCTTGCTAAACAGCTTTTGAACCTCCGTGATCCGCGAGCCGATGGCGATCTTGGCCTCCGGGAATTGATCCTGGATGCGCCGCGCCCCCGACAGGTGGTCGGCGTGGGCGTGGGTCTCGAGTACGTAGTGCAGGTTCAGATCGTTGTCCTTGACGAAGTCGATGGCCTGGTCGGCCGACTCGGTCCAGACCGCCGAGGCGCCGGGCTCGTAGTCGAGCACGGGGTCGATGACCACCGCGTCTTTGGTCTCGTCGTCGTAGACCACGTAGGTCAGGGTGTAGGTGCGCTCGTCGAAGAAGGGTTGGATTTTGGTAGCCATGATAGGGTCTCCTTAGTTCGGATTTAAGGTGGCCACCTCTAAAAGGAGGTCGCCGTTTGACGGTCACTGGTAATTACTTGCGAGAGTCGTGCCAACATGAAAAAGAGGGTGATTTTACCGAAAACTCTGAACAATGGTGGGGGGTGACGCACCACGATGTTTCATTTGGGTGCAACGTGGTTTCAGTTGTTGCAACGTTTGTCGAGGTTGAAACATTACCGGTGGTGCCAGCGAAGAAACGTTGAGCGACGAAGCCGGCGGCGATGCCGAGCATCAGGCCCATCTCAATATCGAGGACCATGGTGGCCCCGAAGGTGATCAGCGCCACCGTCAGGGGAACCCGGCCGCGAAGGGCCAGCCGCTTCCAATCCTTGATATGAATCAGGCCGATGACGGCGACGATTACCAGGGCAGCCAGGGCCGCCCGCGGTAGATTGGTAAACAGAGGCGTCAGCAAGGCAAGGGTGGCCAGAACAATAAGGGCCGTCAGGGCCCCGGCGATCCGGGTCTTGGCGCCGGCCCCGGCGTTGACGGCGCTGCGGGAGAACCCGCCGGCGATGGGATAACCGCCGACGGCGGCGCTGGCCAGGTTGGCCACCCCCACGGCCTTCCATTCGCTGTGGGCGTTGATGCGCTCTGGATGGGGACGGGCCAGGGCCTTGGCCACGGCGAAGGATTCCAGATAGCCCACCAAGGCGATGGCAAAGGCCGAGGGCAGCAGGTGGATCAACACCGAGGTCTCCACCAGGGGAATCGAGGGCCAGGGAAGTCCGGCCGGCACCGATCCCACCACGGCCACCCCGGCGGCGTCGAGGCCCAGAGTGGCCACCGCCGCCGTGGCGGCGACTAAGACGATCAGGGCTGCCGGGATGCGTCGATCGAGCTTTTTGAAGGCCAGAAGGGCGGCCACCGCCCCGGCGCCGATGAGCAGAGTGGTCAGATGCCAGCTGCCGATGGCGAAGGTAAATTGGTCCACTCCCAGCATGGCCGGCAGCTGGCTAAAGGCGATGAGCAGAGCCGCCGCCGAGGTAAAGCCGGTCAGCACTGGCCGGCTCAACAGTCGAGTAAGAAAGTCCAGGCGCATCAGACCGAGCACGATCTGGATAAGCCCCACCAGCACTGCCAGGGCGCCGGCCATGGTCACCAATTCAGCCGCCGATGCGTCGGCGAAGGGGGCCAGCGCCGAGGCGGTCATCAGGCTGATCAGGGCCACCGGACCCACGGCCATCACCGGCGAGGTGCCGATAGCGGCGTAGGCCAACAGGGGAAGGGTCGAGGCGTAGAGGCCTACCACCGGGGGCAGGCCGGCCAATGTGGCGTAGGCCATGGCCTGAGGTACCAATAAGATGGCCGTCGTAATACCGGCGATCAGATCGGCCCGCAGGTCCATGCCCGATAGACCACGTTGTTTTATGAGTCTTATCAATGGGTGCATGATGTGGTGCTCCGAGTTGGGTCAGCGAGCAATTCCACTCCCTGGGATTGCATAGTTGGTGCCAGACTCTTAAAGCCGGTCTCCTGGAATGCCGTCCGGTCTTTTAGTGGTGCAGGGATCTGGGATTGCGCACCCATTTCAGATCGTGCATAGTTGTTCCACCTGTTTCACTGTTAATGGAGATTGAAACGATGGCTGAGCGGTTTTTGAAACACCCGCGTCGAGAGACCACTAATTTTTTTGGAATGATCAGTGCTTCCCCGCAGATGAAGGAGTTCTTCGAGCTCGTGCGCCGCGTGGCCCGGGCCGACGTGAGCGTCCTCATCCGCGGCGAGACGGGGACGGGAAAGGAGCTTGTGGCCCGGGCGATCCACCAGTTGAGCCGCCGCCGCCAGGGGCCCTATCGGGCGGTCAACTGCGCCAGCTTCACCGGTGAGTTATTGGCCTCCGAGCTCTTCGGCCATGTGCGGGGGGCCTTTACGGGGGCCGTCAAAGACCGCAAGGGCTTATTTGCCCTGGCCGATCGGGGCATCATCTTCCTCGACGAGATAGCCGAGATCCCCCTCGATATTCAGGCTCGCCTGTTGCGCGTCCTCGAGGAGCAGCGCTTCGTGCCCGTAGGGGCCACCGAACCCAAAGAGGTGGACGTGCGGTTGATTGCGGCTACCAATAAGGCCCTGCGAACCGAGGTTGGAGAGGGCCGTTTTCGAGAAGATCTGATGTACCGTATCCGGGTGGTCCCCATCTTCTTGCCGCCCCTGGTGGAGCGTCGGGGCGATATCGAGATTCTGACCTGGCATTTTATCGACGAGTTCAACGAGCGCTCCGGCATGCCGCGAAAAATAACGGCCATCGAGGCGGCCGCCTTCGATGCCATGCTGGCCTACAGCTGGCCCGGAAACGTGCGAGAGCTTCGAAATGTGGTGGAATATGCCTTCGTCGTCGGCGAGGGAGAGGTGCTGCGCGTCGGCGACCTGACCCCCGAGATGCGTGGTGAGCCGCCACCGCCGATGCGCGAGAGCGACAACCACAACGGAAATCATATCAGCGACGAGGAACGGGAACGCCGCCAGATCCTGTCCGCCCTGGAGGCCACCGACGGCCACCGCGGCGAGGCCGCCGAATTACTTGGAATTAGCCGCACCACCCTGTGGCGACGGATGAACGCCCTCGACGTTTGAGCGCTTCGCGCTCGACACGCTCGGGCGTTGGGGTGGAGGCGCCTTCGGCGCCGGGATGGAGGGCGCTTACGCGCCCGGGGTGGAGCGGCTTGACTGCGCCGCGGGATCAACTACCCATCCAGTCTGCGCTGCCTCGACGTCTAGATCGAAATATTTACCCTCGAGGTAAGCTCGTGGTCGTCGGTTGACCGTCGTTACCGGGCCATCAGTTCAGGCCCTCCATCCCGGCTGCGTCAGCAGCCTCCACCCCGCGCGCAAAGCGCGCTCCATCCCGGCTGCGTCAGCAGCCTCCACCCCAGCGCGAGCTTGTCGAGCGCTTCGCGCTCAGCGCTCCGGTTCGGGCTCGTCGGGCTCGTCTTCTTCCGGTCGTTCTTCGCGGGGTTCCGGCTCGTCGCGGTGGGCCTCGGTGGGATCGCTTTCGTCCGGTTGGGCAAAGGGGCTATGCGACCCGGGGGGGGGGGAGCCGTGGCGGTATTGGCCGTCGGGACCGGCGCAGCCCAGGGGGCTGAGGAGCAGCGCCGCGGCGGCGATGACGATGGGAAAGAGGGGATACTTCATTGGGGTACTCGTAGTAGATATGGAGATCGTTTGATATGTGCGCAGTGAAGTTATGTACGCTATAGTCGAAATTCAAGAGTCATTATAAAATCAACGGTCCTTGAGAGTGATCGATGGAAGAAGAAATGAGTAGCCGGAAAATATCGAATAGATCGGCCCTGGCGGGTCTGATTTCTGCGGCGCTGTTGCTGCTGCTCGTCCTGGGAGTCGGCACGGCGTGCAACGTGATCGACGCCGACGAGGTGGAGGGTGATCAATGCCAGGAGGAGGGGCAGCGAGATGGCGACCTGGTCTGCCGCGACGGGATCTGGGTGGAGGCCGGGTTTCGAGACGAGGTCGACTTTCGAATGCTCGGCGTCGATGAGATCGGCGCCACCGGGGCTCGATTCGAAGCGGCTCTATTTGAGGCTCCTTTGGAGGAGGAGCTCAATTATGGATTCTGTTGGGATCGACAGCCCGAAGCGACCCTCGACGAAGGGGAGTGCCGCTCCCGGGGAGCGGCGGCGATCGGCACCTTCGAGCATGAGACGGCGGCCCTATTACCGGGGCGAGATTATTTCGTGCGCGCCTATATCACCAATGGCGAGGACGTGGCCTATACGGAGGAGCTCAGCTTCACCACCGAGGCGCCGGCGATAAGCGACCTGGAAGCAGACCACGGGGCCCATCAAGACTTCATCGAGCTGCGCTGGCAGGGTGTGCATGGGGCGGCGGCCTATCTTATCGAGCGCGATGGCGAGGAGATCGCTCAGGTCGACGGGGAGGTCTCTTCTTTTGTAGACGACGCTCTGGAAGCTCTGCTCCACCTTGGAACCCCCGCCAACCTGGCGGCCACCGCTGGCGAGGAGATCGACTTCGTTCGGGTGAGCTGGGACACCGACGTGGAGGTCTCGGTCCAACCGGTGAGCTATGAGGTGACCGTGATCTACCCCGATGTGGACGGGCCGAAGAGCGACGCCGTCGAAGGGGTGCTGGCCGACTCTCAGGAGGTGACCTTCGAGCTGGAGCGAGACGGGGTGTGGC
>SLJM01000344.1 GCA_007135085.1 Myxococcales bacterium
GCGTAGGGCAGGCGGTTGCCGCGGATCGTCGGCCGCCAGGCGTCACCGAATTCAGCGTGCACCCAGGTATAGGTCACGCCCAGGGGCAGCTGGAATCCCAGATCTAAGAGCGCCGCCGTGTCGAAGCGCACGTCCGCCTCCACTCCGAAGTGAGTGGTCTCACCTTCGTTGATCAACCCGCCGGGAGAGTCGGCGGTAGCGCCGGCGGCCTCGGCGGGGGGAATGATCTGATTTGAGAAGTCGAGCACGAAGCCCGCGAGCGAACCGGCCAGATAGTCCTGAATCTGTCCGCGCAGTCCGACCTCGTAGTTGATCGAATATTCGGCGTCCAATTCCAGCAGATCGCCGTCGGTGGTCACCGCATCTTTGGTGCGAGGCGGGGCAAACCCACGGTGGACGCCGGCAAAAAGCGTCAACTCGTCGATGAGCTGGTAGGAGAGTCCCATACCGGGGATCAGGGCCACCACGGTGTCGCTATTGGAGCGCGGCGGATCCAGATCGGTGGGCTCTCCGTCGACGCGAGTGCGGTCGATTCGTCGCTCGTTCCAGAAGGTCTCCACTCGAAGCCCCGGCGAGACCTGGAGGCGCTCGTCGAAGAGCATAAAGCGGTTCTGGGCGTAGGCTGCCAGGGCATACCCCTGCCGCACTTCGCTGGCGCGCACCGAGACATCGCCGCCATCGAGGTCGGAGTCGATGCGCTCCTCAAAAGCGGTCTCGCTGTGAATCCTGGCGCCGAAGATGAGCTCGTTATCCACCTGGCCAAACTGAAAGTCCATGGTCGCCCGCGGTTCGATGCCGCCCACATAGAACTCCCGATCTCGCTCGCTCATGGTGTCTCGAAAGAAGACGGCGCTGCCGTCTTCCGGGCGCACCAATGCTCCCGTCACGTCACGGCCCTGGCCGTCGATGACCCGATCGTAATTGCGACCATCGTCGGCCCGATCGAAGTCCTGCCGGTTCCAGGGCCGGGCCGTATAATAGCCGTAGGCCGTCGTCTGTAGCAGCAGGCCCGTGCCGAAGAGATGATTATGGGTCAGGGACAGACCGTAGCGATTGACGGCCAGCACGTCGTTTTCAGCAAAATTGAAGTTTCGATTTTCCTCGAATTGAGGCTGCGTCAGCCCCAGATAGGTGGCGTTTGAAGATTCGTCATAAAAATGGGCTTTGAAGATGATATTCGACATTGGGGAGAACTCGTAACGCCCCTTGCCGGTCACGTCGGTGACCCGGAGGTTGAGCGCTCGCGGACCCTCGAAGCGCTGGTGCATCACGCCCAGATGGTAGCCAAAATCGCCCACCGTATCGCCCACGGTGGCGCGGCCGCCGTAATAGCCGAAGTTGCCGGCTCGCAATTCGGCGCTGGCCTGAAATTCCTCGGGTGGGTCAGCCGTAATATAGTTGACCACGCCGCCGATGGTCTGGGGTCCGAACAAAATGGACCCCGACCCCTTGACCAGCTCGACCCGCTCCATTCGCTCGATAGCCGGCGCGTAATACAGCTCGGGCTCACCATAGGGTGCGAGGGCGATGGGTACGCCGTCTTCCAGGGCCAGGATCTGGCGGCTTCGCGAAGGGTCGAGGCCGCGGATACCGATATTGGGTCGCAGACCGATGCCCTCTTCGTCGCGGACGTGGACGCCCGGGATGGTTCGAAGCACCTCGTTGCCGCTGGTCGGCGCCTGGCTCTCCAGATCCTCTTCGGTCACGATCGTCGCCGAGCCCGGCACGGAGGCGATCTCCTGGGGCCGCTGGCCGATGACCTGAATGGTGCCGACGACACGCTCGAATTCCTCATCTGCGTCCTCGACCACCTCCTCGTCCACTTCGTCGAGTTCGATGATAAATTCATCGTCTTCTTCAGCTTGATCATCGGTCTCATCTTCCTCGTCGAGCTCGATGATCACCGCGTCATCGTCGTCTTCATCGGCCCATACAGACGCCGGTCCAACAATCAATCCCGAAGCGACCAATCCGACCATCCAGCCTCGAACCTTCATCATTTACCTCGTGTCAAAGTTACGGTTCTTCTCAAAGGGCGAGGTTCGTATATTCTTTTTGAAAACGATTGTCAATTTCGTTGAAAACGATTTTCAATATCTAAATGGGTGGTGGGTGGTGGGAACTACAACTGCTATTGCTTTACGGCACGGATACTGCTTTACGACACGGATACTGCTTTACGACACGGATACTGCTTTTCAAATCCTCACTCATCCATGATTTGCCACGATCATCGCCCCGGGTTATGCTGTTCGCCCTCGCGCCGAAGCATTCCCAATTGGCAACCACAGAGAAGTAACGAATGAACTCCAAGCAACTCCTCGACATCGATCACGCCAGGGCCGTAGCTCAGGAAATGGCCGCCGACCTTGGGTTTGACGACGCTCTGCGCCCCTACGAAAAAAATAGATGGCGCCGCGATCACCTGACACTGCCCGTGCTCCACCTCGAGGATATCTCGGGCATCCCCTTCCTCGATGGCGTGGCAGGGATCGAGGAATATCAGCATCGCGCGCGGGTGCGCGCCGGCACGGGCGACCTCTTCGCCGCCAGCACCAACCCCGCCGAGGGCTACGAGGACTATTGCCAGGAGCATCTGGGGCTTGGCTCGCCACATTTCCTCTTCGCCACCGGAGACAGCCCGCTCGCCGTAGCCGAAGCCTGCTTTGAGCCGTCGGCCTTCGAGCACCTGGTCGCCCACGGCAGAGAAGCGGGGGGGATGGTGGTCCACCCCTATATGGCGATCGAACCCGTATGGCGCCTGGCCCGACGACTGGCTGAAGAGGCCGGGGTGTCCGTATCGGTATTGGGGCCGCCGCCGCCGGTACTGTGGCTGGCCAATGATAAGTCGCTATTCTCACGGCTCGTCGAGCGGTCTCTGGGACCGGAGTGGCTCGTCGAGACCAGGCGCTCCCACGATCCGGCCGAGCTGGCAAAGGCCCTGGGAGACCTGTCGAAGCGATGCGACCTGGTCGGCCTGAAGCGAACGCGCTGCGCCTCGGCCATGGGCAACGCCGTCATGGACGGAAAAGAGCTTCGCGACGCCGACGAGGCCGAGCTGCGAGCGGTGATCGACGAATTTCTCACCCGCACCAGGTGGTGCGACGACGAGGATGTGCTCGTCGTGGAGTGGGTGGACACCGACCTGTCGCCGTCGACCCAGCTGTGGGTGCCCCCGGCCGACGAGGGGATTCCCACCCTGGACGGGGTCTACGAGCAGATCTTGGATGGACCGGAGAAGGTCTTTTTGGGAAGCCGCCCCTCCACCCTGCCCGATAAGGTCAACGAGACCCTTGGCCAGGCCTCCCTGCAGGTCTGCGCGGCCCTTCAGGAACTGGGCTATGTGGGCCGATGCTCCTTCGATTTTATCGTCACCGGCGATCTGAACGGAGAGTTTCGCGCCCAATTTACCGAATGCAACGGCCGCTGGGGCGGCACTTCGACGCCGATGCACCTCGTCGATCGCCTGGTCCCCCACAACGGCCAACGCCCGGCCTACGTGGCCACCGACTATTACCTGCCCGAATCCCATCGGGGCATGCGATTCAGCGATATCACAGACGCCCTGGGCGACGATCTATACGGCCCGGACAACCGAGAGGGACGCTATATTTTGTATAATGTGGGGCCCCTGGCGGGGTCGGGAAAATTCGACGTCATCGCCCTGGGCGACGACGCCGACGACGCCCACCGTGGATTGACCGAGTTGCTTCCCGAAAAATTGGGGATCTGATCAAAACCGGGGGGGTTGTTGCACTTTTTGACCTCTTCGCCCCGGCCTGTTCCGGCGATGAGGACCGGTGGTCATTCTCGACCTCAACGGCGACGCAAACGAAATCACTGGCCTGGCCGACCTGCCGGACACTCTGGACCACGTAGTAGGTGGTGCTTATCGTGGCCTATGTTAATCTTTGTTGAGCTGCTCCCGGCATTCGTTAAGCCCTCCCTGGAAGCGAAGACGATGAGATACTCCCTACTCTACTTTATTCTAATGGCTCTGGTCGTCGGCGTCGGCGCCGGGTTGACAGGATGCGGTGGTTGCGGCGACGAGAGTGCCTCCGTGCAGGGGCGGATCGCCTCGGCGGAGGGCTTCGGTCAGGCCCAGAACACCCTGGAGCAGGCCCTTCGAAGCGAGTCCGACTTCGGCCAACACTGGCACGCGCTGTCCCTGGACGGCATCTCGGTAGAGCTCTTTCAGCGAATTGACGATGTCGAGGAGCTAAATGAGCTGATCGATGAAGGCGCCGAACACGCCCCCGACATGGGTGACGGCCGATGGATCCTGGTGGACTCCAGGGAGCCCGAGCCGGACGGCTCCTTTGCCTTCCCCGACCTGGAGCCCGGTCATTATAGCCTTCAATTGGATCAACCCGAATTTGGAGGGGTCGCCTACGGCGCCGACGGCACGGACTTTCATCTCATGCCGGGACAATCGGTGAGCCTCGTCTTACCCCTGGTGAGCAATATCACAGTCGACGCCCCGGGACTGCTCATGGGCGACCGGGGAGATGATATCGACGCGTTCCGATCGGCCGACACAGCGATCATCGATGAGGACAGCGGCCTTATCATCGGCGGCGGTCAGAGCCTCTGGGTCCTCGATCCGGACAACGAAACGCTCCACTCCCTGTTGAGCGACCATCTCTTCGCCTTCACTGGCGAGGACTATCATCTGGTGACCTACTCCCCTGGCCTCAACGAAGCATTCCTCATCTTCGCCAACCGAATCGTGGCTGTCGATCTCTCACTCTTCGACGATGTCGACCCGGGCCAGGCACTCGACTACGACGATCCGGAAGTGCGGGAGGCTATCGGCGATAAGGTGCGCTGGCGCTTTATCGACGAGACGATGACCGAGCAGATGTCAGCGGTGCGATGGGGCCCCATCAACCGACGTCATGCCCTCAACTGGTTCTTCTCCGCCGACGATAGCCTCTTATATGTCACCGTCTCCCACGGGACCCACGGCTTTGAACAACGGACGATGATCATGGAGACCGATACCCTGTCGGTGCGCCGCATGATCTTTGGCAAGGTCACCGCCTATAACGCCCATATCGACCAGCTCGTGCTGAGCTATGACGGTGTCATTACCCTGGTGGACGCCTCGGCCATGCGCGATGTGGCCGAGGTCATGATGCACTCCAATCTCGGCATCACCCCCGTCCCCGACAGCGGTGACTATATCTTCGCCTACTCTCAACTCGCCGCCGACGACAGGGAGGTCCCCTTCATCGCCGTCGTCGACCAGGAGGGAGAGATCCTCTCCGACCAGCGAGCCTCAGAATTTCTGGGCATCGACTACGATCCCGATCCGGGCGCCCCCTGGTTTGATTCCACGGGCGACTTTTTTATGCTCGGCACCCAGGGCTTTCGCATCCTCGGCGACGGCGAGTATGACGATCTGGGCCACACCGTTCCTCAGGGTCAACTCTTCAACGAACGGGTGGACTGTAATTACCACCGGATCTTCGATCCCGTGAACCGCTACGAGATCTGGTTTGACTGCGACGGATGGCAGGGTCACCCCGGGGCGATGGCGATCATCTCCACCGATCGGGGCAATATCCCGATCTCCATCCGCGCCAACTCGGCCAATGTGCTCCTCCACCCACCCAGCGGTCGGGCCTTTGTCCTCGACGATAATCTCTCGCTCAGCGTCGTTCACTACGCCGACCCCCTGGCCGCCCAGCGCTCTGCCTATACGGATATCGTCACCGGTCAGGAGCATCGCGAGCCCGGCCAGGAATGCAGCGCCGACGAGCCCTGCCCCTTCGAGCAGGTATGCATCGGCCAAACAGATACCGCCTGGACCGGCACCTGCCATGAGAATAGGCGCACCCCCTTTCTGCGCTGGTGTGGCGGGCTCACCGGCGTGGAATGCGACGAGGGGTTTAGCTGTGAGCTCCAAAACCCGACCAACCCCGATTCCATCGGGGCATGTGTGGGCTGTCCCAACCGAGATTACGAAGAGCAGGGGCCCCTGTGCAGCCCCGAGGGGGACTGCCTGACAGGCTTCTCATGCAACGCCCAGGGCCGCTGCGTGCCCCTGGCCTGTAAGGACGACGCCGACTGCGACGACGGCGATGTCTGCGGCATGGTCAGCGACGTGGGACGGGTGTGCATCACGCCGGGCCCCCTGGACAAGGGAGAGATCTGCGACGGCCCCGAGCAATGTCAATCCGGGGTGTGCGTCTACCCCCTCCTGGAATCGGGGCCCACCGGCCTATGTACCACTCTCTGCGCGAAGAACGACGACTGCTCCGAAGATTCCCAATGCCACCACCTCGTGACCCCCTGGCCGGTCTGTGTCCATGAAGAATGGGCCGGCGCCGGTTATCGACCCCATGATGACTGCGCCGATTGCGACGATAATTCGATCTGCACCGATCGCGGTGGCGAGCGATGCCAGACCGGTTTTTTTCCGGGCCCCCTCAGCTGTGAGCCCGCCATCGGTGTCGGCTGTTCGTCTGACCAGGACTGCGCCCTCCCCGGCTCCTGTATTCAATTCGAGCCCATGCGTGATGATGGCCCGTTATGGGACGACCAGCAAATCTGCGGCTTTACCTGCGCCCAGAACGCCGACTGCCCATGGGATGCGGACTGCATCAATGGAACCTGCAGCGTCACCTGGAAATATTGGAACGACGACGCCTATTTCTGTGAAGACGGCCAGGGATGTGATGACGATCAGTGGTGCCTGGGCTTGCAATTCCCGAGCGACCCCTTTCACTGTGTCGACGAATCGCCCTGCTATTATAGCGATGAATGCGCCGATGGTCTGGAGTGCTACGGCATCTGTTCCCGCCAATGTGATCCCTGGGAGCAGGAGCCCTGCGACGAGGGCCGGCAATGCGTCTGGGACGGGGATAGCTTCTTTGGTCCCATCTGCACGCCGCCCATCTGCGACTGCCCCGACACCCAGGGCCCGCCGGCGAGCTGCCGTCTGGACACCCATGATTGTTCGTTCAGGCAAAATTGCACGGTCGCCCTCTGCGACGGCACCTTTGGCCCCGCCGACCCCGATGACCCCGAGGGGAATACCTGCTGCCGTCCAGGAAATCCCTGCGACCTCTCCCAGGAAGAGCTCTGCCAATGTCCGCCGACCTGTGACTTCTGGAGACAGGACTATTGCTGCAACGAGGGAGACCAATGTCCCAGCTCGACCAATCCGGCCACCTTCTGCCCCGACAACTACCAGTGTCAGTTGGTCGATAGCGGCGCGACCAATCACCAGACCTACGGCTTCTTCTGTGTGGCCGCCGACGACTGAATATTCGGCAAGTCAACTGAAATGGGGTATCGGCGAGATGCTGGAGTCATATTGTGAGGCGAACCGATCGCAATCGTAGCAGCGCTACGTGGAGGGAGGACAAATCGGTGAACGCTGGCCTGACAGAGCGAAGACTCCAGGGTTCGAAGTAAACGTGGTTCAAGAGCCTCAGCCCTCGAGCCGAAATTGGACGGGAATGACAAAGGGTCGCTCATCGCGATCGGTGCCCTCGCCAAATGCCTCGAAGGGGGCCGCTGATTCGACCATGCGCACCGCCTCTTCGTCGAGGATATCGTATTCGGTGGACTGCACGATATCTGGCTTGCCCACCAATTGGCCGTTGGCGCTGACCGTGATCCGAACCATCGCCGTGCCCTGCCAGCCCATTCGCTCCGCCATGCGGGGATAATTCTTCTCTCCCTGCACAGCGCGCATCACCCCTTGACCGTAGCCACGCCAGTCCATGGGCTCCACAGCGGGCTCCGCCTCGATTGGCTCCGGCTCCGGACGCTCCTGCGGGAGCTCGACGGCGGCCACCTCTTCTTCGATCTCCTGTGGCTCGTCCACCGGTTCTCTCTCGGCCACCTCTTCGATCTCCTCGTCGCGCTCGACCTCCGGCTCTTCGACGGGGGGCTCTTCCTGAACGGCCACCTCCGCCGGCACCGGAGAATGTTCGGGCTCCGAGGCCTGCACGGGAGCCGCCGGCTGCGGTTCGGGCTCCGGTTGAGGCTCGGGCTCAATCTCCGGCTCCTCGACGGGCTCCTCCGGCGGCGGCTCGGCGATCGGCTCTTCCACGGGGTCGTCGAATGTCGGCGGCGTCACCATGGCCAATTCCACCCTGGCCGGTTCCTGGCTGTGGGCCTGGGAAAATTCGATGGGAATCGCCGCCAGCGCCAGATGAACCACGACGACGATGGCGATCGGCCAGCCCCAGCCCGGCATTTTATCGTTGCGCCGTCGCTCTTCCATCACCGCTCCTCCCTGGTAGCAATGGACACCGATTCGAATCCCGCCGCCGCCGCCTGATCGAAGATCGTGACGATCCGATCCAGGTCCACCCCACCGTCACCGACCAGGACCAGCACGTCATAATCACTGCTCTTGGCAGTCAACGCCGAAGCCAGCGATTCAAACTCCACCGGCTCTTCACCGAGGGTCATCTCCCCTTCCACGGGCAACGTCAGCACCAGCGCATCCGGCGAGGCCTCCAGGGCCTGCTCTGCTGTGGGCAGGGTGATATTCATCTCCCGAATTCGATCGAAATTGGCAGCCAGGACCACGAAGATGAGCAAGATAAAAACCACGTCGATAAGCGCCGACACGTTGATCCGCGGCTGCTCTCTTCGAAAGCTCTCAAATTGCATCGGCCGCCTCCCGCACCACATGGGGGCGCCGCGCTTCTTCTTCGGTGGGCTCGTCAGGCGTGGGAAGTGCGGTGATCACCCGCTCGATGGCGTCCTGCAAGACCAGCCGAAATTGGTCGGTTCGACTATTCAAATAGGTATAGGCCGCCAGGGCCGGCACGGCCACCATCAGCCCCGCCGCGGTGGTCAGCAATGCCTTCCAGATACCGCTGGCCAACAGGGCGGCGTCCACCGAAGCCATGCCCGTGCCCTGCAAACTCATGAAGAGCTCCACCATGCCGATCACCGTGCCCAGCAGCCCCAGCAGAGGCGCCGCCTGGGCGATAAACGACAGGCCACCGACGTGTTTTTCCAATTTCTGCAATTCCAGGCTGCCCACGCGGCGGGCTTCCGCCTCCACCCGATCGGGGCGACGCTCCAATGTGCTCAACATGGCGTCTACGACACGCCCCGCCGGGTTCTCCGTATTTCCCGCTTTGTCCTGAGCCCTGTCGATGTCTCGGCTCCGAATCGACTCCAGCACACAATCGAGCCAGCGCAGATCAGAGAGCTCGCGAGCCCGAAACTCCATGAATTTCTTGACGAAAATGGCCACCGCGAAAGCAGAGCACACGTAGATGGGAACCATCGCCCATCCCCCGTTTGTCACCAGCTCTCCAATCGTCATTCTCGGCCTCTCCTATCTTGCCCGTCGTCACCGGAATTACTTCATAGCGCATCGGCTGCTCTCTAACAATGAAAATCATTATCAATTTCAAGACAAGGGTAGAAATAAAAAAAAGTTTATTTGTTTGGTGGTAGGTGGTGGGTGGTGGGTGGTGGGAACGGCCTAACGGCGGGACTGCAACTACACCCGATCCTCACCACTGCACTGATTTCTGCGTGATCAAGGGAGCAGTAATATATTCTACTCCCTCCGGTGGCTTCATGATGGGCCATCGGGCGGGCTCATCATATTCATCGGGGAAACGCTCAAAGAGTCGCCTCGCCGCCCGATAGCTATACTCAGATACGAAATCGGCGGTAATGGAAGCCTCATAGAGCTCGACCGCTTGCGCGTCGAGATCCCGTGCACGGAACTTGATGCGCTCCCGTTGCACTTCAGATAGGTCCTCGCGTTTCAAAACCTCCCAGAAATAATCTGCGAAATCTTCGTGTGAACGAGCTCTCAAATAGGACCAGGCTGCATTCCACGTCGGTACCCGCATTCTCCCAATTGGGCCTCTCATAATTAGTTTCTGGACCTCGCTCATGATTTCCGATTTTTCGATGGCGATATCGTTGATCTCTTGATCATTTTCGCTGTCGAACTCCAGGTCTATCGCTCTCTTAGTTAACTCCATGGCAAGGGTAAACCGAGCTTTATGAGCTGCCCCGATAATCATGCTATTAGATGATCTCTCGTCGATGCCCTCGTGGATATCGAGCGCCTCCTCATAGACTTCTTGCGCTTCCGAGCGCTGTCCCCTCTCCAATAGAAGACGCCCCTTTACCACCAGGGCCTTGATAAGAATGGTATCGCAGTGAGCAGGTCCATCATCTTCGGAACAGCTCTCTATCAGAAGATTTATCCCTGCCTGGGCCTCGTCGAGTAGTCCATTAGTGGCCTGTCGATAAGCGAGAACCACCTCCATTAATTGGTGATGAAAATCGTCGAATGGCCCGAATTCTTCAACGAAATCTTCCAGATCTTCTCCTCGTTCGAGGAGAAGATTTACCAACGAAAATACGGCCAACCTCAAGAGGCCGCCTCTCTCCAGGAGACCTTGAGCGTAGTCCACGGCGGCCTCTATATCGCCCTTTTCCCGATACAAAACGATCAGATTATTATGGATCCGCTCGTCCCTGTGGAAGCTGTAATACTCGTTTGTGATCATTCCCCTCAGGCGTTTCTCAGCCTCGTCGAAATTCCCCTGGCGCGCCTCAAACACCGCGAAGTTGAGGTTGACCATGAAAAAATCTGGCCTCTGCCTGAGAGTTTCCTCGTAATAATGCCGGGCTGCTTCGCCGTCTTTCTGTGCCTCGGCGATTATAGCCAGGTTATATGGTGTAGCTGAGCGGACGAACCCGGTTTGGTGCGCCTCCTCGAGCTTTTCGCGAATGCCCTCTAGATCCGATCCAAACGAACGGGTAAATCGCACTATCGCTTCATCGAAAGACTCCCAATAAGCCTGGCGAATAGCCCGATGATGAGCAATTTGCTCACTGGAGGTGAGCTCTGTCTCATCCTGAACGTGTTCTTCTTCATCAATGCTGCCTTCCTCGGATTCACCACGAGGCTGTTCATCATCGATGATCATCGGTGGATTGCCGCAGGCAACGAGGAGCATGAAAAAAAGAAATATCTTCTTCATGATTTCGCTCCGAAAGGAACCGCTGTGGGCTCCAGACTCCATCTCTTTAGACCGGACGTCATCCCCGGCATCGACCGCCAGACCAGGGATGGTCTGTGGACCATATTTGCTTCGGCTCACCACCCCCGGTTGATCTCGACCAGATCGAGATAGAGCTCGTCCCCCGTATTGCCCGTGACGTCGGCGATGGCCTGGGCCAATTCGAGTTGATCTAAAATCAGGGGCTCCAGCTCGTCGACGGACCACACCCCCATGAGCTGCAGGCCGTTGACGAAGATCGTCGGCGTGCCCTCGACGCCGACTTCTTCGGCCAATTTCCGATCGCCGTCGACGACGCGGTGGACCTGCTCTGATTGGAGAGCGGCGGCAAATCCGTCGCCAGACCAGCCCAGATTCCTGAGAGCTTGAGCCAATTCGCCCATCTCCGGGCCAATCTCACCGCCGAAGAAGGCGTCGTGGAACGCCCAGAAGCGTCCGATCTGATGGGCCATCACCGCCGCGGCGGCCACCTCGGCGGAGCCCTCGTGGATGGGGAGCGGAAAATGCCGAAAGGCGATGCGCAGGCCGTCGTCGCCGTGACGGGCGATGAGCTCGGCCCACAACTCGGCGGCCTCCGCGCTATAGGGGCATAGAAAATCGGCGAAGATCACCACCGTCACCAGCGCGTCCTCGGCCGGGGCGCCCACCGTCGGGGCCTGGCCCACGGGGACGTAGTCGATCTGTAATCCCTCTTCGAGCTGCGCTTCGGCGGCGGCGACCCTCTCCCAATCGACGGGGCGATAATTCTCCAGCACGCGACGCCAACTTATCTGGGCTCCGGCAAGGCCCGCCTCTTCCATGGCCTCTACGTGGGCCTTCTCCTCGTTGAAGACCTCGTCGAATTCGGTGATCGCCTCGGCGCCGACCATGCGAACGCCGTTGATGAAAAAGGTGGGGGCGTCGACGACGTCGACGTCCTCGGCGTGAAGGGCGTCGCTCTCCAGAATGGCGTCGTTTATGGACATACGCCGATCGCGCTGCCACCGCTCCACGTCGAGCCCTACCTGCTCGGCGGCCCGCTCCCAATCTTGCTCCGAGCTCGCACGTCCCTCGTCATAGAGGGCATCGACGAAGTCAAAAAATCGGCCCTGCTCTCCTGCGGCGATGGCCGCGCGGGCCACCGATTGCCCCCGCTCATCGCGGGGCATATGCCTGACCACCAGCCTGGCTTCGCCGGGGCGAGTGTCGACCTCGGTGACCAGCCGCTGGTAGATGGCGCGACATTCGCTGCAGCGCAGATCCGTAAATAGGTGAATCGTGATCGCCGCGTCCCGGTCGCCTCGCACCTCAGCTCCCTCCACGGGCAGGGGCACCAGATTTTCGGCGCGCTTATCCTCGTCGCTTCCCCGCTCGATGGCGTGATGGCGCTTTGCCCTTTCGGCGGCCGACGGAGAGGCACAAAACGTCAAAAAGCGCTGGCCCTCGGGGCTTACGCAATCATCGATCGTCGGCGACTCCGCCTCCGGCGTCGTGGCACACCCCGAAATCAGGAGAGCCGACACCACCAGCACAGACCACCACATAGTCCCAGTTTTCATAGGCTTCTTAGGTATTTTCTAGAAAATGACCGGCCGTTTCACACCCGAAAGATCGGCTCGCCGAGCAAAAATGGCAACAAAGCCAGCAAAAACGCGGCGGCCACAAAATAGAATAGCCGCACCCTGTTGATCTTGGCCTGCAAGATCGTGCGCCCCTTCATCTCACGGAGATCTTGCTTCGACTCCTCGTCGGGCTTCCAATTGCGGGGCCAGGCGCGGCGCGGCCAGGTAAAAAACCCGATGATCAACAGCACCACCGCCGGCGTGGGGTTGTCGAAATGCCATCCCGTCAGCACGCCGTGCAGCGCGACGCCAACGAAGATGGCGAAGACCACGGCGCTTATGAGAATGCGTACCCGTAAAATGAGATCGAATCGCTGGAGGTCCATAATTTTCCTTCGCCAATGGTCGGCGGATTAACTTCTTCTCTGTGAGCAAACATCGCACAGTCCTCGGCTGTTCCACAACAGTCTCGTTCCTCCCCTATACTCTGTGTCCCCTGTGTCCTCTGCGGTAAAAAGGCAGTTTCTCCGTTTCCTCCCTCCGTCACATTCGCAACGTTGACAAGATCCGGTCAGTCGTGCTGATCTTCTCCTCTATAATCGCCACCACGGGAGCCCCCATGGATCGCCGCCTTATCATCATGCGGCACGCTCAAAGCGCTGCCGGTAGTTTAGCCACCGCCGATCACGATCGAGCGCTGACCGACAAGGGAAAAGAAGAGGCCAGAGACGTGGCCGACCAGCTCGTTCAGTTGGGCTGGACGCCCCAGCTGGTCTTGAGCAGCGACGCCCGCCGCACACGAGAAACCCTCGAGAAGATGGCGCCCCTCTTCCCCTCCGATCTGCCCGTTGAATTTGACGAAGATCTCTACCTGGGTGGGGTGGCGGCCATTCAAAACGCCCTCTTTACCGTCGATAAGGAGATCACCGACGTGCTCGTCCTGGCCCATAACCCTGGATGCCAGAACGCAATCATCTATTTTTCGGGTCAGGCCGAGCGGATGAGCCCTGCCAACGCCGCCCTTCTCCATTGCACCAGCGACGACTGGTCTGAAGCGGCCCAATCGGGTAATTTCTCCTTCGTTCAGGTTTTACGCCCCCAGTCGCCATAGTATCCTCCGCCACATACCGGGCGCCCGATGTCCCAATCCACACGTTTTCAGCGCCTGCTCGAGGTTTTAGGGCTACACCGCCCGGAGCTTCGCGCCTGGGCGATGTACGATTGGGCGATCACCGGCTTTTATGCGGTCATCGTCGTCGCCGTCTTCCCCATCTATTTCCAGGACGTGGCCGCCGCCGACATCCCGAGCGAGCTGGCCACCCAACATTTCGCCACGGCCACCACTCTGGCCCTGGTCATCGTCGCCGCCGTGGCGCCAATTTTGGGGGCGATCACCGATTATATCGCCGCCAAAAAGCGCCTGCTCGCCACCTTCGCCGGCATCGGCGTGGCCGCCGTGGCGGGGATGTATTTTATCCACGAGGGCAATTGGGTCCTGGCAGCAACTCTGTTCATCATCGCCAATATCGGCGCCAATGGCTCGATGATCTTCTACGATGCCATGCTACCCCATATCGCCAATCAGAAGGAGATCGACCGGGTCTCCACCGCCGGATTTGCCGTGGGCTATTGCGGGGCCACTTTGATCCTGGCGGCCACCCTGTTCCTGATCCTCCAGCCCGAATTATTCGGCTTCGCCCAAGATAGCACCACACCGGTGCGCCTGGCCTTTGTGGGCGTCGCCCTGTGGTGGATGGCCTTTACGATTCCCCTCCTTCTGAGAGTGCCCGAGCCGCCGGTGGCCGTGGAAGACCCGGACGCCGCGCTGACGACGGTGATCAGGATGGGCCTGGTGCGGCTGAAGCGAACCTTCGGCGAATTGCGGGGCTATAAGCACGCCTTTTTAATGCTCCTCGCCTTTTTGATCTACAACGACGGCATCGGCACGATTATCCGCATGGCCACCATCTACGGCCGTGAGCTGGGCCTGGAGACCACGGCGCTCGTGGGCTCGATCATGGTCGTACAGGTGGTGGGAATACCCTTTACCTTTTTATTCGGCATGATCGCCGCCCGCATCGGCACCAAGCCCTCACTGTTCATCGGCCTCTTCGTCTATATGCTCATCAGCGTCCTGGCCTATTTTATGACCACGGCGGTCCATTTTATGATGCTCGCCTTCCTGGTGGGCATGGTCCAGGGCGGCACTCAGGCCCTGTCGCGATCGCTCTTTGCGAGCATGATCCCCGGTCATAAATCTGGTGAGTTCTTCGGGTTCTTCGCCGTCTTCGAGAAATTTGCGGGCATCTTCGGCCCGGCGATTTTCGCGGCCATGATCGCCCTGACCGGATCCAGCCGGGAGGCCATCTTGTCGATCATCGCTTTCTTTATCATCGGCGGGTTGATCCTCACCTTCGTCGACGTCGACGAGGGCCGCGCCGTGGCCCGTCAGGCCGAACGAGATGTAGGATTAGTGTGAATCAATTTAGCGAACATATCTGGACCGTCGATCACCCCATGCGATTTGCAGGGATGAACCTCGGGACTCGCTCCACCATCGTGCGCCTTCCCTCGGGAGGGCTGGTCATCATCAGCCCCGTGCCCTTCGACGACGCGCTGGCAGACCAGATCGAAGCATTGGGACCCGTCGATTCCATCATCGCTCCCAATATGTGGCACCACCTCTATTTCGCCGACGCATGCGAGCGCTGGCCCCAGGCCAGAGCACTCTATGCGCCGGGGCTGGGCAAAAAGTGCGACCTCCCCGATCGGGCCGTCGACCTGGCCCAGCGAGGCGACTTCGAAGGCGCCCTGCACTGGGTGCGACTGGCAGGGGCCCCGAAATTGGGGGAACACCTCTTCGTCCATCCCGACGACGGAGTGCTCGTCGTCACGGACGCCGCCTTTCATTTTGTCGACCACCCCCAGTGGTTGCTTCGCATATTTATGCGTCTCAACAGCGCCTACGGAAAATTCGCCATCAGTCGCCACGCCCGCGGTATGATCAAAGACCAGAATGCCTTCGCCGAAAGCCTCGCTGAGATACTCCACTTCGACTTCGACGCCATCGTCGTCGCCCACGGCCAGCCCATTATCGAGGGGGGACGCCAGAAATTCCTCGACGCCTACGACCGCTTCTTACCCGATCAGGGTTAAACGTCATTGGTGAAAGAGAAAGAACTCCATCATCAGCTTGCTCTCCCCGTCGTCGGCGGAGTCGGAGTGAAAGGATTGATAGGTCGCCGTCCCCCCCGACGGATCGTGATGGGTCACCAGAAGCGGCATATCGTCGAGGATCTCCGAGTCGGTGGTCTCCACCCCGCCCTTCAGATGAACCACCGAGTCCGGGCCGACATCCACAGGGAGGTACCAGGCAGCTTCCCCGTAATTTATGCCGATCGTCGATTCACCGAGAAATGCACTTAGTGCATCGGTGACCACCTCGGCCATTATTGATTGGACACTTCCCCGGGGGGACGAACTATCTTCGTCTTCCCCAAAACTAGCCGCCTCCGGAAATGGCATTTCGAAAAATCGATACGCAAAATCGGCTGTGATGAGGTGATTTCCGGAGCCCACGAAATCCTGCAGATTGGCGATCACCACTTCTGCATCCCCCGGCTCAGCACCGGATGAGCTCCCGCCCAATACGCTATTCCAGAGGACGCCACATTCAATGATGATCAAATCGTATTCGTTGAGCGCCTCTCCATCCTCCAAAAAAGTCAGCATCTCACTCGAAGAAGATGTGCGTGCGATCAGGTCATGCGCTACGTCCATGGAATCGAGCAGACCGGCAGCATCGTCATAAGCTCCTTCGAAGACGGCGATATCGACCTCGTCTCCGGCAAAGCAGAATAATTCATCGAGATCAACGTCGGTGTCGATTCCCAGAGCGTTGACATGGAGCTCGAATTGTCGCTCGAAGAGCCCCTTGGTCATCGTAATTTCGTAGTTGCCGTGAGGGATGTCGATGATCTCCAACTCCCCATCGTCGCCGGAGGTGGTGGACAGCGAGAAGGGTCCGTCACAGCCCTGCCCCTCGATCTCCAGGGCTACCTCACCCAGGTCATCTCCGTCGGGTTTGCAGGTCCTGGCAGTGATGGTGACCACGCCACAGGGGGCGTCCACACATTGCTCGGTGTCCGGATCGTAGACCTCGTCGTCTTCGCAGTCATCGGGGCCGACCCGGTCGTTATCACCGCCGTCGGGTACGCATTCGCCGATGTCGGCATCGTAGATCTCGTCGTCGTCGCACTGCGGTGACGATATATCGTCGACACAACTGGACGTATTCGGATCGTAGATCTGGTCCTCTTCACAGTCGGTCTCGTCCTCGCCAAAATCCCACCCGCTCCCGCCGTCGGTGGACTCGCCGCCGCATCCGGCGGCGACCAATAAGATCGAAAGAATCAAGACGTAGAGGTAATATGGGCACCCCAAATTATTCATACTCAACTCACTTCTCTAAAATTCTACCAATTCTTAAAATAACTCACCGGCCTATTGGTGGAAGAGCATAAAATCCATGACCGCCTTGCTCTCACCGTCGTCGGTGGCGTCGTTGTGGAAGGACTTATAGGTCACCGTCCCACCCGAAGAATCTTCGTAGGTAATGAGGAGGGGGGCGTCGTCGACGCTGCCCGTATTGATATCGACGTCACTTCGCAAATGCACCACCGACGACGGCCCGGCGTCGACGGCGACCACCCAACTTCCAAGGGCGTAGTTGATCTCCAGCGTGGACGTGCCCAGATGCTCCAAAAGGGCGGCGCTGACCACGTCGGCGCTGACCGCCTGAGAGCCTCCCACCGAGGGGAGGCTCGACGAGTCGGCGGCGCCGTACATGGTCATCATATCGGGAAAGGGGATGGCGCCGAGTTCATAGGCCATATCGGTGACCACCAGGTGATTTCCGGCGGCCACGAAGTCCTGAAGATTGGAGAAGATCGTCGCCGTGGGAGCCGCCGTCGGGTCCCGGATTCGCTGGATCCACTGCTGGCCACACTCAAAGAGCACCACATCGTAGCGCAAGAGTTCATCAATATCGGCCAGCGTATCGAGGCCCACATTATTATTCGAGCCCACGGCGAATAAAGGGAACGTGTCGTAATCCAACCCCATCTCATCGAGCTGACTCCCCACATCGTCGAAGGCGTCCTCGAAGACGGCGATCTTGACCTCATCGCCCACAAAGCACAGCTCCTCGTCGACGGCGTCGACGAAGACGTCGCCACCTTCGTCGACCTCCACGGCGATGACCCGCTCGAAGAGCCCGGCCTTAAGGCGTAATTCGTAGCTGCCGTGGGGGACGTCACTAAATTCGAAGTACCCTTCGTCATCGGTGGTGATCGCCGCCGAATAGGGGCCGTTACAGCTCTGACCGGTTAGCTCGGCCTGCACCGCCCCCAGGTCACCCCCGTCGGGCCGACAGGTCCTGCCCCTCACATCTACCAGGGTACACGAAAGCGGATTGCATTCTTCGGTGATGGGATTGAAGACCTCGCCATCGGCACACTCCTGAGGAGTGGGCTCGATCTCTTCGACGGGGGGCTCACTAAACTCCCACAGCGGCGCCTCCTCCTCGTCGGCACCACCACATCCCACCGCGAGTAACAAACCGACCAGAAGCAACGCCACAATTGCGAAGTAACCGGAGAAATTGTGCATTTTCCCAGTCCTAAAAGAATATTTTATTTTTTCGACACGTGAATTCCCACCACGCGATATTTAAGTGCACCAATAGAAATACTGAGTTCGCCCCCATTTTACAAATTCTCGATCTGATCGCTGATGCGCGAAGGTCGCTGATGCGGTGAGAGAATTCGAAGTTCGCAAAATTAGCCGCCATCCGAGACGGGAGCCGTTTCTGGACCGGAGTTGGCCAGTTCCCATCCGGAAAAGGCGGACCGAACGGGGGCGAGAAAATTTTGATGAAATTCGAACTTCTCGAATCCCGAGGCATATCCGGAGGTTATGTCGAGCGGTGAGAGAATTCGAAGTTCACAAAATTAGCCGCCATCCGTGACGGGAGCCGTTTCTGGATGGGAACGACTACCAGACCTCGGCGAGGAAAGGTTCGAGAAGTTCGAGGGCTTCGTCCATCACGTCGTCGGCATCATCGACCGACGACTCGAGCACCTCGGAGATGGCCTCCAGAATCGAGCGCAGCTCGTCGATCTCCAGATCGGCGGGGCGCTCACCAAAGTCGGCCTCTTCCCACTGCTCTACGATGGCCCTGACCACCTCTTCGCAGACCTCACGTCCCGTGGCGTCCGTGGCGTCGAGCATCAACTCCTCGTCGCCCACCTCCCAGGTCTCGACGATATCGATCAAAAAGGCCACCAGGTCAGCCCCATATTCTCGAAACCCCTCGGCAGAACTACTCGATACGTCGGGCTCGAGCATGGCCGCTTCGGTCCACTCTTCAATTCGCCGATGCAATAGATCAAGGGCCACTTGCAAACGCATGCTACTCCCGAAATGAAAATCTAGAGACTCTGCTCGATATGATGGTCGCAAAAAAAGCTACCCTACGATTGATCATATCTCATGGGAGCTGTCAACAGCTCACACCGGTTCCCCGTATCCCGCAATATCCGCGGGGGTTCTTCCCCAGATATTGCTGGTGCTTCGGCTCCGCATAATAAAAGGTCGGCGCTTCTCTTATCTCGGTCGTAATTTCACCGTGGCCGGCCTGAAATAATTTTTCCTGATAGGCCTCACGGCTGGCCCGGGCGGCCTCCAATTGCTCCTCGTCGTAGGCATAGATCCCGGAGCGGTATTGGGTGCCCCGGTCATTTCCCTGACGCATCCCCTGGGTGGGATCGTGATTCTCCCAGAAGATCTGGAGCAGCTCCCCATAGCTTATCTGGTCGGGGTCGAAGACCACCCGCACCACCTCGGCGTGGCCCGTCTTGCCGCTGCAGACCTCTCCATAGGTTGGGTTTGGCGTATGACCGGCGGCATAACCGACCTGTGTGGAGTAGACCCCGTCCTGCTTCCAGAACAGGCGCTCCGCCCCCCAGAAGCAGCCCATCCCAAATAGAGCCAGCTCCATCTGCTCCGGGAAAGGTTCTTTGAGCGGTGTGCCCAGCACAAAATGTTCGTCCGGCACCTCCAGCGGGGTATCACGACCGGGCAGCGCTTCCTGTGGGGCGGGCATCTTCGTCTTCTTCGACAAAAAGGGCATGGCGTTTCCTCTCCGTGGTTTGAGCCGTATGGGGTAAACGAGGGGCAAACCCCGGGCATTTCGACGGTCAACGAAAAATGACGAAAAACCCGCGGCCGATTGAATCGACCGCGGGTTCCGTGGCTCCACTAAACGTGGTTTATTTATACGCTGAAATTCAGTCGGCCACGTATAGCTCGACGAGCGAGACCTCGTCCTCGGCGTCGGCAGGGCGAATGGTCAGACTGTCGCTGTCCTCGTCTGCGCAATAATAATACTCAGCGCCGTTCTCATCGATGGTGACCACACCTTCGTCGGTGCTGTAGGTGCCGGTGTTGGTCTCCGTATAGGAGCCGTCGATGACGCAATCGCAATCATTGCCAAATCCCGGGCCCGGGCTGCCATCATCGACCTCGTCACAAGTGACCTCCACATCGCCGCCGAAATACTCCTCCATCGTATTGGCGACCCCGTCACATCCACCCATCATGGCGCAGGTTCCCGGGATCAACACTTCCCCATATACATCATAGGTGACGCTCCGCGCGAAGTCGGTCTCGCTGATCACCAGTGTGCCCGAGCCGCCAATCGTAAATTCATCGACCTCAGCGTCACCACAGAACTCGCTGAGCATGCCCAGCGCCTCTTCGGGAGTAAAATCGGTACATACGTCGTGAAGTTCCCAGCTTCCTTCCAGCTCACCGCCGCAGGCGTCGGCCTCCGAGAAGTCGGCCTGACATACGGCGTCTGTGGGGGTCTCACCGTTTTCGTCGTTATTGCCCGTCTCGTCGTTATTGCCCGTCTCGTCGTTATTGCCCGTCTCGTCGTTATTACCGGTCTCGTCGTTATTACCGGTCTCGTCGTTATTGCCCGTCTCGTCGTTATTACCGGTCTCGTCGTTATTACCGGTCTCGTCGTTATTACCGGTCTCGTCGTTATTGCCCGTCTCGTCGTTATTACCGGTCTCGTCGTTATTGGTTTGCTGATTTTCCTCGTCATTCGACTGATCAGCGACCTCCGACTCGCCACATGCGGCGAAGGCGA
>SLJM01000100.1 GCA_007135085.1 Myxococcales bacterium
CTCATCCTGGGCGCCATCCCCGTCATCGAGATGATAAGCCTCAAATTCCACCTGCGCCTCATGGGCGGCTTCGACACCGGCGAGGGCGGCGCCATCCGCGAGACCTTAGAGCAGATGCTCTTAGACCAGGCTCTGACCTTCGAATGGTGGTTCGGGCTCATCTTTACGACGCTGGCCACCGCAGGCGCCGTAGTCTTGGGCGCCCTGCTCTTCAAGAACCGACAATTCCACGTCTAGGCCCCGGAGGGGCCGGGGTGGAGCGCCTTCGGCGCGGGATGGAGCGGCTAAACTGCGCCGCGGGGTGGAGCGCCTTCGGCGCGGGGTGGAGCGGCTGGAACTGCGCCGCGGGGTTAACTACCCATCGCGTCTGCTCCGCGTGCCGTAGCGAAGCATCGCACGCCCCCCGAGTTCATGGTCAACAGGGCATCCCTGCCCTGGCAGTAGCAGTTGAAATCTTTAATCCAACCCGCCGGGAGACGAACAAAACCCTCGGGTGACGAATAAACCCTAGTCTGTGTCGTAGTAGTGAACCGTATAGTCCCAAATATGGTCCTCCTCCAGAACCCTCCTTAGGTCGTTGAACGATTCTGGTGGCTCTCCGTTTCGAACGGCCTTTAGCATCTGGTGAAGCCGCTGATAGGATCCGCGGATCTTGGGAGGGGCCCCCTCCATCGCACGGCCGTCGGGTGAAGTCAGTTCAAATAGAGCCTCCTCCAATACACTTTGTTCTGGCTCACGGAACGCACGCAAATCAAATGTGGATCCAACAGGGTCCTCTGCCTTTCGGGAGCACCACTCACTTAGCGAGGGATGTTTATCTGCGAGATATTCCGCAGCTAGATCTAGCAAGTGGGCGTGTGGTTGTCGCCAGGTCTGCCAGCCACGACCATCTACCAAAACCGTAACTTCGGTCATTTCAGCTCCTCTCAATATTCTTAGAATCACCCACTTGAATCAGAATCACCCACTGAGAGACGAAAAACATCCTATCGAGACTTCTGGTGTGATTTTGCGTCTCACCGCGATCTTTTCCACCTCAAAACGGCCAAAAATCCTGGCATCGAACGTCAGATCTGCGCATGAGCATTGATTGATGCGCGTCTCTCGGTCGGTTTTGATGACAGTCCGGGATGGAGCGGCTAGGCTGCGCCGCGGGCTTAACTAACCATCGAGGCTCCTAATCTCGAAGTCTTGTCTGTCACTTCTATGGAGTAAACCGAATGCGAAAACTCGTCCCAAGTCTGTTGGTTGGCCTCTTGGTGTCGGCTCTTTCGACCGGCTGTTTCACGAGAACTGCTGTGGAAGTACCGGAGACGAAGGTCACAGTCGTCGACGCCGAGAGCGGGAAACCTATCGAGGACGCCACAGTTCTCCTGGAATATGCGGAGGTTCATCCCCACTATCGAAGCATCAGAAATTTCTCGCAGACCACTGATGCTGATGGAATTACTCGATATCGGCAGCGCAATACGAAAGTATTCGAAAGTTACTGCGTGATGCATGGGGTAGGGTTTTACGGTTACTGTATTTGTGTCGTCCACGAGGGCTACCAGACTCAACATTTTGGGGGCGGCATCATGGAAAGTGAGCTCCCTGCTTCTGATGAATGGGACGTCGCGGTTCAGATGACCCCCGGGGAGTCCACCAAATGTGAAGAAGCTCGGTGGTATTGTTTCCAGAGGTAAACCTTCGACACGACGTCAGCAACCCTCGGCACCAGCTTTCGATCAAGACTTCGAGATTGGCAGGCCTCGATGGGTAGTTAGACCTGCGGCGCAGTCTAGCCGCCCCACCCCGGCCCCTTCGGGGCCTCCACCCCGCGCGCAAAGCGCGCTCCACCCCCAAAATCACCTAAAGGGTGATTACGACCCGCCCGCGAGTGCGTTCCGTTTGTAGGTATTCAAGGGCCTTCGGGACTTCTTCCAACGGATAGGTGCGGTCGATAATCGGAGTGAGTTGGTTCGACTTCATCAGCTTCGCCAGGGTCTTCATCACCATCCTCTTTGCGGGCGTGGTGACGTTGGCGATCAGATGCCGGGAAAATGGTGATAGAATGACGCTTCCGATACCACGTGGAACGCTGCCCAGGATGCGGCCACGGGCTGTGTCGAAATGGTCATGGCCGATGAATACATACCCTCCGTCGCGGGCGAGCACCGATTTGCAGGCGCGGAGCGAGAGGTTGGAGGCTACGTCGAAGATCAGATCGTAGCGTTCATCTCCTCTGGTGATGTCCTCGTTGGTGTAGTCGACGACGCGATCTGCACCGAGGGAGCGGAGCATGTCGAGTTTTTCCCCGTGGTCTACGGCCGTCACGTGGGCTCCGTAGGACTTGGCGATTTGCAGGGCAATGCTACCCACGGCGCCACCGGCTCCATTGATCAATACTCGGCCGCCGGCATGGACGTGATCGCCGAGGTTGTGCACCGCGATGAATCCCGGCGTCGGAACTGCGGCGGCTTCTCGAAACGAGATATTGGCAGGCTTATGTGCCAGGGCATCCTGCGGGACCGACACAAATTCCGCAAAGGAGCCGCCGTTTACCCATTGCATGCCCATATGTGTTTCACCAAAGACCTCGTCGCCGGGCTGGAATCGGGTCACCCCCGGGCCAACGGCCTCCACCGTTCCTGCCGCGTCTGTTCCCGGTACCGGTTGCCGTGGACGACGCAATCCAGCTCCCATGAGCCTCAGCACAAAGGGGAAACCCATCACCACATGCCACACGTCGGTGTGCACCGAGCTCGCTCGCACTCGCAACAGCACTTCTCCGGCTTCGACCACCGGGGTGTCGATCTCCCGAAGTTCCAGCACATCTTCGGGCGCTCCATAGGTATGTTGCACGATTGCTTTCACAGGTCGTCTCAGGCCCCAAAGGGGCCGGGGTGGAGCGGCTGAACTGCGCCGCGGGGTGGAGGGCCCGTTGGGCCGGGGTGGAGCGGCTGAACTGCGCCGCGGGGTGGAGCGGCTTGACTGCGCCGCGGGATTAACTACCCATCGAGTCTGCTCTGCCACCGAATCTTGATCGAATGATTACCATCGAGAGTTTGTCGACCAGCTCCGCAAACCGCTGTTCCCGGGCCAGCAGTCCAGGCCCTCCACCCCGCGTGCCTTAGCGAAGCGTAGCACGCCCCACCCCGGCCCCGAAGGGGCCTCCACCCCGCGCCGAAGGCGCTCCATACCGCGCGCAAAGCGCCCTCCACCCATTCGTTCCTCATGGGGAGGATCAGGAGGGGTACCCGACTCGGTAATTTGCAGTGATCCGCCACCGACCACCACGACGCTGAGCGCGCCGTTAACCCCGCGGCGCAGTCCAGCCGCTCCACCCCGGGGCCATAGGCCCCTCCATCCCGCGCCGAAGGCGCTCCACCCCGGGCGCGCAAGCGCCCTCCACCCCAGCACTCGAGCGAAGCGGAGAGTGCTAATACGCGTCGTCGTGCACCGTCACGGCCCGACCCGACGGGTCGGCCATCTTCTCGAACGCCTCGTCCCAGGCAATGGCCGTAGGCGTGCTGCAGGCCACGGACTTGCCGCCGGGGACGGTGGCGATGGCGGAGTCGCTCGAAAAATGCTCCTCGAAGATGGAGCGGTAGAGATAGCCCTCGTAGGTGGTGGGCGTATTGTAGGGGAAGCGGTATTTGGCGTTTTCCAGGTCCGATTTGCTGACCTGAGTCTTGGCGTAATCCTTCAGGGTGTCGATCCAGGAGTAGCCCACGCCGTCGGAGAATTGCTCCTTCTGGCGCTTGATGATGCTCTCCGGGAGCATGTCGGCGAAGGCGTCGCGCAAGATCTTCTTTTCGATGCCGCCGTTGTAGGGGAGCTTGGCTTCCGGGTTGATAGACATGGCTACGTCCATGAATTTTTTGTCCAAAAATGGCACCCGCGCTTCGACGCCCCAGGCGGCCATCGACTTATTGGCGCGAAGGCAATCATAGAGATGCAGAGTGTCGAGCTTTCGCACCGTCTCTTCGTGCAATTCTTCGGCGTTCGGCGCTTTGTGAAAATACAAATAGCCGGCAAAGATCTCGTCGGCCCCCTCGCCGCTCAAGACCATCTTGATGCCCATGGCCCGGATCATTCGCGCCATCAGATACATCGGCGTCGACGCCCGGATGCTCGTCACGTCGTAGGTCTCGATGTGGTAGATCACGTCCCGCAGGGCGTCGAGGCCCTCCTGGATGGTGAATGTAAATTCGTGGTGCACCGTATCGATATGGTCCGCCACTTCTCGGGCCGCCGCCAGATCTGGCGAGCCCTCCAGGCCGATGGCAAAGGAGTGGAGGCGAGGCCACCAGGCGCGCTCCTGATCGTCCTCCTCGATGCGGCGCTCCGCGTATTTGGCGGCGATGGCGGCCACGATCGACGAGTCGAGCCCGCCCGAGATCAACACCCCGTAGGGGACGTCGCTCATCAGATGGCTGTGCACCGACTCCTCCAGGGCCGCCCGCACATCTTCGGGGCGCGCCGGGTTGTCCTTGACGTTGTCGTAGGAGCGCCAGTCTCGCGTCCAATAGCGCACGGGCTCTTCGCCCTCGTCTTCGCTCCACAGATAATGGCCGGGGGGAAAGAGCTCCACGTCGCGGCATACCGACACCAGGGCCTTCATCTCCGAGGCGAAATACAAATTCCCCTTCTCGTCTCGCCCCGTGTACAGGGGAATGATCCCCATATGATCGCGGGCCACCAGATAGGCGTCGCGCTCCTCGTCATATAAGACAAAGGCGAACATCCCACGCAGCATATCCAAAAACTCCGGGCCATGCTCGGCGTAGAGGGCCAGGATAATCTCGCAATCAGACGAGGTCTGAAATTCGTAATCCCCCTCCAACTGGGCCGCCAATTCCCGGTGATTGTAGATCTCGCCATTGACGGCCAACACATGCACTCCGTCGGCGGAGTACAGGGGCTGCGCGCCATTTTCGATACCCACAATCGACAATCGCTCGTGGGCCAGGATGGCGTTATCACCGCAATAAATCCCGGACCAATCGGGCCCGCGATGGCGTTGCAATGCCGACAATCTAAGCGCGTCACCGCGCAATTCGTCGGCGTCGACCTTCAATTCGAGAATTCCCAAAATAGAACACATGATGCACTCTCCGCGGCGCGCTCTCCGCTTCGCTCGAGCGCGGGGGTGGAGGGCGCTTACGCGCCCGGGGTGGGGAGCCCTTCGGGCTCGGGTTGGAGGGCCCTTCTGGGCCCGGGGGTGGAGCGCCTGAACTACTGGCGCGGTAACAACGGTTCCCAATGACCGAGATATTTCGTGATATCGAATTCCCCCTCAAATCTCAACGCCACGAACCCTCGCCCCCACCGCAGCGCGCCGTTCCCCCGCGGCGCAGTCCAGCCGCTCCACCCCGCGTGCCTTAGCGAAGCGTAGCACGCTCCATCCCGCGCCAAAGGCGCTCCACCCCGGGCGCGCAAGCGCCCTCCACCCCAGCGCGCGTCAAGCGCGCTACTTTGCGTCGCGCTCCATTTCTGTTATCTGATCGTCCCGAGTACAGCCCCGACCATCTCTAAGCATCCGGCGAGCCAGTAATTGCCGCGGTGTATCGGGGTTAACCGGCCCCCGCGTTATGCATTGAGGAGTACATAGCCATGTCGAAGGAACAGACCATACCAGTAGTGGACTTGCGCGATTATACCGAGGGTGACGAAGAGTCGAAGAAGGCATTCGTCAAGACCATCGGTGACGCCCTCAAAGACCTCGGCTTCGTCGCCGTCGAGGGACACGGCGTCGACACCGACCTGCTTCACAAGACCTACGACGTCTTCAAGGAATTTTTCGCTCTCGATCAGGAGACGAAGAAGCAATACGAATTCCCCGAGACCGGTCGTCAGCGCGGCTTCACCTCCTTCGGCGTGGAACACGCCAAAGACAGTGAAAAGGCAGACCTCAAAGAATTCTGGCACCTGGGCCGCGATCTTCCCGAGGACCATCCCCTCTACGATCGAATCCCCGCCAATGTATGGCCCGAGGAAGTGCCCGATCTGGCCGAGACGGCGCAAAAACTCTACAAGCAGATGGAAGCCTCGGCGCAGACCATGCTCAAGGCCATCTCCATCTATCTCGACCAGGACGAGGATTTCCTGCCGAATATGATCAAAGACGGCAACTCCATCATCCGGGTCATCAACTATCCGGTCTGCGACGGCTTCGACGAGCCCGGCGTGATGCGCGCCGCCGAGCACGAGGATATCAACCTCA
>SLJM01000163.1 GCA_007135085.1 Myxococcales bacterium
ATATCTGGGGCGACCTGTCGAAGCTCCCCGAGCCCCTTCGGGACGGGATGGACTTCTTCCAGGAAGCGCTCAAGCAAAAGGTCATCTGCGTGCCCGGCGAATTCTTCGACGTCAATCCAGGTCGTCGACGGGCTACGAAATACAGTCGCTTCAGCGAATATGTGCGCTTTAGCTTCGGGCCCGCAGCCGACGAGTTGGAGCAGGGCCTGGAGAGGTTGGCCAAGATGATTCAAGCAGTGGAGGCGCCCTCGGCGGTCCCGGCGTCCTGACCGGCGGCCCTAACCGGTGGGGTGCCGTCGGCCAGCGGCAGGAGGAATACGAATGTCGAGCCCTCGTCAGGGGTGGACTCCACGGTGAGCTCGCCGTGGTGTTGCTCCACGATCTGTTGAGTCATGGGCAGGCCTAAGCCGGTGCCGCTGCTCTTGGTCGTAAAGAAGGGCTCGAAGAGGCGCTGCTGGGTCTCGCCGTCCATCCCGGCGCCGGTGTCACGAACGATCACGGCGCCGCGCTCTCCACGTCGCTCGACCAGCACCTCCACTTTGCCGCCCCGATCGGTGGCGTCGATGGCGTTTTTCAAGATATTGAGCAGGGCCTGGCGCAGTTGATTGGCGTCGGCCAAGATCTCCACCGGCCCGTCGACGACCTTCAAAGTGACGTCGATATCGTCTTTGTTGAACTCCCAGACATGAAAATCGAGCAGTCCCTGGACGATATCTCCCAGGTTCTCACGCTCCAGCTTCGGAGAGGGTAGGCGGGCGTAGACCAGGTATTCCTCGGTGATATCGCGCAGGTGATCGACCTCTTCGATAATGGTCTCCAGCAGGGGCATGACCTCCGGGTCGGTGGGATCGATTCCCCGCTCGTGGAGGGCGTCCATGAGCATCTCGGCGTTGAGGTTGATGCTCGACAGGGGGTTTCGCAATTCGTGAGTGATCAGGCTGGTCATGCGGCCGATGGTGGCCAGGCGCTCCGATTTGAGCAGAGCGGCGTGTTGTTCGTGGAGCCTGGCGTCGCGCTGGGCCAGGCGCTGGGCCATGGCGTTGAATTCGCGGGCCAATAAGGTGATCTCGTCGTCGCCGGCCAGGCGTTTTTCGGGAATCGAAAGGGGGCGATAATCGCCCTCGCCGATGCGTTTTGCCGCCTGGGTCAGGTCGGTCAGGGGCCGAAGGGTGACGAGCACCACCCACATGAGCAACAGGGAGATGAGCAGGGCGACGACGCTCAACACGCCCAGGCCGTAGACGCTGGTGCGCTCGGTCTCGTCGGCGCGCACCAGAGCCTCGTCGGTGGCCGACTTAAGTTCGGCCCGCACCGAGGTCAGGAGCATATCCAATTGCCGCGCCTCGTCGCGAAGCTCTTCCTGCATGGCGTCGATCTGGCGAGCGTCGAGGCGGCTCGGATCATCGTCGGCGAGCACGAGGTCGGCGAATTCGACGGTCTGACGAGAAAAATCACCGCCTCGTTCGGACAGCTCCATCAGCGAGCTGCGAAGCTCGGCGAAGGCCTCGACCTCCACGGCGGGCAGGTCGTCGAGATCGCTCAGATCCGCGGTCTGGGCCGCCGACTCGAGCTGCTCGTCCATGGCGTCGGGGAGGGTGTTGAGCAGCCGCGTCAACTGCAGAGTCCGGCGCAGCACGGCCAGATCGGTCTCGTTGAGCACGACGTGAAAGCTCTTCAGATCGTTTTGAATATCGCTCAACTGCAGCGACAGCGGGACGATTCGATGATTGAGCGCCCGCAGCTGGCCGTGGTGCATCTGTGTTCGGTAGACCCCGAACATGAGCACCATGGAAAAGATCAAGGTCACCCCCGCGAAGGCGACGAATACTTTGGTGGCAATACCAAGGCGCATAAGGGGGTCGCTAAAAAGGCTGCTCTTATTGCTAAGAGGTCATTCGGGATGAAAGATGGGCTCTCGATCGGCGATAAAATCTTCGATGCGTTGCCGAGTCTGGTCGTCGAGATCGAGAAATTCGACGCCGAAGCCGGGTAAAATGCCGTCGTCGTAGTCCACGGCGGTGCGCTGCCAGCGGACCCCGGCTTTGACGTCGACGGGCTCGTCAACTCCGGGGAGTTGGAATCGGAGGTCGATCTCGCGGCCCACGGGAACCATCTGGTGGGTGGCTATAAAAAGGCCCCCTTCACTAATATTTCCCGCAAAACCAACATAAAAATTGGACTCCGACGTCATGGTCACCCCCAACTCCACGGCGACCCTCTCTGATTGACGGCGGTGCATGCGTACCTGGGAGCCATCCTTAGATACGTCGAAATCTCTCCCATCTGACATACTTACTCCTGAATCAAAGGCGTTAATCAAGGCCGGAGATGTGCCGAATTTGGACGAAGTTCGACATCCTTAATAGTGGGCAACCCGCAGAAGGTGAAGGAACTTTCGTCAGCGAGGCCATCGGCGAGCCCGGCAGGCGACGCGGTTGACCATTCTTTCTTATTAATGCTACCACTTTGCGGTCGCTTAGAACCAGACCTGAACGAATGAAATGGCGCTGACTTTTGGTGGGCTTCGCGAATTTGATTCAGGTATAGTCGAGGCGACAGTGGGAATTCGGGGTGATATGACCCCGCCGAAACAGGGAGCAGAGATGAAGGATTTTGAAAAACTCTCACAGGGTGTGGGGTTGGTCTGTTTGATGGCCGCCCTATGCTTCGCCGGCCCGGTGTGGGCCGAAGAGGGGAGCGACGAGGCGTCGGAAGAGGAGCTCGCCGACGGAGAAGAGCAAGATGAGGAAGAGGCCGAGCCTGCCAGGCCGACGCCGAAGCTCTTCGTCCTTCCCGTGGACAGCGTGCGTGGCGAATTGAGCGAAATCGTCACGGAGCGGATCAATAGCTCCACTCGGGAACGTCTGGAGTCTCTGAGCGGTGTCGACTTTTTGCCCACCTTCGAGGAGATTCACGGCAGTGGTGAGCGCACCCCGGCCGCTCTGATAGCAGAGGCGGAGCAGCAATATACGTCGGGTATCGGCCTGGTGAACGCCGGCCATTACCAGCGCGCTATGGAAGCTCTCCATCCGGCAGTAGAGACGCTGGAGGCCAATATTGCGGATCTCCATAATTTCGGAATTCTCACAGATGCACTGGCCAACCTGGCCATCGCCTATTACGAGGCCGGCTACGATCTCGACGCCCGCCAGGCGATTCAGAAATATGCCCAGCTCAACCCCGACGCCAGCCTGGATCGCGACAGCTATCCCGAACAATTGGTGGAGCTCTTTGAATCCGAGTTGGAGCGTATCGAGACAGCGGGCACGGGCATCGTCCATATCGAATCCGATCACGAAGGGGCCCAGGTCTATCTCAATGGCGAGATCCTTGGCGAGACGCCACTGACCACCGAGGAGATTGGCTTCGGTGAGCATTATCTGGTCGTTCGCCGCGGTGACTGGCGCTGGGCGGGGAAGATTCGAGTCCGCGCCCGTGGCCAGGAGCAAACGGAGACCGTCGAATTGGTTCACCGCGAAGAACAGGAAGACGAACTTGCGGGCATGCCCTCCTATTACGTCGACCTTCGAGAGACCATCCAGTCCGGACGGTTCGGTGAGGAGTTGGAACCCTATCTCCAGGAGATGGCCAATCAAACGGGGGCTGATTTTGTCGCCTGGTCCCTGGCCCAGAGGGATGGTCGAAATTACGCGCTGACCCCATTTATTTACCGCGTCGAAGATTCGCTGCTGGTGCAGGGCGAGGATGTGCTCTTCAATCAGGAGTTGTCGAATGTGCGCTCTCGCTCCAATGAACTCTCCGATATCTATGCGGCGTCGGTGATCTTCATGCCCGAAAATAGGGCCGTAGAATACGTCGACCTGGTCGGCGAAGAGGAGGTCGTCGCCGTCGAGGAGCCGGAAGAAGATCCAGATGTCGACGAGGTCTCCGTCGATGAAGAGCGGGACGTGGTGGCCGCCGCCGACGAGCGACCCACCGAGGAATTGCCGGTTCCAAGACCTGGAGACTCTCCGGGCGCGAGTGAGCCGTTTCCCGACGAACCGGGCGCCGACCGCAGCGATATGATGCGCTATCTGGGATGGGGCGGCGCCGCTGCGCTCGGTACGGGGATCATCGTGACCACTATCGTTTTGATCGCACGAAGTTCCGGCGACGGTGTCGGCTTTGAAGCAGAGGTGCAGTGGTGAAGTACGCAACGAGAAAAACTTTCGCCGTCACCGCAGCGGCATTGATATTGTCGACCTCCCTGGTGGCCTGCGGAGACGATCGGGCCAATGTGTCGGTCGATATCTTCGGCTGGGTAGATGATGGCTCCGAAGCGGGCAGGTTCGTCGAGGGGCTTCCCGACTTTCCGGGGGCCCAGGAGATGCGGGTTCGCGTCACCGAGCCGGCCACCGGTCAGGTCATTGAAGAACAGACGGTGCCCATCGCCGATCGAGGAGCCTCTCTGGCCGAACTCCAGGGTGGCGACGGGCTGCGCATGGACTTTGAGGTCCACGGAGTCAACGGCGCCGTGGCATCGGGAGCGACGCCGGTCTTTGATTTTGACGGTGACAGCAGCACCCATCGTGGGTTTCGGGTCATGATCTCCGCCGTCGACGCCTTCGCTCCCGTGGGATCGGTGCTGCGCATCAGCGGGCAGGATACATTGGTTCAGAGCACCTTTGACGGGCGTCAGCTCGATTCCTCGGCCCTGGGCCGGGTAGGCCATACGGCGTATCCCACCTCGTCGGGAGAGATCCTGGTCGTCGGTGGTGCCCGGGTCAGCGGAGCCTATGAGACGGCAAAACACCCCTCGATTACCGAAGTCTTTAGCGATATCCAGCTCTTTGACCCGGCCAGCGGTTACTTCACCGAACTCGCCGGCAAGCGGGATGCTCTCGACGCCGGTGTGGCCGGCCAGGATCGACTCGAAGAAGGGCGGGCCTTCCATACGGTGACGCCCCTGGGCGGAGACCGCTTCCTCGTCGTCGGCGGCTACCGGCAGGTCGGCGAGGCCTTCCGGGCTACCCGCTCGGTAGAGCTTATCGATCTCAACGCATCGCCGGGCTCCAGAGTACGGTCGGTACCGACCCTGGAGCTCGATACGGGGCGGGCCATGCATACGGCCACCCGGCGGGAAGACGGCACGGTCGTCGTCGCCGGAGGGATCGGAAATTCCAGCAGCGAGGTGCGCAATACGGTGGAGATTCTCGATCCGTCGCAGAATACGTCCCAGGGGGGCATCACCATGAGCGACGCCCGGGTGGGTCACACGGCGGTGCTCCTCCATGACGGAGCGACCGTATGGCTCATCGGCGGACACGATGGCAGCTCCGTACTCGGTTCTACCGATACGGTCAGCGGCACGACCGCTCAGCCGGGGCCGGCGCTCAATCGCGAGCGCTATGGAGCCTCGGCAGTTCCCCTGGGCCCCAATAACAACAATATGGTGGCCATCATCGGTGGGTTTACCAGTCTGTCCACCGGGGCGACCGGCAATTTCGAATTGGGCAATCCTCTCGGCGGCTCCACATTACTTACCGGTAGCAGCTGGTCCATCGGTCAGGCGCGGGGCGACGCCTATGCCTATCGATTGCCCCAGTCAGGAGATATTATGGTCGTCGGCGGATACGACCCGAGCCGAAATATCGTCACTCAGGCCGAGCGGCTGACCGTCAACCGGGACAGCATCCCACCCCTTGGTTCGGTGCCAAGCCAGGGCGAAATGTACCAGGCCCGCGGAGGATTTGCAGCAGCTCCGGTCTCCAACGGCCGCATCATCCTGGTCGGCGGCGACGACGGCGGAGCGCCGGAATATAATAACGCTGAATACTTTAACCCCTATGACCCGGTGCGCTGATTGCATCCCGAGGTTGACGAATCGCCTGGGCCTCTGATAGCCCATGCCGTCCTCATCGGGGAATCAATTAGCCACGAAGTGTACCGTAAGGAGAGAAGATGGCCGACGAAGAAAAGCAAGAAGAGCAGGGCACCGAAGAAGAAGCACAGCCCGAAGAAGAGAAGAAGCAATATAGCGGCGAAAAGATCATGTGCTTTGTCTCAAAGCAGATGGTGCCCATCGAAGATACGGTAGAGCTCGAGGTGCAGGAGCACAAAAAGGTTCGAGTGCTGCCCAAATATATCAAATACGATACGGAAGCCGAGGCCTGAGCCTCCCCACGCTTTTGAGCGTATTTTTGCCCGGTCCCCTCAGGTGGGGGCCGGGCATTTTTTTTGAGTTTTTTTTCCTTCGACGTCGATCC
>SLJM01000440.1 GCA_007135085.1 Myxococcales bacterium
AACTCCCCACGTGGCGAGGGCAGGAGCATATCCTCCTCCTCAAATTGCCCGATCACTGCATCGGAGACCGCCTGGTCTCTGGGCCCGGCGACGGAGACGGAGACGAATTCGTAGTCTGCGCGGAACTCACCGGCATCGTCTTCTCCGCCGACGGCGTAGATGAAGTGCTCGCTGGCGTCGGCAGGGTTTTGAGCCGACGTGATTCCCGCGACCATCCGCCCCGCGTTGAGGGTGGCCACTGAATGCCACATCCCCAGCGATCCAATACGCAGCGGATTATCTCCGGCCACGGGCGCAATCGAACCGTCGTCGGCAAAGGAGGTCTCGCTGGCGTCGGTGGTTTCGTAGATGAGCGACTCGTCGCCGTAAGGGTCATCGGCGGCGATGCTTCGATAGACCCGGTAATAGGCGATGTCGTGGTTGATTTGCTCCGGCGGGGTCCAGGAGATGGTCAACTCCACACCGTCCATGGGAAGGCTCACCGGCTGAGGTTCGGAGGCCAGCGACTCGCCGCCGGGGTTAGCCGGATCGTTAGATGAGTAAACCGCCGAGACTCGGTAATAATAGGTGCCGGCGTCCAGCCCGCCCGAAACTTGGCCATCTCCTTCCAGGAATTGCTCGACCTCAATGTCGAGGGCGACAATTTCCGGCGCGTCCAGCGGATCGAGCACCTGGGCGCGGAGCACTTCGTCGCTCACTTCCGCGCCGTCGTGGCCACCGACCAGGTAGAGGAAGTCGTCGATGCGCACCCCGTTGGCCAGCGTACGGCCCGCGGGCAGATCATAGGGCAGGTAATCCCACTGCAGCGGTTCGCCGAAGCGGTTGACACGGGCGAATTCACCGGAGCTATGAACACCGGACAGCGCCCCGTCATCGCCACCGAGCACATAGAGGTATCGCGCTGCTCGCGAGGGCACGCCAGACAACAGCGTCAGTCCCCGTCGGGCAGTGTCAAAGTCGGCTCCCGCCTGGAACTCCACGAAATTGCCGGCCGGGTTGGTGACCGTAATCGGCGAGTATTCGGCGTAGGTACCGTCGGCGTTGGTCAACCGCATATAACAGACGTCGAGGTGTCCCAATCCATCGGTATTGACCGAGGTCTCAACCAATGTGTCGGTCACATTTACGATCGTGATGGACGCCGGCTGATGGAGCTGGGACTCATCGGTCTCGGTGGAGCCCGACGGACGACAGAAGACCTCTACCGTTGGATCTCCTGGCAGGTCACGGAAGTTCTGACCCTCGATATCGACACCCAGCGCTGCTTCGCCGGTAGTCCAGGAGCCGGGGCTGACGGAGTCGATGAGCGGCGGCCGCTCCTCGGTGACCTGGAAGGCCCCCTCTAGTGTTCCCACCTGGCCGTCGGGGTTGACGACGATGACGTCGTAGAACCCAACGGTCAGCCCCGAGGGCACGATGCCGTTGATCTCGGTGGGGCTGATGAATTGAATCGCCCTGATCTCGCGGGCCAACGAATCTGCGTCACCGCTGACCGGGTTGAGATAGGCCCGCGGGGTCGCCTCCATCTGGACCTCATCGGCCTCCAGATCGGCGGCGTCCACAGCGGAAATCGTCACTCCCGTCGACTGGTCCTGAGCTCCGAAGGGAGGATTGATATCAGAGAGGGCCAGGCTCAATTCGGAGGTGATGGTCACCAGATCGTGGGCCTCGTTGCTGCAGGTGATCTCCTGGTCGGTCAGACGAATGCCGAAGTCGGCTGTGCCGTCCTCATTGAGGTCGCCCTCGTCGACTGAGGCCAGGGTGCCTGCCGGAATGGTGGCCTGGATGACCGCCGGACGACTCGCATCATAACTGTGGTCTAACACGGTCGTCGTGCCGTCGGGATGAATCAGCTCCACTTCGTCGACGGTGCCTCCGTAGAGACCGGCGGCGTAGATGGTGACTTGCGTATTCATATCGTCGTAGACCACCGGGGGGTCGACGAAGACCGGAAGTGGCCCGTCCGTGATGCGAAGTTCTTCGGAGTAGGCCGAGCCGCAATCGCCGGGATTGATCACCTCGAAAGTGGCCAGCGTCCCCACCAGGGGATCGTTAAAGGTCACAGTGGCGCTCGAACCATCGGCGGCCACGGTGGCGCTGGTGGCCGGCTGGCCGTCGAGGGTAAATTCGGCGTTTTCATGGATATTGGAGCCCAGCACCTCCAGGGTGGTTCCCCCGTCAGCGCAGACCCGGCCGGGAATGACGGCGTCAATGGTGGGCGGACTGGTGCGCTCGAGCACCACCGTATCTTCGCCACATGCCAGGGGATCGGAGGTGCTGACCGTAATCGAGAAATCTTCCTCCGCCAATTCAACGGGGACCGTAATATCCAGCCCCTCGCAGGACTCGACGGTCAACCCGTCGATGACCACTTCGCAGCCAAAGAGCTGGTCGATGGCCACCTCCGTGCCGTCCACTGTGACCACCGGCAGGTCGCCTGCCGTATCGTAGACAAAGGGACCATAGAGGGTGACCTCGCCGTCAAAGGAGGCGTCTTCGCAAAAGCCGTCGGGATCGGCCTCGGAGATCTGCACTTCCGGGACCGCATAGAACTCCTCGGAGTCGGCGCTCTCGCAGCCGATGGGCTCCGGGTTGATGACGGTCAAGGTGGTCACACCCGCCAGGTCGGAGGGATCGATTTCGACCTCCAGAGCCTCGCAACTGCGCACGCCTTCTTCGCCTTCCACGTCGGCGCAATCCACCCCGCTGGCCACATAAGTCGACTCACCGATGGCCACCGTAGGCGCTTCACCGTCGACCTCGAAGAAGTCCTCGCCATCGATGTCGATGATGACCGAATCGTCGCTGGAGCAAAACGCCCGCGGCGCCACGGCGGTCACCGTCGGCGGCGGCACGATGGTCAGCGTCACTCCGTCGGCATCGGGATCGCTGGCACAGCCGGCGGGATCGAAATTCTCAACCGTCACAGGATAGGTGCCCGGTTCAAACGCCCCTTCATCGACGACGACCGTCGCTTCTCGACAGAGTTGGTGTCCTCCGAAGACGGCGTGTAGGTCCTGACAATCGGCGATATCGACGACCTCTACCGATTGACCGCCGACCTCGATGGTAGCGTAGTGGTCGTCCAAAATAAGAATATCATCGCCCAAAAGGACGACCTCTCGCTCGCCCTGGGCCACACAGGTGCGCTCGGGAATCGCTTCGTTCAATGACGGCCGGGGCAAAATGCCAAAGGCCTCGGTTTCGATCACCGATTCGCCGTTGGGATTGATCACCTGCACGTCGTAGACCCCGGGGGGCAGTTCCAGGTCGTCGCTGATTCGGAACTGAAGTGTCTGGCCATCGATCCATCGAATCTGGCCGTCTTCCGCACCGGGGATGCTGGAGAGCTCTATTGAGAATGACTCGTCCGTGCTTCCACCGGTGGGATCGGTGCGCAGCGTCAGCCTCACCGTGGGAAGCTCCACGTCGTGGTCCGACTCCGTGGCAATAGCGTCGAAGACCAGGGGACTGAAATCTTCGCCGGTCAACGTGATCCACGTTCCCGGATCTTCGTTACATGCAAATCCGGGATCCGTGACCAGGTCATCGGGATCGCCAGGCTCACCAGAACTACCGCCCATCTGTGGCTCAGGACCGGTGAGCTCTTCAGCACAGGCAGTGAAAAACACCACCAGCGATAAGCAGATTAAGGCGCGATAAATGAAACGAGTCATTAGTATCTCCTGCTAAGAAGGTGAGGTTTCTTTTCAGTGTCACCTCATATTGGGCACTTCAGCTCTGTACTCGTCAGGGCTCAGGATTTTTGTGCATTTTCTTTCTCAGAGTTTGCCTCCAGTCGAATTCACACCGGGTCGCTGACTTAAGGCGCACCACCCACCACGGAGAAGTCGATCGTCTCATTCCGGATGAAATAAGGGGTCCCGACGGCGTATAAAATCTCGTAGCCGCGCCTGGTCTGCCTCGGAAATATCGAAAAACCTGGCGCCGAACCCCACTAATTCACCGGCCTGAGGATCTGCAACCGAACGGTGCCAGCGAACCTCGGCCTGTGCACAAATCGGCTCTTCTTGACCGGGAAGGCGAACCTCTAATTCGATCTTTCTTCCCAGTGGCAGCACGTCATAGGTGGCGACGAAGACCCCGCCTGCGCTGATATCGTCGGTCAACCCGACGAAAATATTGGAATCCGACGACATCGTCACTCCCGCCGTCACGGACACTCGCCTATTTTGGCGGCGGTTTATTTTGACTTCTTCTTCATCTCGTTTCATGGCGTTCTTTGATCTCCATTTCTGTCTTGGCGGCTTTGTCAATTGACGACGTCAGGCTTGCCAGACGCCGATGAAGCACTCCTCACAGGGACTTCCATCGTTATCCACTGGTAGTACTCGCGGCTGCCGGTGGTTTTTGTGCATTTATTCGAAATGAGATAGGCTCACTTGCAGCGACATTTCCAAAGAATCTTGAACAACTTTGCACAAATACGTGCGGCATGAACGAGTACTATAATGTGAGGCGTCGCTGAGGCGTCTCCGACGATGGAAATATGGATCTCATAATCCAAGTCAGGCGCCCCGCCATGTTCATGAGTTTTGTCACCATGCTTTGCAGCGGATTATTTTGGCACAATTCCGCCAGCGCAGAAGCGGTGCCCGACGTGGTGGTCGACGATCCTCAAATGCCTTGCACCGCAGATTTCAGCTCACGAATCATCAGGGAATTGAACCTGCGCAGTTCTGCTCAGCTGCTCTCTTCATCGACGGATGCCAAAGAAGAGGAAGCCTGGGAGCTGACCCTGGAAAGAGGAGAAGGCAACTCCTGTGAAATTCGCCTCCAGAGAGCAGATAAATCTGCATCTTTCGTGCTCACCGAAGATGCCGATGAATTGGAGATCGTATCCATCGCCACCCGGATGGCCTGGATCATCGACGGAATCGATCGTTCCCCGAGCGCCCATCCATTGGAATATCCCGTCGAACAAGAGCCACATGCAGCAACACAAGAAGCAGTGATTGATGATGAAGCAGAGGCCGACGCAGAAACGGAAGAGGTATCTCTAAATGGTGAATCGCCGGTCTCCGACGAACCACCAGAAGATCAGCTACGCACCCTCTCGCTGGCCTCTCTCCCTGCTGAGTCCGCCGCTGAGTCCAATCCCTCCACACCCACCATCGACGAAGGGCCCGCCCCCGCTCAAACCTCCTGGGTTCGCAACTTCTCCGTCGAAGCCGTGGGGGGCGCGATGTGGCTGCCATCGGCCGATATAAACCTGATGATGGTACGTACTCAGTTGAACTGGCAGCCCTGGTCGAACGTCTCCTTTGGACTGGCCGGCCGTTTACCGATTGGCTCAACCACCTGGGAGTCCGGGGGAATGCAATATGGTTATCATGCCTGGTCGTTGGACCTGCTGACCACCTATTCGCGGCAAATTTCGAGGCGTTGGGGCTTCGCCGCCGGGGGAGGCATTCGAAGGACCGTCTCAACGATCTCCGCCTTCGAATTGTCGTCTCCCCAGGAGGACACTACTCAGCCCAACAACAACGCTCAGGGACAGCCTGAGTCTGAAGGTGCCAGTGAGGATTTCCAACAACAGAATCATTCCGACGCGGCCGTCGACGACTCCTTCCGGCAGGATGACCCGGACCGAGCCGCTCCTCCTCAGCCAAGGGTGACCCCCGACGAGTCTGAGCACCCGGTTCAGCAGGCGCTCACCCCCTGGTCGGTAGTCGCCACCGCGAGGGGCAATTATTTCCTCACCCAACACCTGGCGGTGGGGCTGGAAGCCACGGTGGCCACGAGCCTGACGGAGCGCACCATCCGCGACGACCAGCGAGTCCTGATGGACCTCGGTCGTCTTGAGGTCGATCTCTTATTGGGACTGGAGCTGAGGTTTTGACTCCATGAATGACGAGCCCAAACTAATACAGGCGGCAGCCGACGGGGACGTGCAGGCCTTTCGCAAGCTCTACGAGCGCTACCTCGACCAGGTCACGCGCACGGTGGGGCGATATATCGGTCCCGGTCCGGAAGTTGAAGATGTGGTCCAGGATGTATTCGTCGAATTGCACCGATCGCTGGATAAGGTCTCCGACCCCAATAGTTTCGGCGGATGGGTCTATCGGGTAGCGCGAAATATCGCCATCTCTCATGGCCGAAAAAAATCGAACTCTGTCAATTTCGTGGCCCTTCAGTCGTTCAAAGAACCGACCAGCCAGTGGCGAAAGCTGGCGGCCCGCGA
>SLJM01000130.1 GCA_007135085.1 Myxococcales bacterium
GGAGAGGAAATTAAGGGCGCGGAGAGGAAATTAAGGGCGCGGAGAGGAAATTAAGGGCGCGGAGAGGAAATTAAGGGCGCGGAGAGGAAATTAAGGGCGCGAAGAGGAAATTAAGGGCGCGAAGAGGGAATTGAGGGCGCGGAGAGGAAATTAAGGGCGCGAAGAGGAAATTAAGGGCGCGAAGAGGGAATTGAGGGTACGGAGGAGATTGGTTTGGTGAGTGAGATATGAGTGTGAGGGTTGAGAGAGACGGGGTGGTTTGGACGGTCGTTTTGGATAGGCCGGAGGTTAAGAACGCCGTCGATGGAGAGTGTGCTCAGCAATTGGCCGATGCGTTTCGGGCTTTTGAGGCCGACGAAGTGGCGCGGGTGGCCGTGTTGTGGGGGGCGGGCGGCACGTTTTGCGCTGGCGCAGACTTAAAGGCATTTGCCGAAGGGCGGGGCAATCGGTTGGAGGCCGACGGCGACGGGCCCATGGGGCCGTCGCGAATGGAGCTGTCCAAGCCGGTGATCGCCGCCGTCAGCGGCCACGCCGTGGCCGGCGGGCTGGAGCTGGCACTGTGGTGCGATCTGCGGGTGGCCGAGGAGGACGCGATCTTCGGTGTGTTTTGCCGTCGCTGGGGTGTTCCCCTCATCGATGGAGGGACGGTTCGGTTGCCCCGGACTATTGGCATGGGCCGAGCCATGGATATGATCTTAACTGGCCGCCCCGTGGACGCACAGGAGGCGTTGGCGATCGGTCTGTGCAATCGGGTCGTGCCCGTTGGCCAGGCTAAAGAGAGAGCCCGAGAGTTGGCCAGAGAGATCGCTCAATTTCCACAGGCCTGTCTGCGAAGCGATCGCCGTTCGACCTATGAACAGTGGGGCTTGAGCGAGGAACGTGCTATGGCCTTGGAATTCGAGCAGGGCCTGGAGGTAGTTGAAGAGGCCCGCGCCGGGGCTGCTCGATTTGCCGCCGGCGCTGGACGACACGGAAGTTTCGACGACCTTTGACCGTTGTATCTTAGCTCGACGTCTACTCGCCCGCTGATCCCTTCCTTTTTACGAGAAGTCGATTTTATCCATGGGGAAAGGCCTGACTGATTTTCAATATGAGGATCGAATCCTCAAGAGCCTCCGTCGCCGAGACGGAGTGGCCACGGCCGGGGACGTGGCCGCCGATACGGGGCTCGATCTGGACGAAACCGAACGGGTTTTGCGCCAGATGCTGCAGCACTATAGGAGCCACCTCGATGTAGACGACGAGGGAAATCTCCTCTACCGCTTCGATCCAAAATTAAAGCCCAGGGGATATCAGCCCGGCCGGCGGTGGCACCAGTTCAAGAAGAAGTCATGGAAGGCGTTCATGCTCTTCTTCAAGATCTGGATCATGGCCATGCTCGTGGGCTATACGATCGCCTTTGTGGTGTTGTTATTGGCCTTTGCCATTGCAGGGATCGCCGCGGCGACGTCGTCGGATTCCGACGCCGGCGGAGAGATGATGCTCCTGCCGTTCTACCTGATCTTGCGGGTGTTGGAGGTCATGTTCTGGATCAGCTTCTTCGACTCCTCGTCGAGGCGCCATCAACGCATGCCCCGACGGGGCTATCACCGAGGTGGAATGTACGGCCGAGGTATGCCCATGGGGCGCAGCCGTGGCCGGGGAGGGATGATGGGGAGGCTCGGTCGGAGAAAGAAGGAAAAGCCCGACGAGCCGTTTTATAAAAAGGTCTTTCGCTATGTCTTCGGGCCTCAACAGGAGAGCGATCCCCTGGCGGCAGAGAAGGCGTTTGCTCGATTCGTGCGGGAAAATAAGGGGCGAGTGACCGCTGCCGATTGGGCGTCGCGTACGGGGGCGAGTCTGGAGCAGGCCGAGCGGGCGTTGACGGCCAGCGCCGTGCGCTTTCGCGGCGATATCGACGTCTCCGATGATGGAGTGTTGGTCTATCGCTTCGACGATCTGCGGGTCACCGCCGAGGCCGACGCCGAGTCCGGTCGGGCGCCGGCGCCGATCTGGAACCGCCCCGTGAGTGTGGCTCCCCTGGCGGGCAAAAATACGAAGAAGGTCAATCGACGCATCACCTGGCTCAATACGTTCAACCTGATCATGGGCGCCGTGGTATTGGGCAGCGCCGTCAGCCTGACTTCGGCGGTGGCCGTGGGGCTCGGTTGGATTCCCCTGGTCTTTAGCTCCATATTCTTTGCGATCCCCGGTGTGCGCGCACTTGCGAGGCGTCGACATAAGAAGCGCGCCGAAGCTGAAAATGAGCGGCGAAGCCTGGTGGAGGCGGTCTATCTGTCCACCGAGCAGGGACAGGCCCGGCCGGTGGATGCAAAAATTCTGGATACGTCGAAGGCCGGCGACAGGATCGTGCGCGACTTCGAGGCCGATGTAGAGGTCACCGACGACGGCGATATCTACTATACCTTCCCGAAGGTGGCGGAGCAGCGCAAGGCAGGCGATGAGGCCCGCGACAGTGCGACGGTGGAGCTCGTCTTCGGCCAGACCATCTTCTCGTCGGACGAAGAGGAGATGAGCCTGGAAGATGCGGAGATGGCAGAGTTCGACGAGCGCCTGGCCCGCGAATTGGGCGGCGACGTCTCACTCGATTTTGAAATGGAGTGGGAAGAGGTTCAGCAATCGATCTCGGCCTGAGGACCTGACCGAACTCAGATTGGCGAGCCCAGGTCGGCGGCCAAGAAGAACCGGATGGCGACCATGATGGCCACAAAGCCGAGGCAAATGGCCACGGTCAGTCCTGGAACCCAGGTCGACTGGTGAATCGGTCCATCGTGCTCGTGTTGATCTGCGGCCATGATGCTCTCTCCTAAGTAACTGCGGTCGATCCAATCATCATCGGCGAAATCCTGCAAAATACGGGGCAGAAAGTAAAGTGTATTTTCACACGTTGCCTTTGCGGTGAATGCAGTAGCGTTGTATTACTCTTGGCGTGATAGAAAGCAAAGAGATGTATATGTCAGATAAAAAGGATCGAGATGGACCTATTAAAAGAATTGTCGGAGATGTCGGGAGCGCCTGGCCGAGAAGAGCATGTGCGGGCTTTTATTGAAGAAAAGGTCAAAGGCCTGGCCGACGAAGTGCGCACAGACGTGATGGGCAATCTGTATTGCCGAAAAAAGCCCGGCGGTTCGCCAGAAGATGCCGAACGGGTCATGATCGCCTGTCATATGGACGAGATCGCCTTTTATGTGCGTCGCGTCGATGAGAAGGGATTTGTGAAGATCCACAATCTGGGCGGCTTCGATACGCGAAATCTCTTCGCCCGGCGGGTACGAATCGAGACCCGCTCCGGTGAAGTGATCGTGGGCAACCTCAATCCCGGCGGAAAACCGGTCCATATTGCCAGCGCCGAAGAGCGCAAGAAGATCCCCAAGATCCATGAATTTTTCGTCGACACCGGTCTGAGCGTCGAGGAGTTGAACGAAAAGGTGCGCCCCGGCGATCCGGTGACCCTGGTTCAGGACTTCGTGGAGATGGGCGATCTGGTCTCCGGCAAATGCATGGACAACCGGGCGGCCTGCTGGGTGGGAATCCGCCTGTTGGAAGCATTGAAAGGCAAAGAGATCGATTACGACCTCCACGTGGTCTTTACCGTCCAGGAAGAGGTGGGCCTTCGCGGGGCGACGACGTCGGGCTACGAGGTGGATCCGGATATCGCCATCGCCATCGACGTCACCCTTGCGGTGGATACGCCCGGGGTGTCCGGCGAGGATCAGATCACGGAGCTCGGCAAAGGGGCTGCCATCAAGGTCATCGATTCGTCGACGGTGAGCCACAAAGATCTGGTCGATGCGTTTATCGACATCGCCGAGACAAAAGAGATCCCTCACCAATATGAGGTGCTCCCCATGGGCGGCACCGACGCCGGTGCTCTTCAGCGGGCGCGCTCGGGAGCCAAGGCCATCACGCTGAGTATCCCCACTCGCTATATTCACACCGTCACGGAGACCCTGCATAAGGACGATCTACGGGCCACGGTAGATTTACTCCAGGCCTTCCTCAGTGAGTAAGAGATGACTGAGCCCACCCCAGACTTTCGAAGCGATCGAGTTTCGTTTCTGCAACAATCGCAGATTCGGGCTATGACTCGAGAGTGCAAACGGATGGGCGGGATCAATCTGGGCCAGGGCGTCTGTCCCCTGCCGTCGCCGCCGCAGATTTTGGAGGCGGCAGCGCAAGCGGTGCACGAGGATTTGAGCACCTATAGCCGCTACGACGGCATCGAGCCCCTGCGCTATGCAGTGGCCGATAAGTTAAGGGGTTATAATAAGCTCGACGTCGATCCCGAATCGGAGATCGTCAATACAGTGGGATCTGCCGGGGCTTTTACCTGCGCCCTGCAGGGGCTGTTCAACGAGGGCGATGAGATCATCGTCTTTGAGCCCTTTTACGGCTATCACGTCAACGCCATTCGCGTCGCCGGATGTGTGGCAAAAGTGCTGAGTCTGAAGGCGCCGGAGTGGGCCTTTTCAAGGGACCAACTGGAAGCATTGCGAACAGACAAGACCCGGGCTGTGCTGGTAAATACGCCGGCCAACCCGTCGGGTAAGGTCTTCGGAGCCGATGAATTACAAGTAGTGGCTGATTTCTGTATGGACCACGATCTTTTAGCGGTCACCGACGAGATCTACGAATATATGGTCTACGATGGCGCCGAGCATATCAGCCTGGCCACCCTGGATGGCATGTTCGAGCGGACCGTGACCATGTCGGGATTTTCCAAGACCTTTGCCATCACCGGATGGCGTCTCGGATATGCCGCCGGGCCGGCTCACCTGATGGAGCCCATCGGATTGGTCAACGATCTCTTCTATATCTGCCCGCCCACCCCTCTACAGCACGGTCTGGCTCGAGCGCTGGAGGTGATCGGCGACGATTATTTCGAGGAGATGCGCGAGAAGTACAAACGAAATCGTGACTTCTTCTGCGACGCTCTGCGCCAGGGCGGCTTTAGCCCGATGGTCCCGGAAGGGGCTTATTATATTCTGGCCGACGTATCGTCGCTGGGGTGCGATAACTCCAGGGAGGCGGCCATGAAATTATTGGAAGAGGTGGGCGTCGCCGCCGTTCCCGGTGAGGCTTTCTTCGCCTCCGATAGGGGCCGCCACCTGCTGCGATTCTGCGTGGCGCAGCCGCAACAAAAGCTGGAAGCAGCGGCGGAGAAGATCGCAACCTGAGATCAGTTCACGTATTCGTGGATCTCGGCTTCGATGCTGTCATGGCCGTCGGGGGCGCTGCCGGCGCCCTGGCCGCCGACGCCGGCGCGGCCGATGTCGAAGGAGACGGAGTCGGTGGTGAGGTCCGTATCCTGGTGGAGGATGCCCACCGAGGGGCCGCCCTCGCCGCCGGCGCCGGCGCCGCCGCTGCCGCCGGGGGCGCCGTTACCACCGCCGCCGCCTTCGCCTTCGGCATAGGGGTTGCCGCCGCTGCCGCCGCCGCCGCCGCTGCCGCCGTCAGAGCCGTCGCCGCCGTCGCCGCCGACGTCGGTGCGTATTTCAGTGTGCGCCACCGAGACCGATGCAGCCAGGGAAAGGATCCCCACCGAGGCGCCGCCGGCCTGACCGCCGCCGCCGCCCTGACCGCCACAGCCCCCGGAGCCGCCGCCGGCGCCGCCGGGAAAGGTGCTGGCGACGGTGGTACAACTGCCCATGGGAGGATTAAACCGGAAAAAGCCCATTCCGCCACCGCCGCCGCCGCTGGATCCGGAGGCGCCGTGCTGCCCGTCGGGGCCGTCCTGGCCGCGGTATAGGACAAGCTGAGCAGCCGTGGTGGGAGTCACCAACTCAGCGGTCGTCGTCGTCGTCGTCGCGTCAGCGCCGGAAGCGCCGGCTCCGGTCGCGTTGTGGCCGTGGCCGCCATAGGTGGAGGATGGAATGGAGGTGGAGCATGCCTGAGAGCCGCCGTGACCACCGCCTCCGCCCTGAAGACCGGATCCGCTCTGGCCGGGGTGGCCGTTTCGGCTGGAGTTTGTGCCACCGTTTCCGCCGTTTCCGCCGGAAGTATTGGCGCTATAGGCACAGGCTCTGGAGCCACCGGCTCGACCGAGGTGGCCTTGGTCAACATTGAGAGCGTGCTGGCCGGTTGCCCCGTCGGCGCCATCGTCGGCGTCGCCATTGGCGCCGTGGTTGGCGCGACCGGCGATGAGACGGGAGTGATTGACGTCGACGTGGCCCTCGTTGTCGTAGAGGGTCAGGGCCACCGACGA
>SLJM01000323.1 GCA_007135085.1 Myxococcales bacterium
AGGATTCCGGCGGGGATCATGGTGGCCAGGCTGGCCTGAAGGGTCCACCGACGGGCCGTATCCGCGGGCTTGATGCGTCGCAAGAACAGGTGAAAGAGCCGTCCTCCGTCCAGCGGCCAGATGGGGAGCGCCAGGTTGACGACGCTCCAGATGAGGCTGAACCACAACAGGGTGTAGAAGAAGCGGTGGGTCACCGGCGAAGAGGCAATAAAAGCAGGGGCGAAGATAAAGAGCAGGGCCACCGCGCCTGCCAGGGCCATGCCGGCGATGGGTCCGGCGAAGACGATCTTTGCGTCATCTCCGTCGGTGGGCGCCTCCCTTTCGGTCAAGGTATAGCCCCCGAAGGCGGTGAGGATGATCGACGGGCCCAATTTCTTGCGCTTTGCCACCAGGGCGTGAGCGAATTCGTGGACCAGAAGGGAGACGGTCACGGCCAGGCCGATGAGAATTCCGTCGGCGAAGTCCATGGCCGGGCTCAAGGTGGGCCACAGCAGCACGAGCATGCCCATGACGAGCAGGTACCACATCCCCACTGAGACCTGGATTCCCCCGAGTTTGAAAAAGGGCAAGCCCTGTTGTTGGTAAAACATGGCGCTTCTCGCTCGTTATTGGTCGCGCCGCCGGGTCAGCTCCACGCCGACCCACTGGGGATCGCCGACCACGCCGGTGGCGTGCTTTCGGATCCGTACCGTCGCTTCTTGGACCTGGGGATAGCGGGCGATGGCGGCGTCGACGATGTCACCGGCGAGCTTCTCGACCAGAAACCGACTCGGGCCGTGGGCCACCTCATCGACGATTTCGGCGAGGCGCCGATAGTCGAGCGTCTCCTCGAGGTCGTCGCTGTCGGCGGCGCTTTCAGTATCGACCATCACCTCCAGGTCGATCTGAAAACGCCTGCCGTCGCGACGTTCTTCCTCATAGACGCCGTGAAACCCCTCAAATTCCAGATTGTGGACGAAAATTTTCATCCATCACATCCCGGAAGACAGTTCAGGAGACGGCCTTCTCTTTGCGCAGGCAGCAGGATTTGTATTTTTTGCCGCTGCCACAGGGACATGGGTCGTTTCGCCCCACCTTGGGCAGCTCGCGCTTGAAGGTATCTTCGCCCTCTTCGCCGCCCTGCACGCCGGGTCGGTTGAACTCGATTTTATCCGGCACCTGATGCCTGGGCTTGGGCGCCAACTGCAGCGACTCGGGCGTCTCGATCTCGACCTTGGAGATAAACTCCACCACGTTGGTCTTGATATTGTTGAGGAGGTCGACAAAGAGGTCGTAGCCCTGCTTTTTGTATTCCTGCTTCGGATCTTTTCGGGCATAGCCGCTCATGCGGATACCGTCGCGAAGCTGCTCCATGCCCTGCAGGTGCTGTCGCCAGAAGCGGTCGATGGCGCGGAGGTAGCGATTCTGGATCTGCTCCTCCATGAGCTGCTTGCCCGTGACCATCTCCGGTTCGTCAGCCGTAAAGTCGCGGCCATCTTCTTCGGCCCGCGCTTTGGCCTGCTCGTACATCTCGGTGCGGCGCTCGTTGACCTTTTCGGCCAACTCGTCGAGCTCCTCGATCTTGTCCGACAACAGCTCCATGAGCTGATCCCAGACCCGGCGCTCGATGGACTCGCGACCGGTGATGTCGCTGAAGTCGAAGTCGATGCCGAAGACCTGCTCCAGGGCCATCTGCAGGCCCTCGATATCCCAGTCGTCGTAGCGCACTTCCCGGGAGGCGTAGCTGGCGATGGTGGCCAGGGCGACGTCCTCGAAGAGGTCTTCCGCCATCTGGAGCATGCCGCGACCTTCTTCGTCTTCACCGCGCAGCACGTTTCGGCGCATGGTGTAGATGGTCTTACGCTGCACGTCCATGACGTCGTCGTATTCCAGAAGGTTTTTACGGATGTCGAAGTTTCGACCCTCCACCTTCTTCTGGGCTCGCTCCAGGCTCTTGGAGACCATCCTATGTTCGATGGGCACGCCCTTCTCGAAGTTGACGACGTCCATGATCTTGGCCAGGCGCTCGGCGCCGAATAGGCGCAACAGGTCGTCTTCCAGAGATAGGAAGAAGCGGCTTCCGCCGGGATCGCCCTGACGGCCGGAACGACCGCGAAGCTGGTTGTCGATACGTCGCGAATCGTGGCGCTCGGTGCCGATGACGAAGAGGCCGCCGGCGTCGAGCACTTCCTGGCGCTCCGCCTGGCATTGAGCCGTATATTTATCGAGGGCCGCCTTATACTCGGGGCTATAGAATTGCTCCCGTTCATTTGCGGGCGTAAACTCCGGCACCTCCGGCTCGCCGACCTCATCGTTGGCCAGGGCATCGGGGTTGCCGCCGAGCAAAATATCCGTACCACGACCGGCCATATTGGTGGCGATGGTCACCGCCCCTTTTCGACCGGCCTGGGCGACGATATCGGCCTCACGTCCGTGGAATTTGGCGTTGAGCACCTCGTGTTCGATGCGCTTTCGCTTCAGGACCTGGCTGATGGCCTCCGACTTTTCGACGCTCGTCGTACCGACCAGCACCGGTTGATCGCGCTTATTGCACTCCACGATCTGCTCGACGATGGCGTCGAATTTCTCGGGATAGGTTCGATAGACCAGATCCTCGTGATCGAGTCGCGCGATGGGCCGGTTGGTGGGGATGACGATGACTTCCAGATCGTAGATCTCGTGGAATTCCTCCGATTCCGTCTCGGCCGTACCGGTCATGCCCGAGAGCTTGTCATACATGCGGAAGAAATTCTGGAAGGTCACAGTGGCCAGGGTTTGGTTTTCCTGTTTGACCTCCAACCCCTCTTTGGCCTCCACCGCCTGGTGGAGTCCGTCGGACCAGCGCCGGCCCGGCATGGGTCGACCCGTAAATTGATCGACGATGACCACCTTGCCGTCCTGGACGATATATTCGTCGCCCTTTCGGTATAGCGTGTGGGCCTGAAGCGCTTTATTGACGTGGTGAACCGTCTCGATATGGACCGTATCGTAGAGGTTGTCCATGCCCAGCCGGGCCTCGACCTTTTCAACGCCGCTATCGGTGAGGGTGACCGTTCGCTTTTCCTCATCGACGAGATAATCCTCGTCCTTCTTGAGGTAGGGGATGATCTTGTTGATCTCGAAGTACATCTCCGTCGACAGGTCGGCCTTACCGCTGATGATGAGCGGCGTACGGGCCTCGTCGATGAGGATGGAGTCCACCTCGTCGATGATCGCGAAGTTGAGATCGCGCTGGACGTAGTCCTCGAGTTTGTACTTCATATTATCGCGCAGATAATCGAAGCCGAACTCGTTATTGGTGCCGTAGGTGATATCCGAGCCGTAGGCCCGCTTGCGCTGCTCCTGGGACATATCACTGATGATGGTGCCCACGCTCATGCCCATAAAATTATAGAGCTTGCCCATCCACTGAGCGTCACGCTGGGCCAGGTAATCGTTGACCGTAATCAGGTGGGCCCCCTTGCCAGACAGGGCGTTGAGATACAACGCCAGGGTGGCCACCAGGGTTTTACCCTCACCGGTCTTCATCTCGGCGATGATTCCCTCGTGGAGGACCATACCGCCGATCATCTGCACGTCGTAATGACGCATGCCCAGCGAGCGCTTGCCGGCCTCGCGAACCACTGCAAATGCATCGAAGAGCAGATCGTCGAGGGTCGCTCCGTTGTCGAGCCTTTGCCGAAACTCACCGGTCATCGCCTGCAGTTCGGGGTCCGACATGGCCTCGAATTTGGACTCCAATGAGTTGATCTTGGCCACTTTCTGCTGCGCATCCTTGAGATAACGCTCGTTGGCCGATCCGAATAGGGTTTTGAAGATTTTGAACATAAGCTCTTTGATCTCAATGACATGCGCAGTGTGGTCGACCGGTCATCCCGACCAGGTCAGAAAGGCCCACTGCGCCCGTAGACTACGACGCTTGGGAGCAAGGCATACCAGAACTTCCGCCGGTCGCCAACGGCCGCTGTCATATCCAATTTCTGTGCGACTTTCGTCTGGCAGTTCGTTGGCCGGCATGCCCTTGAATCGGTGCAAGAACGGGTGGTGTGACCTGCACTATTCCGAAGTCCCCATATTAGAGGGTTGAACTCTCAAAATGATGATCAACGCCGTCTGGAGCCACCATCAGAAGTTTTCCACAGGGTTATCCACAGGTTGTCGCCGATCGTCGAACTAAATTAGTGCTTATTGACCTCCATGGTGTTGGGCGACGATCCCCAACCTCCACTTTCCCCCTAATCTACAGCCACTTAACCACCACTGAACAAGACGTGACCGCTCTGTGACAGCCTTTTTCCACAGGATCTCAGTGCCTGTGGAAAAGTGGGGTATTTCTGTGGAAAAGAAATCAAGACCGCCGTTGCGATTGGTGAAAAAATAAACCTTTTTCGAACAATGTGGAGGATTTCGTCGACAACAGAGGGGAGGACTAAAGGACTATTTTGCGGGCTGGCAGCCCGCGCTCCAGCAAGGGAGCCCAATCGTGATGAATCACCAGTCACCGCCGCAATCGGCCCTGATATTCTTCTGCACCGTGCTGGCGATCTGTCTGCTCCGAGCCCAGGTGGGTCCCATCGATCCCCTGTTGTCGACGACCGCCGTGGGCGTGGCGGTGATCATCGCAGGCTGGTGGGCCCTCGGCGACGGCCGTCGATGGCGGCGTCAGGCCTTGATCGTTGCCGCCTCTCTCACCGCCGTACATGCAGCAATCGTCGTCGCCGACCAGAGCCTGCCCGACGAACACCGGCTGGCAAGCTGGCTCGGCGAAGATCGAGAATATGCGGAGATCGGCCTCCAGATAAGCGAGGGCCCCTATTTCCACGAACAGGCGATCAGCTTCGAGGCCTACCTTCTCGACGTCGATATCGACCAGGATGGCGAGCTCACGGAGCGGGCGCCGAAGGTGCGCGTATTCTACCGCACCGCCGACCTCCCGCCCTGCTCCCGCCTGCCCCTGCCCGGCGATCGGGTCACCACCTGGGCGCGCATGGAGCGCTTCGCCCCGGCCTATGCGCCCTGGCGCACGTCGCCCCGGGAGTTGATGGAGGGTCGAGGGTTTGTGGCGGCCGTACAGGTTCAGGAGCCCCTTCAATTCGACGACGATCACGATCTGTCTCTGTCTGTCCGGGTCATGCGCTCGCTGACGATTCACCGCATCGAGTTGGAGCGCCGTCTGGCAGACCACGCCGACGGCGACGCCCAGGCTATCGCCACGGCGATGCTCACCGGTAGCCGCGGTAAATTATCGCAGGAGCTGCGCGAGCCATTCGACATCACCAGCACCGGCCATATTCTGGCCATCTCGGGGCTTCATTTTGCGATCGTCGCCGGGATCATCGCCCTTCTATTGCGACTCTTCTTAGATCGATTCCCCCAGCTCTACGCTCGGATCCCGAGGCGGGTTTTGGTGGGCCTGCTCACTCTGGCAGTGCTGGTGGCCTATCTACTGGCCATTGGCGCGCCTATTTCAGCCCGTCGAGCCTTCGGGATGACCGCGTTGGCCATTTGCGCCATCTGCTTCTCACCGCGTCGACTATCGGCGATATCTGCACTGGCGGCGACGGCGGGGATTCTCTTGCTCTGGCGCCCCACTCTGGTCGCCGAGGTGGGCTACCAACTGAGCGTGGCCGCCACGGCGGGGATTATCCTATTTATGCGCTTTCGGCCCGATTTCCTGAGAGAACCGGTCATCCCGGGTCCTTCGAAAGAGGGGCCCTGGCGACGCCGGATGCGAGGAGTCGGCGTATTTTTCGGAGTGTCGATCTCGGCCACGGTGGCCACCTGGCCGGTCCTGTTGCCGATGACCGGCGAAATACCGGTGGCCGGGTTATGGGCCAATCTGGTGGTGGTGCCCCTGGTGGGGTCGGTGCTCTTTCCGATCCTCGTCGTCGGTGCTCTGCTGAGCGGCCTGTGGCCGGCCCTGGCGGGAATACTCATCGCCCTTTCGACGGGCGGATTGCTCGTCATACAGGCAGCCCTGGATCAGGTGGCCTATTGGCCGGGCACAGTGATTCGCTGGGGAACGCCGTCAACACTCGAGACCATCGGTCTCTTTCTGGCCTCGGGGATCGCGATTATGGGCGGCCTGCGGCCTCGCGCGCTTATGGCTGCGTTGATCACGGGTCTGCTCTTCTTCGCCCCTTCCCCGATCGTCGATCGCCTCTCCCCGCCGACTGCCACGGTCCACTTCATCGACGTCGGCCAGGGTGACGCCACGCTGGTGGAGCTTCCCGACGGCACGACGGTGCTCATCGACGGCGGCGGGCGACCGGTGGGCTCCGATCCGGGCCTGCAACGGGTGGTGCCCTATCTACGCCACCGAGGTATCTCGAGGCTCGACGCGGTGGTGCTGACCCACGGCGATTACGACCACTACGGCGGATTGACCGCCGTGGTCCGCCCCTTTCGCCCTCATGCTTTTTACGTCGACGCCGACGAGGATAATGAGCGCGTCCAGCAATTGCGCCAGAAGATGGCCGACCACGACGTCGAGATCGTAGGCGTCACCGATCGGGAGGTCATCTCCGGCGGCGTCGATCTGACGATCTACCGACCGGACCTACCAGAGGCCTCGGACAACGACCGAAGCCTGGTCGCCGATTTTAGCTTCGCCGGCGCCGGCGTCCTACTTCCCGGCGATCTGGAAGCCGCCGGGGAGAGATGGCTCGTCGATGAGATTTCTGGACCGCGGGCCGTTTTGAAGGCGCCGCACCACGGCTCCAACACCTCGAGCAGCGCCGAGCTCATCGATCACTTTCGCCCCGCCCTGGCGGTCAGTTCGTCGGGGCGCCATAACCGATTCGGCCATCCCCATCCGGATGTCGTCGAGCGCTATGAGGAGCGCGGGGTTGATCTATATCGCATCGATCAACGGGGTTCGGTGATCGTCGAGATCGATGTGGAGGGGGTGATTCGGGTGTGGTGAACGGCGCGCGCGGCGCGGTGGATCTCCGATTTCCGATTCACGTTTTCCGATTTCCGACTCACTTCTACTTCGACACCCAACGCCGAATACCTCGGGGTTTGGGTTGTCTCTCCGGACCGGAAGTTGAAATAGAAATTAATCGGAAAACGTGAATCGGAAATCGGAAATCCGTTGACGGGACGTCACCGCAAGGACCACACCCCAAACCCATCTCCAACCATCGCCGCGCCCAGCACCACGAGGACGACGATGAGCATCATGCGGATCGTATCGACCGGTACTTTGGTGCCCACGGTGGAGCCCATCTGGGCGCCGACGACGATGCCCGCCATGGCGGGGACGGTGACCGCCGCGTCGACCAGGCCGGAGCCGGTGTAGATAAGGGCGCTGACAAGGGCGGTCAGCCCCACCATAAAGGTGCTGGTGGCCACGGCGGCGCGCAGGGGGACGCGCATCACGGAGTTCATAATCGGCACCTGGACGGCGCCGCCGCCGATGCCGAGCATGCCCGCCGTCAGACCGGCCAGGCTGTTGAGCCCAATCCCGGAGCGCACCTTCTGGGGCACGTAGTGGCGCGTGCCCGGCGCCGAGGGCCGGTCGTAGCTGGCCTCCAGACCGAAGGGATCGGGGCCGGAGGCCACGCTCTTTCGGCCCTTCGGCTGCAGCACCATGGCCACCACGGTGAGCACGAGCACCATGCCGAAGACCACTTTGAGGGCGTTGACCGGGGCGAAGATGACCACCAGGGCGCCGACGACGGCGGCGATGACCGTCGAGATCTGGAGCACCATGGCCAGCTTGAGGTTGACCATGCCCTGCTTGAGGTAAACCGAGCTTCCCTGCAGGGAGTTGAGGACCACGCAGATGGCTCCGGCGGCGATGGCAGCTCGCAGATCGACGCCCAGGACCACGGCCAGAACGGGGACCATAAACGTACCGCCACCCATGCCTACCATGGTGCCCATGCCGGCGCCCAAAAAACCGGTAAATGCGATGGCTGCGATAAGCCAGATACTCATAGCCCCCCCTCGATCCAGGTGCGAATGGGGATTGCGAGGACGATGATCAAGAAGACCAGGCCCGACAGGACCACCGCCGCCCAGGAGCGGCGGCGAATGCCGCTGAAGAACATGGAGATCAGAGCCAGCATCGGCCCGGCCAACAAGACCATGATCCCCAGAGTGGTATAGGCCGAGGGCTCACCGGCCATCAGCGCCGGGCCCAATTCGTGGACCGGCCACAGCCCGCGGCGCACCTCCCCAGATTGGTAGATCTCCACGGCCACGCCACCGAGGGCCATCAGCATTCCTACCATGCTGATTCCACGATAGACCCAGCCGACCACGCCGGCATTATAGGAGGCCGGGGAGTGGTCCGAGGTGGACTCGACAGATTTTATGTCGTCATCCATGTGCGCGCCTTTGCGACCTGCCCGAGGGCAGACCCGTACCTTCAGAGTAGAAATGGGATCTGGTCGATGTCAAATCTTTCGTAACTACTGGGTTTTGAACGACTGGGTCTTGGGTCTTGAGTCTTGAACGACTCGGTCGCGGGAGTTTGAAACTTGTTTCACAGCTCTCGATGTCGACATTAAGAGCCACCGCAGCCGTACCCTCGACAACCAATGAATTTCTGCCGCATTCCATAGGGGCTTTTTTGTGGACGATCAACCTTGGTATCGAGAGGCGATCATCTACGAAGTTCATATTCGATCGTTTTTCGACAGCGATGGCGACGGGATAGGCGATATCGTGGGCCTGACCCGGCGGCTGGATTATATCCAGGAGTTGGGGGTGACGGCTCTGTGGCTGTTGCCTTTTTATCCGTCGCCCCTCAAAGACGATGGCTACGATATTGCGAGCTATCGTGAAATCCATCCCGACTACGGAACGCTCAACGACTTTCAAAATTTCCTGGGCGAAGCACACCGTCGGGGATTGAAGGTCATCAGCGAGCTGGTCATCAATCATACGTCGGACCAACACCCCTGGTTTCAGCGGGCCCGACGGGCGCCGCGGGGCTCGATCGAACGGGATTTCTACGTCTGGAGCGACACCCCCGATCGCTATCGACAGGCCCGGGTATTGTTTCCAGAGGTCAAAGACTCCAATTGGACCTTCGACGCTGTGGCGGGCCAATATTATTGGCATCGCTTCTATGCCCATCAGCCGGACTTGAACTTCGACAACCCCGAGGTGCGCCGGGCGATCTTCGACGTCGTCGATTTCTGGCTCGATATGGGCATCGACGGCCTTCGCCTGGACGCCATCACCTATCTGTACGAGCGGGAGGGGACCAATTGCGAGAGCCTGCCCGAGACCCATGCCTTTTTGCGGGAGCTGCGAGCCCATATCGATGCCCATTTCGACGATCGCATGTTGCTCGCCGAGGCCAATCAGTGGCCGGAAGACGCGGTGGACTATTTCGGCGACGGCGACGAATGCCATATGGCCTTTCACTTTCCCATCATGCCCCGGCTGTTTATGGCAGTGGAGATGGAGGACCGCCTGCCGATCATCGATATCTTGGAGCAAACTCCGGACCTGCCCGAGGACTGTCAGTGGGCCCTGTTTTTGCGAAACCACGATGAGCTGACCCTGGAGATGGTCACCGACGAAGAGCGAGACTTTATGTATCGCACCTTCGCCCCGGAGTTGCGCATGCGCATCAACCTGGGGATTCGCCGCCGTCTGGCGCCGCTGTTGCGCGACGATCGACGCAAGATGCGCCTGCTCTATGCCCTGCTCTTTTCGCTGCCGGGCACGCCGATTCTGTATTACGGCGACGAGATCGGTATGGGCGATAATTATCATCTCGGCGATCGCAACGGGGTGCGCACCCCCATGCAATGGTCGGCCGATCGAAACGCCGGCTTTTCTCGGGCCAATCCACAGAGCCTCTTTTTGCCGGTGGTCACCGATCCGACCTACCACTATCTGTCGACCAATGTGGAAAATCAGGAGAATAACCCCTCCTCGCTGCTGCGCTGGATCAAACGGCTACTGGCGCTGCGAAGAGAATATCCGTCGCTGGGTACGGGCTCCCTTCGCGTCGTGCCCTGTACCAACCATCGGGTCCTGGCCTTCGCGCGAAGCTGCGAGGACCAGACCATTTTGGTGGTGATCAACCTGGCTCAGTCGGCGCAACATCTGAACCTGGATCTGTCCGAATTTGCCGGCCGCTGGCCCGTGGAGATCTGGGGCCACAGCAAATTTCCGCCGATCACCGAAGACGATGCCCACCACTATTCCCTATCCCTTGGTCCCTATGGGTTTTATTGGTTTCGACTCGACAAAGCGCCGGCGGCCAAACCGGCCCCGCCCCCCCGCGAAGCGCCCGATTCCGGCCTGGAGGTCCACCAGGATTGGACCGAGGTCTTCGAGGGTCGGGTGCGCCCCCATTTCGAACGCCATCTGAGCGCCTATCTGAGCCAGCAACCCTGGTTCAACCCCCGTATACGTCCCATCGACAGCCTGGAGATCAGCGAGCGCACCCGCCTGCGCTGGGAAGGGGGCCCGACGGTGATCACTCTGGTCGAGGCTCGCTTCTACGATGGAGACAGCGAGCTCTATGTCCTACCCCTTGAATTTAGGTCCCAGTCGGTCCGAGGTGAAGGCCGGCCCCGATCGCAGGCGGCCATTATCGCCCCCCTTCAGATCGAACAAGCCAACGAGATGGGCTATCTCTATGACGCGACGGCCAATCCAGTATTTGCGACGGCCTTGATGAGTTTTATTCGCCGCCAGTGGAAATTGGAAGGACTGGAGGGCACGATCCGGGGCCACTGGCTGGGACAATTTGCCAATATCGATCCGGAGGAGATCGACGCTCTGTCGGCCAATTTTACGGAGCGGGCCTATTCGCATACCTCCCTGATATTCGGGCGCCGATTGGTGATGAGGCTCTTTCGACGGCTCGAGCGGGGCTCGCTGGACGTGGAGATGGGCACCTATTTACTGGAATATGATTTCGACGGCGCCGCCTCGTTGATGGGCCATCTCGACTATCACCGCGGCCGGTGGGAGCCCACCACCCTGGTGACGATCCACGAATATATTCCCCATCGCAGCGACGGCTGGAGTTGGTTTCAGGAGTGGGCGCAAAACTATTACGGCCAGGTCCACAGAGATCTCCAATCGCCCTCCTCGCCCCCTCGCTCCGAGGTGCCGCCCCTGGGCTCTCTGGACTTGATGAGGGCCGACCCATCGCGATTATTGTGCAACCCTGACTTCGATGACTTTTTGGCCGGGGCCCGACAGCTCGGGCAGCGTACGGCCTCCCTTCACCGAGTGTTGGGCGCGGCCGAGGCGGAGACGCCTTTTGAGCCGCTGCCCCTGAATACGGCTTATGAGCGGGCGCGCTACCAGGCGATGCGAAGCCTGCTGGCCCGGGCCTATCGCCTGCTGCGAGCCCGGTTGAGCAAAATGGGCGACTCCTACGATCTGGCCCGGTGGGTCCTGGAACACGATCGAGAGGTCCTGACAAGGTTTCAGGCCCTGGTCGGTCGCGGGGTCAGAGGTCAGCGTCTTCGCATTCACGGTGACTTCCATCTCGAGGAAGTGCTGCGCACCGACGACGACTTCATCATCATCGACTTCGCCGGCCACCCCTGGTTGCCGATTGGCGAGCGGCGAATCAAGCGATCGCCGCTTCGCGACGTGGCCAGCATGATGCGTTCCTTCCACCTGGCCAGCCTGATGACGATGAAGCGCTATTGCGAGCGCCACCACCTGGGCAAAGATCATCCGTGCCGGACCATCCTATTTCACCACGCCCAGCGCCTCTACGGAGCCACCTCGTCGGCCCTGCTCGAGGGCTACCTCGAAGAGCGCCAGACCATGGCCTTCCTCCCCCCGGAAGAAGAGGCCGTGAGCACTCTGTTGGACGCTCTGCGCCTCAAAAAGGCGATCCATCAATTGCGCAACGAATTGGAGCGCGAGGTCGATCCGACGATGGCGCTAATCGGCGTGGCGACCATGTTGGATACCTGAGGCCGATCATCACCCCGCCGTGCGACCGGCGGTCTCCAATCCGATCACCCCGTCGGGGCGCCGGCCGACAGCGCGGGCGCGGAGCAAGAATTGCTGGGCCCACCAGAAGACGTCGGTGCGCCTCAAGATATCCTGTATCTGCTCCATGCGGCGACGGCGCTCGACAGGAGCCATGTTGATCGCCTCGTAGATCGCCCGGGCGGTCTCTTCCGTATCGTAGGGATTGACCACCAGGGCACCTTCGTTGAGCTGCTCATAGGCACCGGCAAATTCGCTGAGCACCAGCGCGCCGTCGCCCTCGACCTGAGAGGCACAATACTCCTTGCTCACCAGGTTCATCCCATCGCGCAAGGGGGTGACCAACCCCACCGAGGCCAGCCGATAGAGGGCCGACAATTCGACGGGATCGACGCGGTTGTACAGATATTGGATGGGCTGCCAACTGGCCGTGCTGAATCGCCCGTTGATGCGGCCTACGATGCGATCGAATTCTCGTTTCAGAGCCGCATATTCTTCGACATTCTCCCGACTCGGCACCACGAGTTGAAAGAAGACGACCTCTTCGCGCAGATCGGGGTGGTTCTCCAGGGCCATCTCGTAGGCGCGAAGGCGCTGCAACAACCCCTTTGAATAATCGAGTCGATCCACGCCCAAAAGGACCTGATAGGGGCCGATATCGCTCTGTAATTTGGCGACCTTGCGGGTCACCTCGTCGGTGGCCGCCCGGCCGGCAAAATCTTCGTAGTCGATGCCGATGGGAAAGGCCCCGGCCTCGATGGCGCGGCCACGGCGGGCCAGGTGAAGTGCACCGCCGTCTTTACCGGTGACCACCGCCACATCATGAGCCTCCACGGCGCGCCCAAAATTGCGCAGATCCCGTTCGGTCTGAAAGCCTATCAGATCGTAGGCCAACAGGTCGGAGAGCAATTGTTCTCGCCAGGGGAGTTTCGAGAAATTCTCCACGCTGGGAAAGGGAATATGCAGATAAAACGCCAGCCTGCCCACATGGCCCCGTTGGCGCAGGCGACGGGCGACCTCGAAGAGGTGGTAGTCGTGAACCCAGATAAAACTATCGTCATCGACACGCTCGGAGACCACGTCGGCGAATTTTTCGTTGACCCCGCCATAGGCCTCGAAAAATCCGGGGTCGAAGGTGCATCGATCGGGAAATCCGTGAAAGAGAGGCCACACCACGGAGTTGGCATATCCCTCGTAGAATCGCTCCAATTCGTTTTGACTGAGCACGACGGGCTCCAATTCGTAGCCCGAATCAGCGCCTACACGGGTCAAGGCCCCCTCCCATCCCTCGCCCTCTTCCATCGTCACCCCGGGCCAGCCCACCCAACAGCCCCCGTCTTCGCACAAAATGGGGTTCATGGCCTGAACCAGGCCTCCTGAGCCCGGTTCGGCTTGCCATTTCGACCCCCGGCGCTTCAGAACTACGGGCAAGCGGTTTGAGAGAATAGTTAATCGGTCGGACCTGTCGTCCATGGTGTACCTTCCGTGTCTCAAGTCTGTTCCCCCGGGACCTTATGCGCAGAAGGGTTCCCCGACCCGTTTTGCAAGCCCCTCGGAGGACACCGTGATCGAACGTACCGCTCAAACCGTAGGCAGCAATCCGGAAGAAGCAAGCAGCCTCCCCCCGGCAAATAGGCTCCCCGCCGCATCCATGCTGGGATTTTCGCAAATCGAAGACCTCTGTCAAACCACCGCCTCCGTTTGCCGGGGGGCCAGTAGCTTCCCTCCTCCATAAAGCGATGACGGCACATAGATTGCACTATCTCCCAGCCGATCGTCGAAAGGGTTTGCCAACCGTAACTTTCGGTAAAAAGACCTCCCAGAGTTGGAGCAGGAGTTTCCCATGTTTTTGATCTCCCCCCTGTCGAGAGGCCTCATCTTCGCCGTTGCCCTATCTCTTTTGAGCACTGTGAGTCTGCTGACCTATATGCCGTACGCACAAGCCTGCTCCCCAGGTGATCCCTCCCGTGTGGAGATCGTCGAAGACGACACCCCGAACTGTCTCGACATACGGCCTACCTGGGAGAGTCATATTAGCATCAGCAGCGCCTGTGACGACGACGTCGAATTGGAGGCCATCGAATGTGATGGTCAGTGCGACACCAATATCATCGTCGCTGCCGGTGAGCAGAACCTGAGGGTGGTCCTGGAAAATCGCGACCCCTACGATTTTGCCGACGGTGAATTCGTGCGCCAGAACTATCACTGGGAGATGGACGGCGAGTCCGGCAGGTTGGAGACGGAGGTCCACTTTCGCGATACCTCCGGCGATTGTCTGGGCATCGGCGGTTGCACCGGCACCGGCGGCGGGGCGCCGAGTGTGTCGGTCTTGTTATTCATCTTCGCCCTGGCAGCCCTGGCCCTGCGCCGAGATATGCTGGCCGTCACCGATCGTCGCCGTCGCCGCCGATGACGCCTCGCTCGGCGCGGTCGGCGAGCTTTTCGATATTGGCGGCGGCGACATCGCTCATCTCCAGGTTTAGCTCGGCGCAGACGGCGGCCACATACCACAGCACATCGCCCAACTCCTTTCGAAGCGCCTGCCTGCGCGTATCTGTCAACCGGCCACCGTCATCGCGGATCATCTTCTTGACCTGTTCACAGACCTCACCGGCCTCCCCGGCCAGCCCCAGCGCCGGATAGGGCGCCACCCGCGCCTCCTCACGGCCCGGATATTGAGCCGTGCGACCCGCCAATTTCTGGTATTTCTCAAAGGTCAATTCGTCAGCCATGGCAACTTCTCTCAGTGGTGGGGATTTTCCAAAAAACTCTCGGTCAGGGACCGTAGCACAGACCGAGGGGGGTGGTACCAGTGTGGATTGGAAGTTCCTCCCCAATTTTGCGACACTCCCTCGGGCTTCGATTATTTATCGTGCTTTTTGAAATTTTTATATTCCCCCGCCAACCCTGGGAGGATCGAAAATGAAGTTTGACCGAAGACCAGTTATTCTCGCCGCTGGATTATTACTCTTCTCGGCATGCAGTGATGAGAAAATCGAGTGGGGCGATGAAATTCCGCAGGCGGCGACGATTCCCGCCGTCGGTTCTATACCTGTCTGTGTGGGACCAGGCCCGGATCCTGAGGAGTGGGCCTGCCTCTGGTACCAGAGCTTCGATGCCGTCGTCGTGGCCGGTATCGACGCGGCAAATCTCGAATTCGCCCCGTCGATCATCGCCCATTCAAACTATCCAGACGATCTTCACGATGAATGCGAAGTGGGGAACGTCGCCCCAGTCATCAGCCTGGACGTGACGATCCTGCATACGTTCAGCGGCGAGTTGGAACGAGGCCAAACGGTGACGGTTCGCTTCGGGGCCGATCAGGATTGGTACCCCCTTCCTATCCATGCCACGATCAACGGCATCGATGCCGACGACCCCTCTCACGACTGGGACGAGATCGAACCGGAAGATATCGACTGGTACGTCAAAGAAGAATTTTTCGAACCGGGCAAACACGTCGGTCTCGGCCTCTTCTATCATACGGACCCCATCGAGGCATGGAGTACCACCGTGCAACCCCTCTTTTTCTTTGGCGACGATGGTCTGGACTACCAAGAACGCGGGTTCCCATGTACCCCCTCCCCCTGGCCGGGGGCCTCCCTGGAGGAGTTGGAGCAACATCTGGAAGCCTGCCCCACCATGGACGAGGCCGACGAACGACGAGAATCAATCAAGACGAACGCCACCAACAATCCCCGTAACTATATCGCCACCAACTGCTTCGTTGGCGACTGATGAATCAAGGAACTTCGCCGTGTCCTGCGCGCCACCAGGTCTTGTCCCGTTCCGATAAGGGACTCGCCTTAAGTACGTGATGAGGCGCATCGCGGCGAACGAGCATTGAGAGATCGGGCCGGTCTTGAATTGTGACCCTTATCTGCCAGACCTCCTCTCCGCGAAATGGCCCAGCCCACATTTCTCGAGCCTCTTCCACGGAAAGAATAACGCGGTGCAAGTCGGGTTCGACTCGAAAGATGCGTTGCCAGTTGCGGGGGTCGCCGGGGATATGGAGGTCACGTACTCGCTCCTCCTTTATGTCTACGGAGAGGAGATGGAACGACGCTGTATATCCCTGGCGCAGCGGTAATTGAGGGATCAGGGAATTTAGTTGGTGCACGTCGAAGGTCGCCGGCGGTAGCTCCATTTTGATCTCGTGCCGCCCCTGGATTTCGCTCTCGGCGACAATCGTCACTTTAAGTTCATCGTATTGAACGTCGAGCCTGATTCGATCCTCTTCAGTGACCGAAGGTCGTCGGCTTGCCATCTCACCAGAATCGTGGAGGTGCGCCAGCACGGTTACTGCTTCACCCTCGCCAGTCGAAGCACTATTGGCCTCATCGTACCAGCTATAGGAAACGTCATATTCCGTCGTCATTCTTCGGGGAAGCCAGGTATCGCCGTCGAAAGTGAGCGCGTAGTCCTGTCCGTCGTCGTCGACTATGAGGGTCGACTCATCATGAGCAGCGACGTCAATGGTTTCGGTTCTGACGAAGTGATTTGAGAAGTCTGCAATCTCCGAATGACCAAATTGTCTACGCGTTTCTTCACTCTCAAAGACCACAAATGGATAATCCATGGTCGTCGGTTCGACACTGGCCACCACGGATGTATCGACGTTCCTTTCGGGACAGATAAAGAGGTGGGGCGTGTCAAAGCGAGCGAGTTCGCGGGTCGACGAGCTGAAGTCTTCCGCATCGGAAATTTCGAACGGTGAGGCTGTGAAAAAAGAGTATTCTTCCCTGTCGATCGACGTCTCGCGCTTCTTGATGGTGCCAACGATGCGATCTTCGCTAAATTGCTCAATAACGAGCACTTGACTCCCATGGACATAGGTTCCGGGCTTACCGTCTACGCCATCGACAATATACCGCCGTCGAACCCCCTCTCCCATCGAGAACTCGGCCCGTAGCTGCTTTGATAACGGATCGTAGTGAACGGCCACGCTGGTGGCTTCCACGTTGCTGTTGTTGCGCTCAAAGGTATTCGAGCTGCCACGCTCGGGCAGCAACACATTGTCGTCTGCTTCTGCGGGGGCGCCAAATATCACCCATTTCGGACATTCTACGGCGTCCCCATCCACTCCTTCGTCTCCCCCGGTCCCCATAGTCGATTCAGGCAATCGCACGGGCTCCGATGGAGAAACCAGGGTGAGCGCAGGTGACGGAAAACACTCGGGTGGTCGCCGAGGAGGTCGCCAGATCGACGCAAGTGTCTGACTATCCCAATCGAGACAACCCTCCGGTTCATTGGGTTTTCCCCAAAAGCAGGTGGTCTGAGCTCCGGCTGCGATGCCCGAAAAAAGGGTTGTGGAGACCTGCTGCGGCTCGTTGAACTCGCCACCCCAGCAAAATGGTCTCCCCCGTTCGTCGAGGGCGCAGACGTAGTCGTCGCTTATGGCGATAGATTGAAAACGCACCGAAGTCTCAACTCTTCGTGGTGCCCGGTCGTGCTGGTCGGGGCTAAGGTCTCCCCAACAAAAGACCTCTCCCTGAGAGTCAAGAGCACAAGAACGGCGTGCTCCTGCAGCGACAGCAACGAATTGAGAGTCATTTGATAAATCCACCGGGACGGGCTCACCCACAAAGGGCGCTTCATCATCGCTGACTTGACCATCGCCATTAAAGCCCCAGCACCAGATTCGTCCCTCCTCGTCGAGCGCACAACTATGGTCCGAACCGGTGGCGATATGCGTTACCGGCGCTTCAAAGTCGAGTTGGTGAGGCTCGAATCGAATCGATTGAGTACCGTCCCCGAGTTGTCCCCGAGAGTTCTGGCCCCAACACCAGACATGGCCCGACTCGTCGAGCGCACAATTATGGTAGGCGCCGACGCCCAACTTCGAAAAACGTTGGTCCCCGCTGTGCCACCGGGTCTGATCACCTCGTGCATCGAGCTCGCCGAGTTGACCGACAATATTGTTGCCCACACAACCGATCTCACCACTCTGTGTCAGCACACATTGGTGCCTTGCTCCAACCCCAATGGTGTCGGCCTGATGGTTGAGGAAAGAATTTGTAGATGGGGGTTTAGAGCCTGCACAGTGGATGTCACCATCATCGGTGGTCAGACAATGGCCATCCCCGTCAATCATCACAGCATTTATGTACGTCGGCTCAACATAGGTAGTTCGCGCCATCCGAGGGCACTGCTCCGATGGTGTTTCGCGAGTCGTAGAAGACTCCATGACAGGGAGCCTTCGAACTTCTGACTGGCCAGAAATATCGTCCTGACCATCAGGCTTGGCATCCTGACTTCGAGGGTCCTGGGATAACTCATCGTCCACAGCAGGCTCGGCCTGTGGCGTCGTAGAGCATCCGGGTGCCAACACCCAAAGTACTATGAAAGCCACCGATATTGGGACGAAGGTGTGGATCTTAGCGGCCACGGTGATACTCCCCTGGCGGTTGGTTGCCGAGCGAAATAGATTCTATCAAATGACGGCCACTGGTGCGACGTGCGCCTGGTCGCACTGTTTCAATGACCGGATCTCCTCTGTGGCCCCCCATGTCCGCACAACGGTGCTTAAATTTATCTAAGGCAGCGAGAAGGTAAGCGAAATCGAGGGGGGCCCATGTATCTGAGCAGCCGACGAGCATCGATCGTTTTTCTCGCCGCCTGCGTGGTGGCGTTGATTCTGGCCTGGGCCGAGCCGGCCGAGGCTCAGCATCCGGAGCCCGAGCCCAGCGCGATCTCGACCTTTAGCATCGACGTCTCCGCCGCCGGGGTGGGCAATCACCACCGGCAGGCCACGGATCTGACCGGCGGGGCCCGGTTGTCGACCCCGCTGTGGTATAGCCCGCTGGCATGGCGACTGCAGCTGGGGGTGCGCACGTCGGTCCAGCTCAACACCAGTCAGCGCCTGACCCTCCATCCCTACCTGGCGCTCGAAGGTGGTCTTCGCTTCGTCTTTTTGTCCTTTCTGTCGGCCGAGGCCTATATAGGTCCCCGAGTGGGCGGGCAATTCGGCTCCGAGGGCCGCGCCTGGACCAGCGGGGTCGGCGCCACGGTGGCCTATCTGATTCACCCGGGCCGCGATAATCGCCAGCGCTTTCGGCTGGGGATGGAGATCTTTCGCATCTCCCCCTTCATACCGACCACCGTCGGGCCTCGTCCCAATTATCGGCATATCGGCTTTTTCTTCGGCTATGAGGTGGCCTTCTAAGCCGCGTCGGTTGCACTGCCAGAGTCGGTGATTAGTGTTCGCCTGCTGGCATCGCAACTGGGAGAAATTTTTTGAGTATGTGGAGATCCAAATGGACACCGACTCTGTGGACGTATTGTGGTTTGACGATATCGACTCCGACGACGTGGCCCGTGTGGGCGGCAAAAACTCATCTCTCGGCGAGATGGTCCAGAACCTGAAGGCCGAGGGGGTCAACGTCCCCGACGGCTTTGCCACCACTGCTGCCTGCTATCAACGCTATATCGAAGAAAACGATCTGCACCAGCACATCGCCGACCTCCTGGACGAGCTCAACTCCGGCAATCGCAGCCTCCGCGAGGTGGGATCGAAGATCCGAGAGGCCATCGTCGGTGGAGAGTTCTCCCAGGCCACCTCAGAAGCGGTCAAATCCGCCTACCGAGAGCTGAGCCGGCGCTACGACACAGAACAGGTGGACGTCGCCGTTCGCAGCAGCGCCACCGCCGAAGACCTTCCCGACGCCAGCTTTGCCGGCCAGCAGGAGACCTACCTCAATATTTCGGGGCCCGACGAGTTGCTCGACGCCTGCCGCCGCTGCTTCGCCTCTCTCTTTACGAATCGGGCCATCAGCTACCGCGAGCAGAAGGGGTTTGACCATATGGACGTCGCCCTGTCGGTGGGCGTCCAGAAGATGGTTCGCAGCGACGAGGCCGGATCGGGGGTGGCCTTTACGATCGATACGGAGAGCGGCTTCCCCGACGTGGTGGTCATCAACGCCGCCTGGGGCCTCGGCGAGACCGTGGTCCAGGGATCGATTCAGCCCGACGAATATACGGTCTATAAACCCCTGCTCGACGATCCATCGCTTCAGCCAATTGTGGGAAAACGGCGAGGCGAAAAATCGCAGAAGATGATCTACGGCGAAAATGGGGGGGGCACGATTACGGTGGACACCCCGGCAGACCAGCGGCAGCGCTACGTGCTGGAAGACGACGCCATCGTCGAGCTCGCCAGGTGGTGCGCAAAGATCGAGGACCACTACGAGATGGCCATGGATATCGAGTGGGCCGTCGACGGCCAGTCGGGCCAGATGTTTATCGTTCAGGCCCGCCCGGAGACCGTGGAATCCCAACGCGACGTCGGCGTCCTGGAGACCTTTACCCTCCAGGAAGAGGGGGAGCTTCTGGTCCAGGGAACCAGCATCGGCCACGCCATCGCCGCCGCGCCGGTCTGCCGGCTCGACAGCCCGGATGACTCGGAACGTTTCGAGGAAGGGGCAATTTTAGTCACCCGTATGACCCACCCCGACTGGGTGCCGGTAATGAAAAAGGCCAGCGGAATCGTCACCGAATTGGGGGGGCGCACCTCCCACGCCGCCATCGTCAGCCGCGAGCTTGGCATCCCCGCCATCGTCGGCGCCCCGGGGGCCCGCCAGGCCGTCGCCGACGGTCAGATGGTCACCCTCTCCTGCGCCGAAGGCGATCGGGGCAACCTCTACGACGGTGAGCTCGACTTTCGGGTCGACCAGATCGACCTCGAAGAATTGCCGGAGACGGACACCAAG
>SLJM01000472.1 GCA_007135085.1 Myxococcales bacterium
CACCACCCACCACCCACCACCCACTCAACCCTATTGATCGGCGCGGCAGACCTGGTTTCGACCGCCGTGCTTGGCGCGATAAAGGGCCTTGTCGGCGGCGTCGATGAGCTCCTCGGAGGTGCTGGCCGGGATGTCGGGCAGGGATGCCACGCCGAGGCTGATGGTGATCGGGATGTGCTGGCCTTCGAAGATGAAGTCCGTATTTTCCACGATCTGTCGCAGCCGTTCGGCGATGATCGCCGCCGCATCGATCGTGGTGCCCCGAGAGACGATGGTAAATTCCTCGCCGCCGTAGCGGGCGAAGATATCGTCGGAGCGAAGAGTGGCGATGGCGATCTCGGACAGCCGCTTCAAGATGGCGTCGCCGGCGAGGTGGCCGTAGGTGTCGTTGACGGGCTTGAATTTATCGACGTCGAACATGATCACGCTTAGCGGCGTGGTGTGCCGAAGGGCAAAGGCCATCTCCGTGTTGAGATGGTTCATCAAGAAATTCTTATTATAGGCCCCGGTCAGTCCGTCGCGCAGGGCGGCGTCAAACATCTGCTTTTGGAAGGTCTCGTCGAGACGATCGTGATAGGTGAATTTGAGGATCGTCGTCGAGCCCAGGGTGATCTTGTCGCCGTCCTGGAGCTGCTGGCGGCGGCTGATGCGAGTTCCGTTGAGGTAGGTGCCGTTGGCGCTCTGGAGATCCTCGATGAAGACATCGTCGCCCCAGGTCAGTAATTTAGCATGCTTTCGCGAGATGCCCACGTCGTTGACGTACATATCGGCTTTCGACGAGCGGCCCACCGTGGATTGATCGTCTTCCACTTTGAACATCTTACCCACGTGGGGGCCGGAGATGACGATCAGGTAGGCCTGGTCGCGATCCTGACCCTGATTTGCCTGGGCCTGTTTCAAGGCGTTGGCGTCGACGATCATGGTCGCTTCCGAAGTCTCGGCCAGATCGGGAGAGTTTTCAAACCGGTCGTCGGTCATGCTTACATCGTTTGAAAGAGGTGACGCTGTGTTCGACGGGGATGCACGGTGGAAAGACGTGCAGCTTCGATGCCAAATTCATCTCTAAGGATAATGGGTTTAGTCTGGCAAGGCAACAGGGTGTAACGAAATGGTAAACCCGGGGGCTTTTCAGGGGTACGGGGATATCGTAGAGTTCCCACTGGTCAGTAGGTCGCCACCCAGGTCAGACAAGGGTTGTAGAGAATATGCTCAGACGCCCGATATTTGCATATGATTCGGCTGCGCGTCGATTCGCCCTGGCAGCGGGGGCGCAGAGGGTCCGGATCTGGGCGCTCGATCAGGCGGGGACGCAGAAGACGGAAGCCACGGCGAATCTGGATACCGCCGAGAGCGCGATTGTGGGCCTGGCCTGGGATGAGGGGCAGTTGATCACCGTCCACGAGACGGGGCAGGTCTTCGGCTGGGACTGGGCCGAGATCGTGGAGGGACAGCCCCGCCAGAAGTGGCGTTTCGATGCGGCCATGGCCGTGGGGGAAGTGGCGAGTTGGGGCGGGCCGGGCAGGGGAGCTTTGGTGATTGCCCTGGGAGGGGCCTCGGGAGATATCGTGGTGGTTCGTCCCGGAGGGCGCGAGGATTTCAGCGCTGCCCGCAGTACGAGCGCCCACGCCGATCGGGTGGAGGTGTTGACCTTTTCCGACGACGGCAAGCGGCTGGCCACGTCGGGCCGCGATCGGGAGATCGCCTTGTGGTCCACCCAATTTCGACCGGCCCAACAGGAGGGGCAATTCGCCTCCCTCGAAGAGGTCCGGCGCCTGACCGGTTCCGGGGGCTGGCCGCTGGCGCTGAGTTTTTCCTCCGATCGGCGGCGGCTGGTCAGCGGCTGCATGGACAACGGGGTCTACCTCTGGGATCTGGAGGCGGAGTCGACGTTGGAGCAGGTCTGCTTCGAGCACCACGGGTGGGTGGAGACCGTGGCCTGGCTGCCCGGTGATCGGGCGGTGGTCACCGGCTCCTGGGATAACTCGGCGATTTTCTTCGACGGGCCGTCGATGGATCCCAAATACCAATTCTTATACCACGGCGATTATGTGTCCCGTGTGCTGCCCGTGGAGGGTACGACGCGCATCTTTGTGGCCTCCTATGACGGTGAGGTCTCGGTCTGGGATGGGCAGAGCGGGCAATTGGAGACAGTCCTGCAGGGCCACACCGACTGGGTGACCGAGCTGGCCGATGTCGGTGACGGACTGGTGGCCAGCCTCTCCAGTGATCAGACCGTGCGCCTGTGGTCGACCAAAGACCTCAGCTCAAAGGGCGTTCTGGGCACTCCCGAAATGATGGGGTTTGATCTGAGCGGCAGCTTCGACTTGCCCGGTACGAGCAGACAGAGTTCGGAAGGCAATGCCGCTGCAAAGGGGAGTCGGGAAGGCGCGCACAAAGCGGTGGTGAGACGCTTCGATGCCAGTCAACGCCTGGGATCGCAGCCCAGAGGCACGGCGATCTCCATGTTGGAGAGCGCCCTGGAAAAGGCGGAGAAGGTCGACGCCGACACAGTGGACGTCGAGCCGCCCCAGGAAGCCGCACACGCTCCGAGCAGCGTCGGTGAAGAGTTGAGCGGGCTCGTTCTCGATGCGATCTCCGACGTCGAAGATGAGGGACCGCGCCAGTTGGGAGCTGGCCTGTCCGGCGAAAGTGAAGAAAGCGATCCCATGTCCCTCTTCGACGCACCTGCCGATGAAGAGCCCCCGGGCGGCGAGGCTGCTGAGAGTGAGCCCGTGGACATTATGGATCCTTTTTTCGACCCCGGTGAAGAGGTCGATGAGAGCGACGACGACCCCGGCAGCAGTGGACCTCTTCCGACGTCTGGTAAATTCTATGATCCCCGGCCGCTGGGGCCCGACGATGATATCCTGGATGCCTTGCCCGACGACCAGGAGTTGGACTCTCTATTTTCCAACGCCGCCTCGGAGGTGTCGGAGGTCGATGAGACGACGTTCAACCCGCCGGCGGACGATGAGCCGGAAGCCGATGAGCCGGCGGACGATGAGCCGGAAGCCCATGAGCCGATAGCAGAAGAGGTAGCAGCGGAGGCCACCCCGGAAGATGTTCCTCAGCGAAAGGCTCCCGGGCTGAAAATACCGAAAAAGCAGAAACCTCCCCAATTGAAACCGGATCAGACATCGAGCCCCTGGATGCGGGGAAGGGCGCCGACGACGTTGACCCGAGCAAAACCACTGTCCGCGTTGGACGACGTTGATGATGAGTCGGCGACACTCCCACAGCCAAGGTTTCCGAAGGTGGCCGATTCCACGGCCAAACCGAAGGAACGCTCCACGGCGCCGGGAAGCCCGCTTCGCGATCTCCGTGATGGGCAAGACGCCGAGAGCCCTGAGGCTGTGGGCAATAAGACGATGTCGCCATTCAGGTCGGTAGACACCGACGAGGACTCCTCGAGCGGTAGTAATGAGAAGAGCTTGAAGGTGCCAGCCCCCTCCGACAAGAGGGGGGAGAAATGGCGTCCCAAATCGCTGAATTTATCAAAACTTCGTAAGTTGGCGCGAAATCTCAACCGTGACGCCGATTCGTCGAGCGGCCCCGGCGATTCAGAGGAGTCGCAGAGTGAGTCGACGGCGACGATTCCATTGGAGCCTGCACCGGAGAAGAAAGAAGCGTCGGTCGAAGAAAAAGCGTCGGTCGAAGAAAGCGAAGAAGCTATCGTCGATACATCGACCCAGATTATGGACGCACCCACGCAGATGGTGGAGCCACTGGTCCAGATTGAGGAATCGCCCACCCAGGTGATGGACGCCAGTCAATTTCGATCACCGATTCTCAGTGACGGCGCCGATGATGGTGGCGGCGCCGATGCGGAGGAAGAAGAGGAATTGGTAGACGAAAATCTGGGTAATCGGACTCTGATCGGAGGTATGAGGCCCTATTCCCCAGAGGAGGACGACCCGATTGAACAGGGGGCGGCGGGGCCCGAGGTAGAAGCCCAGAAGAGGCCGAGAAAGAAGCGGCAGATCGAGGATTTTTCGCGGCGAAATCGGGCATTGAAGAGCGGGGCCCGTGGCACGAGGAAATCCCCTGCGGAGTCTCCCGGCCTCGAAGAAGAGACGGTCCATGCACGGGGGGCGGTTCCCCTGCCGACAGGGCTGGAAGGAGCGGCGCCGGATCAATCGAAGCCGCCGCAGAGGGCCAAACGTAAGGCGCCGAAATTACAGCGGAGCCAACCGGAAAAGAAAAAGTCCGACGGTCCGGGAGCGACCGTAGAGTTCGTCGATCTGGAATTGGCGAAATTTTGGGAGCTCCTTGGCGGCCGGGCACCGCAGATGGGGATTTTGAAGCGTCGGCGTCGATTGTCCACCGAGTATGAGCCGAGCCATCAGATCGCCACGAAGAATAATCACCAGATGAGCCTCGATCTGTCGTCTCGAGGAAAGCGTTTGGTCACCGCCGGTGAGAAGGGAGGGGTCCAACTCTGGAGTGGCGACGGTCGATTGCTGGTAACTCTGGGCGGCGGTCATCAGAAGTGGTTGGATGCCGGATTCGTGGAGGGCAGGCGGCTGCTCTACGGCCTGGAAAAAAGTGGGAGGATTCACCTCTGGTTATTGCCCAAGGCTAAGATCGAGAAGTCTTTGGAGGTCAATAGGACGATCATCGATATTGCCGGGGCGACCGTCCGATGTGGTTGTGTCGATGGGGAACAGCGGTTGGCCTTGTTGGGGTTCGATGATGGGTCGGCTCAGGTCTGGTCGATCGAGAAGGGACGGGCGGTGGTGCGCACGGAGTCTCAGAAGGTGGCGGTCGTGGCCGTGGCCTTCGGTCAGCGGGGGCCGATTTCGGTGGGCGAAGACGGGGCGATTCGCTTCTGGAATGAGAAGGGATTGCTCGTCGATCAGGTCGGCTCCACCGGGGCGGTGCGAGCCCTGGCGGCGTCAGACGGCACCCTGGTGTGGGTTGAGGAAAGCGGAGCCGTCCAGTCCATGCCCGAGGGGGCGAGCCGGCCCGAAAAGCTCATGGGCCATTATGGCGAGGGCAGGGACGTCGTCTTTCGCAGCGACGGCTGTTTTATCACCGGCGGTGAGGATGGCCGGCTTCTGGTCTACGATCGAAGTGACGAGGGAGGGAACAATGAGCCGGCCTCGGAGATTCAGATCCCGGCGCCGGTGCAGAAGATCGCCCTGGGCGGCAAATGCCTGGCCGTCAGTTGTGCCGGTGGAAAGGTCTTCCTCTTTGGTCGGTCCAAAAAGCAAAATCACTGAAAGGCGTTTTGGATCTTGAGTCATGGGTCATGGATCTCGAGTCATGGGGTCTTGAGTCTTGAACGGCGTCCTGAGAAGAACGAGATGTCTCATCGAGTCGAGTGCAAGGTGCAAATGAGCGGTAACAGAAAAGCAGCTCTGTTGATCTGGATCGTCGCCGTACTCTCGACGACGGTCGTCGCCACGGCGATGGCCCATCAGACGGATCGGGCTGAATTCATCGCCGAGGTGCGTGGTGAATCGGGAGAGGTAGAGGTCTTGATGCAGATCTCCGTCGAGGACCTGGCCCATCATATGGGTCATATCGGCCACGGTGTGGCGCCGACGGAAGAGATTTTGGAGGCCGCCCGCGACGATATCGCTCAATACCTCGACGAGCGGGCCGGCGTGATGGCCGATGATGAGCGCTGCCAGTTGGAGGAATCGAGGTACGTGGCCTATCCCGGCTCCGATGGAAGGGTCCATTATTATCAGGGCTGGCAGTGTCCGAGCTGGCCCAACGAGGTGACCTTCGTCAACCGCGTCATGGTCGATATGCATGGGGGATATCGCCACCACGGAGTGATTCAACTCGGCGAGGAGGTGCTCCAGACCGTATTCGATCAGAATTACCCCACTTATTCGGTTTATCCCGAGCCCGAGCCCGAATCAGATGGCGAGGCAGAAGAGGCCGAAGACGAGCAAGCCGAGGGCGAAGCCCCCGACCAGGTCGAAGAGCGAGAACTGGTGGAGGGTGAAGGTGTCGACGACGACCAGGAGTTGCCGCAGACCACCTTCTGGCAGGGGGGCTGGCAGATGTGGCTGGTCTTTAGCGCGCTCCTCTTTGCGCTGGCAGTATTTCTGGCGGTGCGAAAATTCTTGTCAGTCCAGTCCGAGATGAGCGACTGAGAAAATAAAGGCAGGGAAGATTTTGGCGGGAAGTGAAGTTGGCCAGTGGGGATTGGTTCAGCGATGAATTATTCAGATCCAGACGGGAACACGAATGCAACAGAGATGGCTTGCCTTTGCGAGTGGAGTGGTGCTGCTGACGGCGGCGCTCGGGGTTGGGGAAGTTGGCGCCGAAGAGGTGGTGGGCGGAGAATTGAGCCGCCTGGAAGCGCTGATAGAAGGTGACGGGCATCGAGCCAAGCGATTGGCCGCCGCCCATCGGATCGCCGACCTTGGCCGCTATTTCTCTCCTGCTGAATATTCGCAGCGATTGCGCGACCTCGCCGACCGCCAAAAGGACCCGCTGGCGGGCTTCCTTTTGCGTCGACAGGCCAGGTTGGCCGATCTGGAGCGCGGCGATCGAGGAGTGTCCGGCGACGATCCCAGGTTTGCCGCCGAACAGGGCTGTCTGGTTGATTGGTCGCTGGTCGGACCCTTTGAAAATTCGTCGATGCAGGGATATTTCGAGCGTTTTGGGCCCGAACTCGGTGAGCCCGGTCCCTATACGGGGAGGCTCTCCGAGGTGGGGTGGCGTGATTTGAACTCGGGCCACCGACTCTGCGTCTACAATCTGGGCAGCCGAGTCCACCCGTCGACGTCTGCGGCGGTCTATCTATCGACGAATATCACCTCTGAAGCAGGGGGGCCGGCCCAACTTCTGGTGGGATCGCACAGTGCGTATCGGCTGTGGGTCAATGGCGAGCCCGTCGGGGAGCGAGAAGATGAATTCGGCCTCGGGATCGACGCCGAGGGGTGGCCCGTCGATCTTCGCGACGGCGACAATGAGGTGCTCCTCAAATTGGCCTCCACCGGACAGGGGGGGCTGTCCTTCGTGGTCCGCCTGGTCGATGAACAGGAGACGCCTCTGGCGGGGTGGACGGCCAGCCCTCATTCGGGGCCTGACGAGGCGGTGGGCGAGTTCGAGGAGGAGTTTGTCGTTCAGGGCGGGGTCAAGACCATCATCGAAGAGAGCGCAGCAGGGGATCAGGATCAGGCCGCGCGACTGGGGGCGGCGCTGTTGTGGCAGCAATTATATCGTCGCGACGCCAGCACCCCCTGGCGGGACGTGGCCGAGGAGTTAGCCGGAGAGGTCGAAGCGCTGTCGGCGCGCCAGATCCTGTGGCTGGTGGAGCTCTTCGAGGAGCATTGGCGCCGCCAGGCGGTGCTCGATGAGGCGTTGGAGCACCGGGACGATCTGCTCTTGCGCTGGCGGCGGGCCGTGGAGCGGGGACGGACCATGTCCCATATGCAATGGGAGGTGCAGAGGGCGGAGTTGGCACAGATCATCGACGAGGCGCCGGCCTTTTTTATGGCCGTCGAATCCCTTGCCCATTGGTATCAGGATCACGAGGGCTCGGAGCGAGCGCTGAGATTGGTGGAGGGATGGGATGACCCGGGCCGCGAAGAGATGCCCGCCTGGCTTCGCCTGGCCGCCGATCTGAACGAACAGGCCGGTGACCGGCGCCGGGCCGCCGAGCTTCGCGAAAAGGCGGCGGCCACCCAGCAAATGAGCGCCGCCTTCGGCTGGCAATTGGTGCGCCAGGCCATGGCCGAAGGCGATCGCGATCGGGCCTTGCAGATGGTGGAGGATTATCGGCGCAGCGCACCCTGGTCGCATAATTGGGGCCTGCAGCAGGCGCGGATCTGGCGCGCCGCCGGTGATGACGCAAGAGCGCTCGAGATCGTCGACGAGCTTATCGAGGAGGCGCCGGGCAATGCCTACCTTCATATGCAGCGCGGTGAAATCCTGGTCGCCATCGGTGACGTCGACGAAGCGATGGCCTCCGTACAGCAGGCCATCGCTCTGCGCCCTCAGGCCCGGCAATACCAGGAATATCTGGAACATCTTCAGCCCGAGTCGTCCCGTTTCTACGAACCCTGGATCATCACCGGGTTGCGCGAGATGGCCGACGAGGTCGAGGTGGGCTCACAGACCTATGACGTGCTCGTCGATCAACGGATCCACCAGGTATCGTCCAACGGGCTGGCCCGGCGTTTCGAGCAGCGGGCCAACCGGGTCCTGCGCGACGAGGGGGTCGGTTCGGCGCGGCAGATGCGGGTGTCCTTCCAGCCCGGCGACGAGCGCGTCGAGGTGTTGGGGGTGCGGGTCTATAAGGCCGACGGCTCGATCTCGGAGGACTACGACGACTGGCAGACCGGGCGCACCAGACAGAGCGCGCGAATGTACAACGATCGGGCTTATCTCAACCTTCGGGCCAATAACGTGGACGTCGGCGACGTCGTGGAGTTTCGCTATGTGGTCCATCAGGTGGCCAACGAGAATTTCCGGGGCGATTATTTCGGCGCCGTGCGTTATATCCAGCAGACCCGGCCCGTGGCTCTGTCGCGCTACGCCGTCCATTATCCGAAAGGGTGGGAGCTCCATTTTCGCCACCCCAGCCTGGACTATAAACGGTGGGACGACGCCCTTCCCGACGACACCCCCGCCGATGGCGAGCGTATCGCCGCCTTCGAGCTTCGCGACGTACCCCGAGTTCATACCGAAAGCGACCAGCCGGGACATACCGAAGTTTACGACTATATCCTGGTCTCCAATAAGGCGACCTACGAAGAGATCGGCCAGTGGTGGTGGGACCTCATCGAGGAGCAATTGGTGGTCGACGATCGGATCCGCCAGGCCGTCGCCGAGGTGACCGAAGGGCGCACCAGCCCGGAGGAGAAGGTGGAGGCCATCTACGAATATGTGGTGCGAAATACGCGCTATCTCCACCTGGGGCTGGGGATCCATGGCTGGAAGCCCTATCGCACGTCGACGGTGATGCGAAATCGCTACGGCGACTGCAAAGACAAAGCAGCGCTGCTCAAGGTCATGATCGAAGAGGCCGGTCTGGACGCCGAGATGGTGCTGGTGCGGACCCGGCGACTGGGCAGGGTCGACGATTCTCCGGCGAGCATGCACGTCTTTAATCACGCCGTGACCTACGTGCCCGAGCTGGACCTGTTTTTGGACGCTACGGCTCGGTTTAACGGGCCCTACGAGTTGACCCAGATGGATCAGGGCGCCCAGGCGCTCATCGTTCGCGACGGGGGCTCCGTAGAGTGGGTGACCATGCCCATCGACGAGCCCGACGATAATCTGCTTCGCCAGGAGTTGGATATCGATCTTCGCGGCGAAGTGGCCGTCATCTCCGGCCGGGTCGAGGCCCACGGTACGAGCGCCGTCAATTATCGGCGTCGTTTCGAGGATCCGGAGCGCCGCGACGAATTATTTGAAGCTCAACTGGGCCGAACCTTTCCGGGAGCGGTGCTTTTGGAGGCGGAATACGAAAACCTCGACGCCTTGACCAGGCCGACGATGATCCGCTTTCGCGCCGAAGTGCCCGGCGTGCTGCGGGGCTCGCCGGGGGCGCAGTCGGTCTACCCCGTGGCGGCGCCCCGCGATTTGCTCGGCGCCCACGCGCGCCAGCCCACGCGCCATCAAGATCTGATGTTCCGTGTGCCCTTCGCCAACGAGGCCCAGGTGCGCTTTACCCTGCCCGACGATCTGGCCGTGGAGCGCATTCCCGACGATCAGAGGGTGGAGTCAGAATTTGGGGAAATGCAGATGTCCTATCTCAGCGCCGACGACGGAAGCATCGTCGTCGAAGTGCGCTACGCCATCGGCGTCCAGCGCGTACCGGTGGCCCAATACGAAGAATTTAGACAATTCGTCGCCGAGATGGACAGCGCCATTAACGAGACGATTCGGTTGATTGAAGAGGGAGGTCGGCGATGAGAGTAGATCACCGGATATCGCAGGACCCTTCTTTGCAGGTCCCTGCCCGTAAGCGGCAGATGAATGATGGGTGTCGATTATCATTCATCATCGCCACCCTCAGCCTCCTGGTCACCCTCGCCGCCTGCGCCACGGGCCCCGAGCCGGCGCAGACCTTCCACTTTGACGACGAGCTGGCTCAGACCGGGCAATTCGAGCAGTGGTTCGACGGCGTCACTCCGGCCGTCGACGTCGACGACCCCTCGGCGGAGGCCCTATTTCTGGCCGGAGAGGCCCTGTATTGGGAGGGCGATCTGGAGGAGGCCTACGATTATTATGTGGCCATGGTCGCCGGTCATCGAGGCCATGCCCTCAATCGCTATGCGGCGTTTCGACTATATCGGATGCGAAATAGCGTCATTGACTTCGAGGAGCGGATCGCCGCCGATCTGGAGGGCGTCAATTTCGACGACGAAGGGGCGCTGACCCGACTGGAGCTGGCGCGGATCGCCCATCAAGTGGAGTACAGGCGGTGGCAGCGATCTCAGGACAGTGTGCCTTTCAGATCTTATGCGGCCCCTATGGTCCACCGATGGCGGGTGACGCCCAATCTCTCGCCATGGCGGCTGAGCGACTTCGATCGGCCCATGGCTCCCGAAGAGGAGGAGCGGTTGGCCGAGGGTTATCTGAGCCCTCGCTTTTCGCTTCCCGCGGCGGTTCACGAAGAGCCGACCCGGGTGGTGGCCGTCGACCGGCCCCGACAGCGGCTGGGGCTCGGTGATTCGGGGGTCTATTATCTGGAGAGCTGGCTCACCGTCGAGCCCGGGGCGGTCCAAGATCTGACGATGTACGGGCAATTTCCCGGGGCCGTTCGAATCTGGATCGACGGTCAGGAGGTCATGGAACGGCGCGAGGAGGGATACGAGTCGGGCCGGTTGATGCGCTCCATGACCCTCGAGCCGGGCACCTATCGAGTGCTGGTCAAGATGGCCTATCGCTCGGGATCGCGAAATTGGTTCGAGTTATTCTGGGTGCCCAGGACGGGGTCGATCTTTGGCGACGCCCGCATCGCCGCCGACGTGGACGGTCAGTCCTCCGGCGGCGCCCTGGTGCTTCATGACGAGCAGCGGCGGGCCATCGATTACGAGCCGGTCACCGTCGGCGTCGACGGTCTCGACCGGGTCTCGACGGCCACCCTCTATGCGGCGGCCCTGTCGGCCTATGCGAGCGGGGAAAACGAGCGCTTTGGCGCAAGCTGGCAGGCCCTCATGGAGCGCTATCCCGAATTTGCGGCGGGCCATATGCTGGGCAGTTATCAGATCCGCACCCGCTGGGACGTGCCCTCGGAGCTGCGCGATGCTCGTTCGATCTCGATGATGCGCCAGGCCGAACGATACGAACCGGATAATCTGCACGTCCTGGTTCAACTGGAACGCCTGCTCCGTGAGCAGGGTGAAGATCGAGAGGTTCGCCGCTTGTTGGAGCGAGCCCGACGATTGGCGCTGCGAGATGGCGCCGAAGATGGGCGGGGAAGCGGTGAGGCCGTCGTCGGCGAAGGCGACGGGGTCGCCCAGCAGGAGCGAGGTTCGCGTCAGGGGGAGGAGTTCAATCCACAGGTACGTCAGCTTCAGCCCCTGGTCTCCTGGGCGCGCTATCTCGAAGATCAGGGCTGGTCCGAGGAGGCCGAGCAGGCCTGGCGTGAGGTGCTCGGCATCGACGCCGATAATTGCAGCGCCATTCGACGTCTTCAGAGTCTTTACCGAACGCGAAATTATTTCCCTCCCATGGAGGAGATCTCTAAGGGATGGACCACTTGTTCCTCCGCCGTCGACAGGTGGCTGCGCGACCATCCGGATCGACTGGAAGAGCAGTTGGAATTCGCCGAGCGTCGGGCCAGACGGCTACCCTACGACACGACCCGTCAGCAGCGGTGGGCCAACGCGTTGCGCGCCCTGGGGCGCGTCGACGAGGCCCGGGCCGTGCTCGACGAATCGCTGGAGCGCATGCCCCAGTCCTCGCAATTGTGGGACGCCCGCATCGATCTGGCCCTGGGCGAAGACGAAGGGGAAGGACTGCGCATTTTAGAAAAGGCCATCGAAATCAGCGGTCGCACCGGCTCTTGGGAGTGGAAGCGGGCTCGTCTGAGCGGCCAATTTCCCCTTCAGCAACTCCTGCGCGACGGCCGCCAGGCCGCCCTCGAGGAGGTGCGACGAACGGGGCTTCGCGACGACGTCGAAGAAGAGGAGCAGCTCCAGGAATTGGCCGAGGAAGATCAGGCCATGGTCCTGGATGATGCCTATTATGTCATCGACTTTGCGGCCCGCCATTATCTCGACGATGGGTCGTCCTGGATATTGACCCACCAGGTGGTGCGGACCATGACCCGGGGGGCCATCGATCGGTACGCGGAGCTTACGATTCCCCGCAATATCTATCTGCTCGAGGCGCGGACCATCAAAGAAGACGGCCAGGTGCTGGTGCCCGAGGGGGTCTCCGGGGACTCCACGTTGAGCATGCCCGGCCTGGCTCCGGGTGATATGGTGGAGGTGGCTTATCTGCAATTTCGACCCGCCGGGTCGGTGCCTCGCCACAGCCTTGGGAATCACTTTTATTTCCGCATGCCCGGAGTGTCATCTCGGCATAGCGAATACGTGGTGATCGGCACCGAGGGCTTTGAATTCGAAGGCGATAACGACCCGCCGGCGCTCGAGGAATTTGAATTCCAGGGCCAGCAGGCAGCACGCTTTGTGGCCACCGATACCCGTCGGCCCAGAAGCGAGCCCCGCCGGGTCGATTCCCCGGAATATCTGCCCTGGATTCGTGAGGTCCGCGTCGGCATCGGCGGCGACGTCCTGGATATGGAGCGCCGCTATATGAAGGAGACCCTTCGCCATTCCACGCGGCGCTCACCGGAGGTCGATGAGGCGGCGGCTACCTGGCTGGGTCGTGAATTTCCCGGGGGGCAGGCTACCGATGAGGATGTGCGCAACCTGTTTTATGGCGCTACCGAGTGGTTTCGAAGCCTGAGCCCGGGCCGATTCAGCGTGGAGGCCGCCCACGCCGTGCAGCGCCGTCAGGGAAGCCCGCTGGTGGTGATGTCCGTCGCCCTTCGAGAGCTCGGCGTCGACCACGATATCTATCTGGCGCGCAGCGACGAGGCGCCGCCAAAGGAGCTCAAAGCCGGTGAGATAAGTAATTTTCGGCATTCATTGATGCGGGTGGTGCTGCCCGAGTCGGGGAAAATTAAATGGCTCCAGCTCGATCGCAGCGACGCCATGTTCGGCGCCGTCGAGCCCGAGCTGGTGGGCCAGTCGGCGATCTGCGTGACCTGTGAGGAATTTCGACGCGAAGATGTCGCCATCGACGACGAACGTCGGCCCCGCCGACATGTGGAGATGGAGGCAGTCCTCGATGAGCAGGGGGCGTTGAGTGGTCAGTTGCACTACGAATTTCGGGGCCGCCGGGCGGTGCGTGTGCGCTCCGCGCTTCGAGGACGCACCGACGCCGAAGATCGACGAAGTTATTTCGCCGAAATTCTCACCGGTCAGATCTCGGGGGCCGATCTGTTGGGCTTTACCATCGAAGGAGAGGACGCTCCCGACGCGCCGCTTCGTTTTACCATCGATTTCGAGCGCCGTGATTTTGCTCGCCAGACCGGTGACCAACTGGTCATTGATCGGGCCCTATTCGACGAGCGAATGCAAAATATCTACGCCCAGCTCCCGTCGCGGCTGACGCCGATGTTCGTGGGTTATGAACGGGAGCAGAGCTATGACGTCAGAATTGAGTTGCCCGATCACGAGTCGGTTCGCCTGGGCGCCACCGACGTCAGCGCCGAGGAGGGGCGCTCCGCTTTTGGACGCTTCCATCGCCGCACCAGGATCGACGACGGTGTACTCCACCTGGAGTCGGCCATCGATCTGTCGCGACAGCGCATTCAACCCGACGATTATCCGGCGTTTCGCCAGTGGGCCACCACCGTTCAGGAGAGCGGCGATCTCTGGCTGGAGTTGCGTTGAGGTCTACCGGACCTCTTCGACGGCGTCGTTGAGGCCGTCCAGGGTCAGGGGATACATGGGGAAGAGCTGGCCGATGAGTTGGGTCGTATAACTTCCCCACCAGCGCGGGTTGTCCGGGTTGAGCCAGGCCGTGCGCGGCAGGGCCTCGCGGATGCGCTGCAGCCAGGTGATGCCTGCCTCGTCATTATAGTGGAAATAATTGATGCAGCCCCCGGGCTGGGTCAGCTCCGGTGGGGCCATGGCGGCGTCGCCGACGATGAAGCAACGCCACGTGCGGTCCAGGTTGGCCAGCACCTGCAGGGTGGACTCTCCTTTGCGCCGGGCCATGTCCGAGTACAGGGTCTCGTAGGGACAGTTGTGGAAATAATAGGCCTTGAATGCCTTGAAGTGGTGGGCTTTATGGGCGGCCGAAAAGAGGCGGCTCGTCAGCTCCGTATGGGGGTTCATCGAGCCCCCTACGTCGGCCAGCAGCAGCAATTTGACCTCATTTTTACGGGGCGCCCGAAAGACAAGCTCGATATCCCCGGCGTTTTTGGCGGTGGCGTCGATGGTGGCCTCCAGGTCGAGCTGGTCGGCCCGGCCGTCGCGGGTCAGGCGGCGCAACTTTTTGAGGGCCACACCGATCTGTCGGGTGTCCAGGACCAGGTCGGTTCGCAAATTTCGAAACCGCCGCTTCGACGCCACCTGCAGTGCCGATCCGCGCCGCCCCTTTCCGCCGACACGAATCCCCGACGGGTGCTGGCCCGAATTACCGAAGGGGCTGGTCCCGCCGGTGCCCACCCAGTGGCTGCCGCCGTCGTGACGTTCGTCCTGCTCGGCCAATCGCTCCTCGAATAACTGCCGCAATTCATCGAGATCCATGGCCTCCAATGCGGCCAGCCGCTCCGGCGGGATATCCTCGAGAAATCGTGCCTCCTCGAGCCAGCTCAACAATTGGCCGGTCAGTTCGTCGCGCTGTCCGGGATGAGTGAAGGGCCGATCTTTGAAAAACTCGTAGAAGGCGGCGTCGTAGAGATCGAAATGCTCCACCTTCTTAACCAACACCGCCCTGGCGATCACATAAAAACGCTCCAGACTCGCCGCGTGGAGACCCTGATCGAGGGCTTCCAGGAGGGCGAAGAACTCGGTCGGCGAGACCGGGATGCCTCGATCGCGTAGATGGTAGAAGAAGTTTATGAACATGGGTGGTGGGTGGTGGGAATCATGATTCACGATTTCCGATTTCCGATTTCCGATTTCCGATTAAATTTGGGATTTAGAATTCTGCGGCAATTGGAAACGGGAAATTAGAATCGGAAATCGGAAATCGGAAATCGGAAATCGGAAAATTATTGCGGCGCCTGCGGCGCGCCACTGCAGTGCGCGGAGATCGCGCTCCTTCTTGATCAACACACCAAGAAAGGGGAATTCGTCCTGAAGGCCGCCGGGATCGACGCCGGCGCGGACCAGGGCGCCGATCCAGTCGATGAGTTCTCCCGTGGAAGGACGCTTTTTTAAGCTTTTTTGTTCGCGAAGCCAGTAAAAGCGCTTCAAACATTGGTCGAGCAATTGGCGATCCAGTTTGGGGTGATGGACGTTGACGATATCACACATTAGATCGGGGTCGGGGAAGTCGATATAATGGAAGATACAGCGCCTTAAGAAGGCGTCGGGTAGTTCTTTTTCGGCATTGGAGGTGATGAGCACGAAGGGGCGGTGACGAGCGACGATTTCACGCCCCGTCTCGTCGACGGTAAAGCGCATGGCGTCTAGTTCGTGGAGCAAGTCGTTGGGAAATTCGAGGTCCGCCTTGTCGATCTCGTCGATGAGGACCACGCAGCGTTCATCGGCCTCGAAGGCTCGGCCAAGGGGACCGAGGTCGATATAATTTTCGATATCGCTGACGTCGCCATCGCCAAAACGGCTGTCGTTGAGGCGCTGGACCGTGTCGTAATGATAGAGGCCGTCGGCGGCGCGGGTCGACGATTTGACGTGCCAGCGAATCAGAGGCATACCCAGCGCCTCGGCTACGGCGTGGGCCAACAGGGTCTTGCCCGTGCCCGGTTCGCCGCGTACCAGAAGAGGGCGCTCCAGGGCGAGGGCGACGTTGACGACTTCGCGCAACTCGGCGCTGGCGATATAGGAGTTGGTACCTTCAAACATGAGAGCTTTCTTGGAAATAGGGCGTGACGGGTCGAACTTTAAAACCAGGTGAAGAATAAAGGACCGGGCCAGTCCGTCCAAGGTTGAAGAGCCGGTTTTATGACTCTCGCAGTTTGACTGGCGCCATGTCCATGCTAGGGTTGAATGCGAAGGACGTTGCGACATAGGGAGTACGTTATTTACATGGTTATTCGGTCACATATCATCGCCTCCTGCGCCCTGATGGTGTTGTTGTCTGCCTGTTCGTCCGGTGATCCCCTGGGGGACTCCGAGTCGGAGCGCAGCGATGAGGCGCAGCTCGAGGAGCGCTACGGGGCGCTGTCCGTGGAATATGTCTATCCCCGGATGGGGGCCGATGAGGGATTGCGGATTAAGGCCCAATTTCTCGATATTCGCGGCGTGGCCATCGAATCTGCTCTGGAGGCTCTGGAGGTCTGGAAACCTCGGCGAGTCCTAAAGATGGGGGAGTGTCTGATCACGGGTGGCGAATCTGCACGGGGCAGCGGCAAAGAGGTGGGTTCACTGCATCTACTGGATGTGGGCGATATCGGCGTCAGTTCGCCGCGAGATAAAGTGCTGTTGGAGCCGCGGCGATTGCCCGATCTGCTCAGCTCATTTTATGGGGTGGTCTACAGCAGCGAATGGGGCGATGAGGGGGTCCAAAGAGATATCGATTATTATCCCGGCGTCACCTATGGGTTTCAGGCCCGAGGGACCTCTCAGGCCGGGAGCTTTTCGTTTAGCCTGATAGCTCCCGAGCCCATGGTCCTACTCGCCGCCGACGGGGTAGAGCTGCGCGATCGGGCGACGATCACCACCGGCGTTGACGATCCGCTGGAGTTGGTCTGGAATTCCGACGGTGGTGACACGACCGCGGAGGTGTTCATCGATTTGACCACCGGCTTTGGCCCCGATCAGACCCGCGTGCAATGTCGGGCCGACGATCAGGGGGCATTCGCCGTGCCGGCAGATCTATTGCGCCACCTGCGCGATCTCGAGGATGGACTGGATCTGGAGTTGCGCCGGGTCCACCGCGACCGCATCTCCGTGGACGGCCTCGATGAAGTAGATGTCTTTTTTGCCACCTCCGACCGGGTCGAGCTCCTCTTCGAATAACCGGAAGGATCTCAGTTTATGTGGGCTGACAATCCCCGATTGCCCTGGCGGCAATCGGGGATTTTTTTGGTTTCCCTTCCACGCCGACTATCACTGGAGCAGGACTAGATCAGTTCGGGTCAACTATGCTACGGTGAAGGAGTCGAAAACGACGGTTATTAAAACAACAAAATTGACGTTGAACTTAACGTCATGTAAAGCTTTTGACGAACCTCAGGCTATGCCTTGGCGAGCGAAGAAGGCATTTAAGCTTTTAAGCTTTTTGTCAGGCGAGGACGCTTTGAGGCATTGCGCAAGTTTTGTAAGGAAGCGCACCAACCGCAGCCCTCGGTACGCAGGCAACCTCTGTGGCTGAAAATTCCCGTGAATGGACAAAATTTGGTCGCTACGCCTTGCTCCAAAAAATTGGAGCCGGTGGAATGGCCGAGATCTACCGAGCCAAGACCTTTGGGGCCGCCGGATTCGAAAAAGAATTCGCCATCAAGCTGATCTTGCCAAGCCTGGTCGACGACACGGAATTCGTCGAGATGTTCATCAACGAGGCCAAGATCGCGGTGAGCCTGTACCACGCCAATATCGTGCAGGTCTTCGATCTTGGTGAGATGGACGACCAATATTATATCGCCATGGAGTTCGTCCATGGCAAAGATCTGCTCGACGTGCTGGCGCGCTGCGCTGAGATGAATATCAAGATTCCATTGGAGATGGTTCTGTTCATCGCCATGGAGATGCTCAAGGGGTTGGATTTTGCGCATCGGGCCAAAGATCCCTATGGCGACGATCTCAATATCATCCATCGCGACGTCAGCCCGTCGAATATCCTGATCAGCTATGCCGGCGACGTCAAAGTGGGGGATTTCGGGGTGGCCAAGGCGGCGGTTCAGCGCACGTTGACCGAAAGTGGAACCCTCAAGGGCAAAGTGGGCTATATGAGCCCCGAGCAGGTGATGGGCGACGAGATCGACTCTCGGAGCGACCTGTTTTCGGCGTGCATCGTCTTATTTGAAGCGCTGAGCATGAACCGTCTCTTTGTGGGCAACTCCGATCTGGACGTGATGCTCAAGGTGCGCGACGCCGACTACGCCGAGGGCTTAAAGAAAGCGGGGCCTATGCCCAGTGATCTGGTGGAGATCATCGATCGTGGGTTGGCAAAGCATCGCGAGGATCGCTTCCAGACCGCCGGAGAGTTCTATCAGGCACTGGTCGACTTCTGTTTTCAGCACAGCATCAAGGTCACGGGAAGCGATCTGTCCAATTTTATGCGTCGCCTATTTGCCCCGGAGATCGAGGAGGAGAAAAGCCTTCGACGCTCCGAACCCAGCGGGGAGGCCCTGAGTCGGGAGATGGCCCAACGGGCAAAAGAGGAGCGAAAGAGCGAACCCCCGATGGCGGCCATGCCTCCTACGAATCAACTGATGGGGCACGCCGGGGGCGGAGAAGATCAGTCTGGTGGGCAGGACACTCAGCGACTGGATACGCCCCAGCGGGCGGCGGTGTTGAGTCGGGCCAAGAAGGGGGTTCCAGATTCGGCGGTGATGGACACCCGTGGTACCGGTGAAGGGGTACAAGCAGATAGGGACGCCGCCCAGGAAGGACGATATCGATTTCGCGACAAGTCTGGAATGGTCTTCGGCCCCATGGGCCAGAGGACCCTCGTCGATTTGTTGCGCATGCGGCGACCGCGAAAAGAGGACCGCATCTCCGTTGAAGAGGGGCCCTGGAAGAGCCTGGATGAGATTTCGGAGCTCGAGGTCGACCTCGAGGTCTCGGAGCGTCCCCAGCGTAAGTCGCCGGCCGAAACGGCGGAGATGCAAGAGAAAGTCGGCGCCGGAATATTGCGTGGTGCTGCAGAAGGGGGACATTCGGCGGGGCTGGCCGACTCGAGCACCGAATTGGCGCCTCCCCCGGCGATGGCGGAGGCCTCGTCGGAGGGTAGCGACGACAAAGACGTGGGCGACGCCAGCTCTCCCGTAGCTCAGTCGGCGCCGAGTGCGGTCAATGAAACCGGGTCTCTCGTGGGCGACACCATCCAGGAGCTCAAAGAGCAATACGCCAGCTACCAGGGGGATCTTCAGGAAGTCTCATTTGCCCGAATTCTTGCTCGGCTCCACCTGGCCGGGGAGACGGGGAGACTTCACGTGCACAACGGCGATGTGGAAAAGTCGATCTATTTTCGTGAAGGGGAGCCCATCTTCGTCGACTCAAACCTCAAAGAGGAGCTGCTGGGAAATTATCTGCGCTCCCGTGATTTGATCACCAAAGCCCAGCTCAAAGAAGCCCTGCAGCGCCTCAGCGAGTGGGGCGGGCGCCTCGGTGACGCCCTGGTGGCCATCGGCGCGATTCCCGCCCACGATATCTTCGACCATCTGTCGGCGCAGATGGAGGAGAAATTGCTCGAGATCTTTGGCTGGGAGGATGGTGAATACGGCTATTTCGAAGGGCAGGAGCCAGAAACTCAGGGATATCCTTTAGGTCTAAATACCTATCAGACCATCGTCGAGGGCTGCCGCACCAGGATCTCCATCGATCGAATTCGCGCCGAATACGCCAACCGCTCCTTCGTCAGTATCTACAATAACGATCCTCCCCCCTTCGATCCGGATCGCCTCGGTCTTCGGGGACGTGAGTTGCGAGTGCTCAACGAGTTGAACTCGGGAGAGACCATCGAGCAATTGCGCGGCAAATTCGAACCGGAGCAGCACGAGCAGGTCTACCGCACCCTCTATCTGCTCCACCAGGTCGAGCTCTTATCCTTCGAGGTCACCAAGAAGGTCGATCTGCCGCCGCTGCCGATCCGCTGAGTCAGGTGGATCGAAAATCAGTTCATAAAAAGGGGACTTTCGCTCGTACTCGGCGCCAGACTACCTCCATTTCCGGGGTGTCTATGAGGGCTGTGGAGATGGCGAGGACCAGGAAAAAGGCGCTGCCCATGGCGATGAGCAGGCCCAGGAGGGGAAAGAATCCAGCGTCGAGATCGTCGGGGCGAAGCAAGAGATAGACCGCCCAGGCGGCCAGGCCGGCCAGGAGGCCGTGGAGCAATCCCCGGGCCGCGCCGGCCAGGATGGGGCGAAGGGGCAGCTCCCCGGCTCGCCAGCGGTAGACCCAGATGGTGGCGATGGCGTTCATGAAGATGCCGATCGACGTGGCCGCCGCCAGCCCGGGGGTGCCGAAATGGTTGTTGAGGACCACATAGAAGGGGATGGCCGCCACGACGGTGACCGTGCCGATGATCATCGGCGTGAGCGTATCTTTTCGGGCGTAGAATCCGCGCACCGCCAGGGTCTGGACGCTCCAGGCCACCAGGCCGATGGCGAAAAAGCATAATAGCAGCGCCGTAATATGGGCGTCTTCGGCGGTGAATTGGCCGCGGCGAAAGATGAAGTACACCATGGGAAAGGCGGCCACGATAAGGCCCGCCGTGCCCACCATGGA
>SLJM01000269.1 GCA_007135085.1 Myxococcales bacterium
GCTAAGACAACAAAGACGTTTCACCGCAAAGGACGCAAAGAACGCTAAGGTTTGGTCTCTTAAGCGACCGTACCCTTTGTGTTCTTCGCGCCCTTCGCGGTAAGTGTCGTGTCGTGTCTTTCTCCGATACCTTCCCACAAGGGCACAAAGAACACAGAGGTTTGGTCTCTTAAGCGACCGTACCCTTTGTGTTCTTCGCGCCCTTCGCGGTAAATGCCGTGTCGTGTCTTTCTCGCTCCCCCCCCTCAGCTATCTCGTCGTATGGATAATTTGCTAAACGTTCGCGATCTGACCATGTCCTATGGCACGGATCTACTCTACCAGGGGGTGGGCTTCGGGGTGGCCGCCGGCGAGAAGATCGCCTTCGTCGGGCCCAACGGCTGCGGTAAGTCGACGCTCTTTCAGATCCTGGCCGGACAGATCGTGCCCGACGAGGGAGAGGTCATCATCCGCGGCGACACAACCCTGGGTTATCTGGCTCAGGAGGAGAAGTTCGGCGCCCACGATACGCCCCGCGACGTGGTGGCCCGGGCTCTATTACCCGTGCGGCGGGCCATCGAGGAGCATACCGAACTCAGCGAGAAATTGAGCCACGTCGACGGCTCCGAAGAAAACCTGGACCAGATGCTGGAGCGCCAGGCTTTTTTGCAGGAGCGCATCCAAAAGTCGGGGGGCTGGTCCTGGGAGCACCGCGTCGAGGAGATGCTCGACCGCCTGGGGGTCACCACCTGGATCGACGAGCCGGCGCGCAACCTCTCCGGCGGACAGCGCCGCCGCGTCGACCTGGCGCGAGTGCTTCTTGAATCACCGGATCTCTTGCTCCTCGACGAGCCCACCAACCACCTGGACACCACCGCCGTGGAGTGGCTCGAGGACTGGCTCATCGATCATGTCCACACCCTCATCTTCGTGACCCACGACCGCTATTTTCTGGAGCGCATCGCCGACCGGATCCTCGAGATCGACGATGACTTCTACGACTATCCCGGCAACTTCCAGACCTTTATGGAGCGCAAGACCCACCGCGACCAGGTGCGGGAACGCACGGAAGTACGCAATAAGAAGCTGCTGGAAAAAGAGCTCCAGTGGCTTCAGGGCAGCGTCAAATCCCAGAATAAGCGCTCCAAGCAGCGCCTGGACCGCATCGACGACCTGCGTCAGGAGACCTCGGACTGGCAGCGTCGGGTCATCGAGATGCCCCTGGGCGAGCCCGGCGATTTTAGCGACACCATCCTGTCCGCCCGGGGCATCTGGAAGAGCTTCGACGGCGACAACCTATTGGAGAGCGCCAACCTGGACCTGCGCCCCGGCAATCGCCTGGGCATCATCGGCCCCAACGGCTGCGGAAAATCGACGCTGCTCAAGATTTTGGCCGGCCAAGAGCGCATCGACGCCGGCACCGTCGAAGAGGGAAAGCTCACGGATATCGCTTTTCTGGGTCAGGACCACCTCGACGTCGACCCGGACACCACGGCCATCGAAGCGGTCAGCCAGAACCACTACGTCTGGATCGGCGACCGAAAAATCCACCGCCGTGATTATCTGGCCCTCTATCTTTTGGATTCGCGCCTGCAGAAGATGCCGGTGCGCATCCTCTCCGGCGGCCAGAAGCGCCGTCTGGCCATCGCCAGAGCCTTCGCTCAAAACCCCAACGTCCTGCTCTTGGACGAGCCCACCAACGATCTGGACATCCTGTCACTGCAGGCCCTCGAAGAATCACTTCGCACCTTCGAGGGCTGCGTCATCGCCATCAGCCACGACCGCTATTTTCTCAATCGCGTCTGCACGGCCATCGTGGCCTTCGAGGACAAAAAATTGGTGCGCTACGAAGGCGATTACGACGCCTATCGAAAGCGCCGGGAGGCCACAGACTCTCAGAAAATGTCGCCCACCCAACCGCCGCCTGCCACTTCTTCACCTACTTCACCGTCTCCGCCACCGCCGACCAAGCCTGGACGATCCACGCCCCGGGCGGGCCTGTCCTATCGGGAAAAGCAACGCCTTGAAGCCCTGGAAACACGGATCGCCCAGGTCGAAGAAGAGCAACAAGAAGTAGAAGATCAGCTCGCCGACCCCTCCCTCTACCAATCAAGGGTCGACGACGTGGAGCCCCTGAACCGACGGCTTCGCGCCCTCCAGACCGAGCTCGACGAGCTCTGGGAGAAGTGGGCAGAGCTAGAGGAAAGAAAAGAGAGGAGCTCCTGAAGAGCTCCTCTCTTGACAATCTCCGCCGATCAAAATGGGCAATCAGACAATTAACGACCGAGAGGGGCAACACACATACAAGACGAATCCCGGGAGTTGAGATAGTCCGCAAATTCTTCCGCTACCGTGCTGCCCGAGCCATAATGGGCATCGGTGGGACCTTCTCGACAGGCACAAATGTCTTGGATTCCGCAGGTAGCGCCGGAGTTTCCGGGGGGGAGGTCCATTCCGGCGGACCAGCTACCCCAGTGCTGGCTATCGCTATCGTCGGCGTCGCGGCCCTCCATCCAGTCCTCCCAGGTCGACGAGGCGTACCACTCCGACCAGGACTCCTCGATATTATCTACCTTGCCGTCACAACTATTATCCATCCCGTCACAGATCTCGGGCATCGGTCGGAATTTAGCCTCGCAAACCGGCTCCATCGCCCCCTCGTAGCAAACCACTTCGCCCACGTCACAGCGACTCAGTGGAAAGTCGTAATCTTCCCCGGCGGCGCTGAGGATCTCACTGGGGCTCGCCCCGGGAGTACAGAAATCGCCGATCACATGGTCATAGCCCGGACAATCGACGGGGCATAGCGAAGCCGGTAGGGGCTCGCATAGATCATATCCGCTCGAGCAGCTCCAGACCCCCTCCGGGCAGGTTCCGGGCGGTGGATTATTGACGCTGCAGGCCGTGCCCTCGGCCTCCTGACATTCACAGGCCAATTGCGTCTCCACGCGGTCGACGTGACCGGCCTGGACCATGCTGCAATATTCACTGGTCAGCGTCACCTGGTCACGACTCTGGGAGCTCGGATAATACCAGCCCTCACCATCATCGCTGACGTCGCGATGCTCCAGATTGACCCATCCACTCGCGGTCAACATCTCTACCCGAACCGCCCCGGTGTCGTCCGGAGCCTCACCATCGGAATGGAGAGAGGTGTCGATGGGAAAGGTGCAGCCAATTTCGTCGCCAATGGCGAGCAGAGCATTTCGGAATTCGGTCTGATTATAGGCCTGATAGCTGCCATAACAGGTCGAATCTTGTACACTACTATTCGTGCATGGGTCGACCCCCAGCCCGTTGGTACAATTTTCATTGGCTCCGGAGCCGCAACATCCCGTCCCCAGCGCGGCGGCCATCTTATTATTGAAATCCTGATCGGTGGCACCGCCGAGGCCGACGGCATAAGTCAAATACCCTTCATCGCGCAGATCACAAGCTGCATCGATGGTGTCCTGGCGAGCCGAGCTGTGGCAACAGGGTTGTCCGTCGGTGATCAACACCCCGCCGGCTGAACGACCGGCCTCGTTCATACTATCGCTGACCCTGATCTGATAAAGGGCAGCCCAGGTCGGCGTCCCTCCGGAGGCGTAGGAAGCGTTGAGGACGGACATGATAGAGCTATGATTATTATAGTCGGAGACCACCTCCTCCCGGGCGCCATCTCGACCGCATGTGGTCCAACACCATATCCAGATGCAAAAAGTTTGGCATGCCCCGTCGGCCGGAAATAATCCCAGCCCAAAGCGAATATCATCGTCGAGCGCGTTGACCGCCTGATCGATGGCCTGCACGGCCACGGTCCACAATGTATTCTGCCCCGAGGAGTCGTATAGAAATCCCATCGATCCCGATTGATCGAGCATCAAAAACGCGTTGGGTGGTCGCGGGTCTTCGACCTCCGTGACCTCGATGGCACTACAAGAGGGATCGAAATTCCAATTCGCCCAGGCCTGTGACGGCGAGATCGCAATGGCCAAAAAGGCAATCGAGAACAGGACGCCGACGATCACCCCTTTGGCTGTGATCTGGCTTCTTCGACAAGTTGTCATCATCGCGCTCTCCCGTTTTTCATTGCTTCTCTACTTCGATCGAAATATCGAAAAACCCATTGATCTCCATCACCGTATCGACGATGACGAAGATATTGCCCGCCGATTGCGCCTCGAAGACCATCTGAGAATCACCTTTCCAGGTGGCCAGACATATCTCTTCATCTCCACAGGTATCCTTTACGATCACGATCAGATTGTGCTGTGGAACATGATCGATATCGATATGGACCAGATCTCCATCTTCCAGATCTTCGATTTCGAAGATCATCTCCCACCCCGGTGAATCCAGGGGCTCCAATGTCTGGTCGTCTGCGTCGCCTACCAGACATGTGGCGTCGTCACCGCTATTTATCAATTCTTCGATGCTATTGTGGTTGTCGAAGAAGGCCATATTTTGGCCCGTCCAGTGGAACGAATCGGACACCTTTATTGCATTGGCACAGCTATCGCCGACGCACTGATCGTTGACGCACTCTCCGGACGGACATTCGACGGTAAACCGCCGAGGAATATCCGGTGAGGTCGACAACTCACGACACGCTTCAAGACGGCTATCGTCGACGCAGAACGCTTCCCCAAGGTCGCCGGGGCAAGGCTCCATTTCGCTAAATCCCAGGGTCACGTCGGCGGGTAATTCCATATCCCCGTCCAGTGATTCCAGGATAAGGAAATAGGTCACCCCCGGTGCCAGGGCGATCTCGAAATCATCGTCGTAGCAATTAAAGGAATCGGCGCCGTCATCGCAGCCACCACGGCGTATCTGTCCGGCGATTGCTGCCGTGCTCTTCACTTCCAACACCCCGGAGATGGCGGGCGGGGTGATAAATTTATAAATCGCTGCGGCCCCATCGGCAGTGTCGTCGCACCCGGTGGACAGTTGGTTATCAAAGTCGGCAAAGTCGACTTCCAATTGATTCTCGCCCCACTCCAGCTCACCGAGATCAATCATCAATCCACATGGTCCGTCGACTTCCTGGGGATATTCATCTCCACCGTTGCCACCATCATCGACGTCAAGTTCTGCATCGGCGTCGAACTCTGCGTCGGCATCGTTCTCTGCGTCGGCATCGTTCTCTGCGTCGGCATCGAGCGCTGCATCGCCTTCTGCGTCGGTCGCAGCATCGAGATCGGAATCCATTCCCGCATCTTCGTCCTGGCCGTTGCCGTCGTTCGATCCATTGGCTCCGTTGGCCAATAGATTATAACCCGGATCTGGCTCGTCCCCGGTGCAGGATACGGAGAGGATCAGAAGCAATACGAGAGCCATGATCGACCACCGACTCATCACGACCATCCGCCGCTTTTTCTTATGTGGCTCAATTCTCATCATAGCTCAGTCCACGATTTCAACGGAGTAGATAAATCGGCCATTGGAGGTGGCAAATTGGTTGACCACCACGAAATAATCGCCGTCGGCGGGCACGGTCCACTCCATCAACTGGTCGGTGTCGTTGCCGGCGATGCATTGCGTATTCTCCTCGTCACATTCGTCGAGGATGCCGATGGCGTTGATGGTCGGGCTGTCCAGAGCGTCGACGATGACCGTCTGACCCTCGAGCAATCCGGGCAACGAAAAGAGTAAGTCCTGACCGCTGGTGGTCGGACCGCTGGTGCCCTGGGTGGAACAAGCCGGGCTGTCCGAAAAATCAAAGCGGCCGCTGCTATCATAGGCCGATACGTCACCCTCGACGGTGATCGAGCCCGTGACTTCGATGGGGTTATGACAACCTTCTCCCAGGCATTCGCCGTCCACACAATCGGCGCCGCACTCGTAGGTGCGCTCCTCTACCCCGGCGAAGCATTGAACTCGAATATCGTCGTCACAGCTCCAGGCCCCGGGAGGGGCGCAGACCAGGCCGCTGGTCTCAAAGCTCAGGGTGAACTCACCGAGGTTCCACTGGCTCACGGGCTCGACGACCACGTAATAGGTCACCCCGGGGATGGCGTAGTGGGTCTGCTCAAAGGCGTTGTCACAGGAGGTGGCCGCCTCTTCGTCACGGCAGGAGTCCTCGCGAATCTCAATCACCAGCGGATCTGTGCTGTCCTCGATGGAGATATCGATCTCCATGGGCTCGTCGACGGTAAATGAGAAGA
>SLJM01000487.1 GCA_007135085.1 Myxococcales bacterium
GCCTATCGCTCCCAGGTCACGGGCCTGCACCGCTTTGGCGCCCGGTGGTACTCCACCCAGGCCGGCCAATTCACCGCCCCCGACCCGCTGTGGTTTGTGGATAGCCCCGATCTGTACGGCTATGTGGGGTTTGATCCGGTCAATTATTGGGACCCGTCGGGGCTTGCTGCGGCGTCGTTGGGGGGCGTGGATAATCGGCGTGGTGGGTGGGGGTTGGAGTTGCCCGATTTGCGGGGATGGTTGGATGGGCTGCGGGATATTGATGTTAGTTTACCGCGTGGAGGTGGGCCGGGGATATTTGATGATCTGGCGATGTGGGAGATGCAAGGGGGGTGGGGAGTCGGGGCCGAGCCCGGAGGGGTCGATGGGTGGCAGGATTTTGATGAAGGCAGTTCGCGTGGCGGTGGGCCGGGGATATATGATGATCTGTCGATGTGGGAGATGCGAAGTGCTGGGGGAGATGGGTCCGACGATGACGACTCGTCTCGGAGCTGGCGAGATTTTCGAATTCGGCGAGGTTTTCAAATTCCGGGTTGGGACTGTTGTGGGGTAGTGCCCGTAATTCGCGATGGATTGAGTCGGTGGAGAAGCCGCGGAGATGAGGATGGAGGAGGTGATAGGACAAGTGGTCGATTACCATCTGATATCAAGATCTCAGATACCCAGTTCGGACATAAATGGGGGAAACACGCAGAAGACTACGGATTTGATCCCCAAAATCGCCAGGCAATGAATATGTACCGGAATCGAATCAACAATGTATTCGAAAATCCAGATCAAGTGCGACAGGGGCCATGGCATCCGGGTGGTGGTGGCTGGGATGATGTGTTGATGTACAAGCAAGGGGACCACTTGCTTCTTACTCAGCCAGATGGGACTTATATAACGATGTTCCCGGACACAGGAAGTCCGAATACGTGGTGGCAAGATGCCGATATTATTCAGTAATAGAAGAAATTTGGGCAAAGCGAAGACCTCAATAAAAAGAGGCCTTTTACTTCGTTCGAACGCAGCTCAAAATTGTAAGCAAAGTAACATTGATTCGTAGGAAGAGGAGTCGCAATGGAAGATGGTCATGAGCCAAAAGTGTTTGGTGATGGTCCATATAGAGAACCCGCTGAATCCTGTCAGACTCTCCGAGATTCTATCGGCGAGGTCCTCGAGGAACTATGGGTCATGGTCTACGTCTATGATAATAAGGTCGAAGATTGGGAACGCGTGAGTCCGGAGTTCCTATTTTCTGGTGGAGTTGTCAGGTGTGACGTTGCAAAAGGTGATTGGCTTCAGGTGCTCGAGACGCGCTGGAAAGATAAGATGTGTTACTTGGACAAATATATGTTGGAGTTCGTTCTATCTCATGGAAAGTGGTGGAAGGTAGACATGTCAACGACTTCGCCATTCTCCAGATATCTTGGCAAGAGATTGGAGAAGGTCAATCTCATCGAGAACCAGTACGGAAATATGGCAGGGGCAGAATTCTGGTTTGAGAACGAGGTCGCAACATTTGTGGTGGGGGCAGACCAGACTTTCTTTTTTCCTGAAAAGTGCCGAGATAGGTTGACGAAAATGAAATTCCGTGTGGCGGATGCGCTTTAGTCGACCGATTCCTTTGTGGGGAAGTATGCCGCCGAGGCCGGAAGACGGAGCGGTAGCCGTGGTTGTGTCCGGTATCCGGCGCCAGCGCCGGAGCGATGACAGGGACGCCATCGGGTCCAAAGTGGGGCGGGAGTTTGCGAGGTCCGATGAGTCGTGGCTGGGGAGGCCTGCGAGGTAGGGGTGCTGAGCCATCGAGGTGGTTCGGTACCGGATCGATGGAGGCCAATGCGACCCATCGGAGCCTGCGTCGTGTCGTAGCGCAGGCGCGGTCTTGGCCCGCCGAGCATTTTCGGGCCCGCCGTACGAGGCCCGACATGAGCAGCCGCGTGGCCTTCGGCCCGTCGGGTGATGCGTAAACCACCGAGGCCCAATGAGGGGGGGGCAGCCGTAGGGATGAGGTCGTGGCAAGTCCAATGAGGGTGGTTATTTGGTCGTCCGCGATCGGGACCGGGTGGTTGTTGAATCGTCGGCGATCGGAACGGGGTGGTTTTCGACGGTCAGATAGATGTTGGTAGGTTTTGCCACCGTTTCTACGGCCTCGGCGCGAACTGCGCTTGCGCAAACTGCGCGCCATCAACCGTAGCTGCCCAGGCTCCGCAAATGCGCTAAACGACAGCGCAAAACGGCGCGGACCGGCGCGTTCCACTACACGCGCAGGCAACAGCACTGCGGTCATCGGACCTCGGTGGTTGGCGAAGGTGTGGTGTAGTTGATTGCGCGCTCCAAGCAACGGGGAAGCCCGTAGATCGGTGGGAAAACCGACCAATCCACAACGAAGAAGAACGACCCCACGTGGTGATTTGCGGTGGTTCGGTACCGGATCATCGCAAACCACCGCATCACATCGGAGCCTGCGTCGTGTCGTAGCGCAGGCGCGGTCTTGGCCCGCCGAGCATTTTCGGGCCCGCCGTACGAGGCCCGACGTGAGTAGCCGCGCGGCCTTCGGCCCGTCGGGGATGGTCGGTCAATCACCGTGTTCGATATCGGTGGTGGAGATAACCCTGAGGGGCTTGAATATTCGAGATTGGACAGATGGCCCGAGACGGGAACGACGTGGTCGCTGTTGGTGGATATCGGTGGCCGGGGTAAATCGGACCCTTCGGGATCGGATCGTGGGAGATATGCGTGGCCTGGTGTCCGACGGGCCAGAGGCCACGCGGCTGCTCATGTCGGGCCAAACTGCAGGCCCGAGGATGCTCGGCGGGCCAAGACCGCGCCTCGCTACGACACGACATTGCCTTCGCTGGCCGCCGGGAGGATGCGGCCAGGGGGGCCTCAAAAAGGGACCAGGTCGAGGTGTTCGGCGAGTCCGCCGAAGTGGCCGGTGCCGACGACGGAGAGCGAGGCGATCCACCAGGCGGCGAGTCCGAATTTTCTGAGGTCGTCGATCTGGTGGCGGTGGCCGATCTCGAAGGCCAGGGTGGCGAGGGCGACCACGCAGAAGGTGAGGATGCCCAGGTAGCGGTGGTGCTCCAGGTGATCGGGGCCGCCGGAGAGGCCGGCGCTGGCGAGTCCCGTGGCGACGGCCACAGTGGTGGCGATGAGGGTGGTCCAGGCGCCAATCCGAAAGAGTGAGTCGAGGGACTCGGTCTTTTGAGCCAGGATATAGGCGCCGACGGCGGCCATGACCATGGGCAGGACGATGGCGAAGTGGAGGGATATGTGGTGGAGGAAATCAGGCCACATCGATTCGGGTCACCTGGGTTGGCCGTTAATTCTGGGTTGGCCGCTAATTATGGCGCTTCAAAAAGGCGATGGTCACGCCGTCGCCGCCTTCGCCTCGTTCGCCGCGGCGGAAATTATCGACGTAGCGCGACTGGGGCAGGTGACCGCGCACGGCCCGCTTGAGGGCTCCCGTGCCATGGCCGTGGATGATATAGACCCCGCCCAGATCTTTGAGGTAGGCGCTGTCCAAAAAGAGGTCGACCCGCTCCAGAGCTTCGTCGACGCGCAGGCCGCGAAGATCGACCGTATTGTCTTCGGTCTGAGGCAGAAGGCGTCGTTCGCCGCGTTCGCCGCGGGCGGGGCCGCCCGGAGCGTCTCGTCGGCGGCCGGAATTGGTGGCGCCCCGAGAGTGCTCGCGGCGGCGTTGCTCGCTGGGATGGAAGAGATCTTTGAGGGCGATATTGGCCTTCAGGTCGCCAAATTGCAGCCGCGCTTCGTCGCCGCTCTCGTCGATCTCCAGGACCAGCCCCTCTCGCTTGAAGGGCCGGCAATAGACGGTCATGCCCACCTCCAACTCATCGTGGTCGACGGGCACCAACCCCTCCGGTCCGGGCTCGGGGGGGCGAGTCTTGTCGCGTGTCTCCTCCAGGGTTGATTGGGCGCCGCGCAGGTCCTGTTGCATGGCCTGGAGTTCCTGGTGGGAGAGATCGCCCTTTTCGACGGTATGCTCCTTCTGGAGGTCTTTGAGTTTTTTGCGGATCAGATCCCGGGCCTGGCGTAGTTCTTTTCGCAGATCCCGGGTCTCGTCGAAGAGCTCTTTTCGATCTTTTTCCAAAAGATTCTGGTATTTTTTCTTATAGCGATCTTCCCGTTTCTGGGCCTGACGGCGAATCGACTCCAGTCGGCTCTTCTCCTCTTCGAGCTGGCGGATCTGGTCTTCCATATTCTCCAGGACCTCTTCGACGTCCTGGTGGTCCTGGCCGGATAAGATCTCCTCTGTGCGGTCGATGATCTGCTGGTCGAGGCCGAGCCGAGAGGCGATGCGCACGGCATAGGAGCGGCCCGGGATGCCCATGGTCATGCGGTAGGTGGGGCGCAGCTCCTCGAGATCAAAGCCCATGGAGGCGTTGGCGAAGCGGTCGCTCTGATAGGCCAGAGTCTTCAAGCCCTCCAGGTGGGTGGTGACCACCGTGGTGGCGCCGCGGCGGGCCAATTCCTCGAGGAGCGACACCGCCAGAGCGGCGCCCTGGACGGGATCGGTGCCCACGAAGAGTTCATCCAACAGCACCAGGCTTCGGTCGTCACAGAGGGGCAAAAAACCCTTGATATTGTTGACGTGTCCCGAAAAAGTGCTCAGATCGCGGTCGATGGATTGCTCGTCGCCGATATCGGTGAAGACCGAATTGAAGAGGGGAATCTTGCTCTCTTCGTCGACGGGAAGGGGCAGGCCGTAGCGGGCCATCAGGGCGCATAAGCCGGTGGTCTTCAGGGTGACGGTCTTACCGCCCGTGTTGGGGCCGGAGATGATCAGGGCCTTTCGTGGGGGCGTGATGGCGATGTCGTTGGGGACCGTGTCGTTTTCGCCGTTTTCGCCCTTTTTTTGATCCTGTCCGGTGGGCGCCAACTTCAGATAGAGCAGGGGGTGTCGGGCGCGGTGGAGCTCCATGGTGTCGTCGCTGATGCGGGGCACCGAGGCGTCGAGGCGACGTCCAAAGCGGGCCTTGGCGACGACCACGTCCAGATAGGTCAAGAGCTCGATATTGCGAAATAAAGTGCGCGCCTCATCGGCGACCAGCCGGGACAGCCGCTCCAGGATGCGGTCGATCTCCTCCTGGAGTTCGATCTGGGCCCAGCGAAGCTGGTTGTTGAGCTCCACAAGATCGGAGGGCTCGATAAAGGCGGTCTGGCCGCTCGACGAATAGGCGTGCACGATGCCCGAGACCCGTCCCTTGGCGCCGATTCGGATGGGCAGGACGTAGCGATCTTCGCGGATCGTAAAATAATCGTCGCGAAGGGCGGTGTCGAAGCGATCGGATTGCAAGAGCTGCTCGACCCGGGTGGTGATGCGGTCGTGCTGGTTTTGGACGGCCCGGCGAAGGCGTCGAAGGTTGGGGCTTGCGTCGTCGCTAAGCTGTCCGCCGGCGTCGATGGCCTCGTTGAGCTGGGCCCGCAGTCGGCGACAGGGGTCGACGAGTCGGCCCACCTGGGCCAGATGGGGGATCTTGTCGGTGCGGCTCTTAAAATAGCGATGGACCCGGGCGGCGATATCGCAATTTCTGCCGATGGCGGCCAGATCCTCGACGACCAGGGTGCCCTCTTTGGTGGTGTGGTGGACGGCCTTTCGGATATCTCGAAGTCCACCCAGCGGCGGGGCCGGGTCGGTCTCGAGCAGCTCCATGACCTGGGCCACCTCAGCGAGGCGTCGCTCCACGCCGGCCCGGTCATGGGGGGGCGTCAGATGGGTCAGCACAAAGCGCCCCTCCGGGGTCTGGCATTCCTGGACCAAGACCTCCAGAAGCTGATCCCATTGGAGATCGCGGTAGGTCTTGAGGGGAAGGGCCCCGTGCTGGCTGGGCGGCTCGGCGGCCAGAGGGCGCAAGGTGGCGTCGATAAGGGCCAGATGATCTGTCGACAGATCGGTGGTGCCGTCAAGGAGGACCAGATCTGGGGTGTCTTGCGGGGTTTCTTCAGGCTGTGAGATCCGTTCCATGGGGATCGAAAAATGCTCCGGTAAAGATGGTAGGTTTGTCGGTGCCGGGAGGGATCAGTCGCCGTTATAGGGCACCGTAGTGGGTTGGTAGCTGGGCAGGCAGACCTGCACTCGCGTACCTTCACCGGGGGTTGAGGTCAACTCGATGAAGCCGTTCATGCTGTCCACCAGCCCCTGGCAGACAAAGAGTCCCAGCCCGGCGCCTTCACCGACCGATTTGGTGGTGAAGAAGGGTTCGAAGGCTCGATCGGCGACCTCGTCGGTCATGCCCGGGCCGTTGTCGGCGATGATGAAGCAGACCTCGCCGTCTTGTTCGAAGAGCGAGATCTCGATAGTGCCCTCGCGGTCGTCGGGACAATAGCCGATCGCTTCCAGAGCGTTGTCCAGAAGGTTCCAGATGACTTGTACCAGGCCGACCTCACTGGCCCACACAGCGGGCACTGGTTCGAGGTTGATGTCGAGAAAGTCGTCGTGAACTCTCTGGCCGAAGCGGCGTCGGATGGCCCATTTTACAAGGCGCTGTGCGTCGAGGCGATCGGCCCGGCCTTCGGCGGCGTCGGAGAAGGTGCGCAGATCGTCGATGATATTGCGAACCCGGTCGATACCCTCCTGGATTTTAATCACCGCCAATGAGACGTCAGACAGAGCGTGATGGACCGCCTCGTCGGCGGAGACTGCTTGACGCACGTCACCCAGCTCTTCGCTGACGTATTCCAGATTGGCCATGGCAATGGCCAGGGGATTGTTGATCTCGTGGGCCACGCCGGCGGCCAGATTGCCTACGGCGGCCATCTTGCTGTTGATCAGCAATCGCTGGCGCATGCGGTGGAGTTCGGAGACGTCATAGAAGACGCCGTCCAGGTAGTCCGGCTCGTCGTCACGTCCGTAGACCGCCTGGCCTCGCTCGGCGACCTCGAAGACCCTGCCGTTAGCGTGGACCATTCGGTAGGAAATATGGAAGGGTTTGCGTTGTGTGATGGCTTTCATGACCTCTTCCCGGACCCGGGTGCGGTCTTCGGGGTGGATCAGGTCGACGAGACCCATATTTCCGTTGATGAAGTCCTGGGCCTGATATCCCATCATCTCGGCGACACTCTCGGAGACGAAGACCGCCGTCCAATTCTCGTCGAGGAGGCAGCGATAGACCACGCCGGGCAGGTTATTGACCAGGGTTCGGTATCTCGATTCGCTCTGCTCCAGCGCCTTCTTGGTGCGCCAGGTGTCGGTCATATTTCGAATCAGAGCGAGGGCGCCGCCGGAGTCGAGTCCGAAGAAGCGGCACTCAAAATAATGAAGCTCCTTTCGGATCGGCAACAGGTAGGTAATGGTGCTCGGCTCGCCGGTGTCGGAGAGCTGCTGGCGGGCGGCATCAAATTTGGCGCTCACCTGCGGGGGGATGATCTCCGAATAATGTTTATTGAGAAATATTTCCGGCGGTTGGTATAGATCCGATTCGTCGCCGCCGTGGAAGGCGCGGAAATAACCGTCTTCGTCGAGTTCAAGAGTCAGATCCGGTAAGACCGAGGCTAGCAGATTGGTGTTGCCGCCGTTGACGGAGGCGTCCTTATCTCCCGGCGGCTTTGATTTATGGTTCGATGACATGGGCGAAATCAACTCCAGCGAGCGGTGACGAGACGGAGACGATAGTCCGATGCAGTGTAGCGGCAACGGCCGTGCTGGCAAGCCGCCGAATCAGCATGACCACGGCAACCGGGGTTGCCGGCGGGACAGATCACCTTGTCAAAAAAGAACGAGAGACCCCAGCGAGGCATTCCGCGATGGAGAAGATCTTAATCAGCGCCTGTCTGGTCGGCCAGAAGGTTCGATACGACGGCCGGGCCTCGTCGGGAGCTGAGGTGATCCACAGATGGCAGCGCGAGGGCAGGGTGGTGGCAATCTGTCCCGAGGTGGCGGGAGGGTTGACTGTGCCTCGTCCGGGAGCAGAGATCGTCGGCGGAGACGGGGAGGCCGTCATCGATGGTGAGGCTCGGCTGCTGACCGCCGCCGGCGCCGACGTGACCAGAGCCTTTGTCGCCGGCGCTCATCATGCGCTGGCCCTGGCGCAGCGGGAGTCAGTCAAGCTGGCCGTGCTCAAGGCGCGCAGCCCCTCATGCGGGGCGGCGACCATCTATGATGGGACCTTCTCGGGCCGGAAGATCGCCGGCGCTGGCGTCACCGCAGCGTTGTTGCGTCGACATGGGATTGCGGTGTTCAGCGATGAGGAACTCGATGAGGCACAGATCGTGCTCGATGAATTGGAGATGCGCGGCCAGAAGTGATACAAACCCGTTGAATTAGACCGGTTATCCACGCTGCCCTCAGGTGGTCCCGTGGGATAGCAACGAAGATGAGTCGATTTCTGGAGAAAGTGAAATGCGAAAGTTCGACCTGATCAAGGCTTGTGTTGTGTTTTTGGTCCTCTGGGTGGGGGCTTGTGCCACCGACGAGATCGTCGAGGAAGAAGCAGCACCGCCCCAGGTGATCCTCTCCGGTCAGGAGAATCTGTCCTGGGAGCTGGAAGTGGGAGAGTCGGCGCAGGGCGAATTTCTGATCACCAATATTGGCGAGAGGAATCTGGAATTCGACGTCATCCACGACGGCGATTGGCTCGAGGTAAGTCCCTCCGGCGGCGGCCTTGGCGAGCAGGAGTCGCAGACCGTCGACGTAGAGGTCACCTGTCCCGATGAGGCCGGCCAGTATTCGGCGACCTTCCAGATCGTATCCAATGATCCCGAGCAGGGAGAGATCAGCTTTGATGCGTCTCTAAATTGCACAGCCATTCCGCCGGGATCGCTGGAGATCGTCGTCGCCGGGCTTCCGCAAGACCTGGACGGTCAGGTTCAGGTGGCGGGGCCCGAGGGGTTTTCCGAATCGGTGATCGAGACCACTCTCTTCGAGGAGGTGGTCCTCGGTGAATATAGGATTACGGCTTCCCCCGTGGGTGACGAGGTGGTCTATGTGCCCGAACCGGAGACGGTCACAGTCGAGATCGAGCGCCAGGACTCGGCGGTGGTCCACATCGATTACGAAGTGGTCCCCGGAAGCGTTCAGGTCGAGGTGCAGGGCCTGCCCGACGGGTTGGATCCGGTCATGGAATTGACCGGTGACGGCGGAAGCTGGACGATCCCCGCCGACGGGCGCGTTGATGATCTCGAGCCCGGTCTCTACACGGTCATCCCCGAAGATCTTCAGGATGGCGAGACCCTCTATAAAGCCTCTCAGGCCGATGTGAGCGTGGTCAGCGAAGAGGTGGCGTCGGTGACGATCACCTATCTCGTCGACCCCGGCGCTCTGCAGGTCGATGTGTCGGGACTGCCCGACGGGGTCAACCACGACATCGATCTGGTGGACTCCGAAGGGGACGTCATTTCCGTGCCCCAGAGCGGGGAGTTGGCGGCGTTGGAGCCGGGGGCCTATGACGTGGTCCCCCGCGATGTGGAAGACGGATTGGCCACCTACGAGGCCCAGAGCGGGTCAGTGGTCGTCGAAAGCGGTGAGACCGCCACGGTGGACGTGGACTACGAAGTGATTTTTGGTCAGCTAGCGGTCACCATTGACGGTCTGGACGGTCTGGAGGCCAACGTCGAATTGGTGCGCGACGGTCAGGCCATCTCGGTGACCGAAACCAGCACCTTCGACGACCTCCATCCCGGCACCTACGCCGTGGAAGTGGGAGACGTGACCGACGGGCCGGCTCGATTCGAGGCGCCCTCGACGAGCGTCGACGTCGCCAGCGGCGCCGAAAAATCGATCACCATCGAATACGAGTTGATCCTTGGCGAGCTGGTCGTCGACATCACCGGCGATCTGGGCGGGGTGGCCGCGGACGTCCAAATTTCGGGGCCCAGCTTCAGCGATTCCATCAGCAGCAGCGAGTCCTATCCCAACCTGCTCCCCGGCGAGTACGTGGTCACCGCCAACGATGTCACCGACGGCGCGACCACCTACGAGGGGACGGGGGCGACGGTGATCGTCGAAAGTGGCCAGTCAATTACGGCCACCGTGGTCTACGAGGTGATCAAGGGGAGCCTTCCGGTGGTGATCAACGGGCTCCCTGACGAGCTCGACGCAGACGTGGATTTCATCGGCGACGGTGACTTTCACGTCGATGATTCCAAGACGGTCCATGATATCGTCCCCGGCACCTATCAGGTAGTGGTCAACGACGTGGAGGACGGCATCTTCACTTACCAGGGCCAGGGGGCGACGGTAGTAGTCGAGAGCGGGGTCAATGATCCCTTTGTGGTGACCTACGAGTTGGTCTATGCCGAGCTGGTCGTCGAGATCGACGGTGATCTGGGCGGCGCCGAGGCCGACGTGCATATCGCCGGCCCCGATGGCTTTACCAGGACCGTCACCGGCGAAGAGACCGTGGAGAACCTGGTGCCCGGCGAGTACTCGATCACCGTCAACGATGTCTTCGACGGCGCCCTGACCTACGAGGGCCAGGGCTCGGTGGACCACACCCTGGCCAGCGGCGATAGCGAGACCGTCGTCGCCTCTTACGAATTGCTCACCAGCGGCATCGCCGTCGACGTCGTCGACTTCGGTGATCCCGATTTCGAGGTGCTCATCACGGGACCCGACAACTTCTCGGAGATCATTACGGGATCCACCGTTTTCACCACGGTGGTGCCCGGGGACTATGAATTGACCGTGGAATCCCTCCCCGTCGATGGGGAAGGCAACGAGGGTTACGTCAACCTCGACCCCTCGTCGTTTACGTTGAACTCCGACGAGACTTTTACGGTCACCATCGAGGCCGCCGAAGGTGGAATCGTCACTCATGGCGGCGACGCCGGCCCCGGCTCGCTTCGCCAGGTGATGGAGAATGTGGTCGACGGCACGGTGGTCGAGATCGACGAGGGGGTCTCTCAGATCTCTCTGACCAGCGGCGAGATCGTGGTCGACGGCGTGGTCGGTCTGGTCAATTCCCATGAGATGGTCACCATCGATGGTAATGGGGGGCGGATCTTTTTCGTGAGCCCCAGCTCCCTTCTTCTTCTGGACAATCTTCTCCTTCGCGGCGGGGAAGCAGACCGGGGAGGAGCGATTTTTGTGGACCAGGGAGTCGACGCATCGAATCGGAGCGAATTATATGTCTTCGGATCGATCTTCGAGGAGAACCACGCCACCGAGCATGGAGGGGCGATCTTTGCCAATAACCACGCCGAGATCGTCATCTTCGAGGCGGTGTTCGAGAATAATTCGGCCGGCTCCAACGGCGGCGCCTACGGCACGTCTACCACAAGCCACGCCAGTTTGTGGGCTCTCATCGAGGCCAGTTATTTCGAGGGCAACAGCGCCAATAACGGTGGAGCCCTCTATTTGACCGGCGACACCTACGTCAGGGAGTCGACCTTCTACGATAATAGCGCCGTCCAGCGGGGCGGCGCGATCTATGTGTACTGGCAGGAGTCGATCCTCGAGGGCATCACGGTCACCGGAAATTCTGCCGATGACGGCGGCGGTATTTTTCACTGGTCCGATGGATTTGCCACAGGCGCCATGGGGCGATCGATCGTCGCCGCAAATCAGGCCTCCGACGATCCCGATATCAGCTATTATTATGCCGATTCGACCGACGATTTTGTCAGCGTCGGTTATAATGTGGTCGGCGTGGCCTCCGGCGATTTTGTAGATGGAGCAAAGGGCGACCAGGCCGGCAGCGGGGCAAGTCCGCTGGACCCGGGTCTGGAGGCGCCTGCAGACAACGGCGGCTTTTCGAAGACCATGGCGCTCAGCGCCACCAGTCCGGCCCGACTGAACGTACCGGTCGTGGAATGCGAGGAGATGTCGTCCTATGATTTCTTGCGAGACCAGCGCCGGGAGCGGCGGCCGGCCGGGGCGTTCTGCAGCGCCGGGGCCTATGAGATCGACGCCAGGACCGAGACCTTTGCAAACGCCGCGATGTCTGCCGGCTCCTATCAGTCCGGCAATTTCGAGGGTGATAACGGAATTATCTGGTTTTATGAGGACGTCCGTCGCGACACCGATGGCTACGTCATCGAGGACCGAAGTGTGATTCTCCAGCAAAATAATCCGGACAGCCGGATCTATACGCAGACCCTCACCGGTGGTGTCTCGTCGGTGTCCATGCAGTTGAGCAAGGCCTTTACGGCCTCCAACGACCGTCAGGTCGATTTATATATTAACGGCGATTATATCGCCTCATCCGAGGTCTTTGACGAGCCTTCGGGTACTGAAACGCCCTATCCCGTATATCGATTCGCCGTAGAGGATATCGACGTCGACGGTGATTTCGTCATCGAGGTGCGCAATGCCGGGGCACAAATAGTGGTTGATAATATTACCTGGGAGTGAGCTGATGAGAGCCTTTCGAGCCTGTTCTGTCGTCCTGATCGGGTCGTTTTTGTGGGTCGCCGGGTGTGCCGATGGCGGTGAAATCCCAGAAGACCAGGTGCGCCTGCCGCAGATCCGGGTCATCGACGGCGACACCATGCACTGGCGCATCGGCACCGGTGAGAGCGGCCATGCCTCGTTCGTCATCGAGAACGAGGGGACGGGCCGGTTGAATTTTGAGTTGGATTATGAGGCGGATTGGCTCGAACTCGATCCTCCGACGGGGGATATCGGAGCCGGCGGGTCGATTGTTGTCGAGGCCGTGGCGACGTGCCCGATCGAGTTGAGCCAGTTCGAGACCACGGTTCGCCTGGAGCATAACGATCGCGACCGCTCCACGGTGGGCCTTCAGGCTAGCCTGGAGTGCGACGTCCTCGCCGACGAGCAGCTCCAGGTCAGCGTCGAGGGGTTGCCCTCCGAAGTGGACGCCGACCTGGTGGTCGAGGGTCCCGATGGTTTTAATGAATCATTGAGGGGCAGCGCCACGATCGGACTGCCCGGACCGGGCAATTATGTGATCACCGCAAATTCGGTGGGCAGCGACAGGCGCTACGATCCAGACCCGAATGAGATAACTCTCGAGGTGGAGCGTGAGCAGAACGTTCAGGCTTCGTTTAGCTATGATCTCGTGCTTGGCAGTGCTCAGGTCGAGGCTGCCGGTCTTCCCGGCGGGGCCAGCCCCGAGTTGTGGATCGACGGACCCGGCGGGGAGCATACGGTGCCCGCAGGGGGCGTCATCGACGATCTGGAGCCCGGTCAATATACGGCCTACGGTCAGGAAATTCAGGAGGGCTCGTTGACCTATCTGGCCCAGCCCGTGGAATTCACGGTGCGAAGCGACCAGACCACGGAGGTGACGCTGGAATACGGACTGGCCCCGGGGGCCATCGACGTGGAGGTGGCGACCTTCGGCGAGTTGACTTTCCAGGTCACCATCAGTGGTCCCGATGGGTTTTCTCGGACCATCGACGAGTCCAGCGGCGCAAATACGACCTTCGATGATGCCCCGGTGGGCCAGTATACGGTGAGCGTCGACCAGGTCTCCTCTGACGGGCAGGGCAACCCGGGCGTGGTCGATGTGATGAGCGGTTTGAATTTCGAGGTCATCTCCGACAGGACGGTGGTCGTCGAAATTCGCGCTGTCGCCGGAGCCACCGTGGCCCACGGAGGTGATGATGGCCCGGGATCGCTTCGGCAGGTCATCAGCAATGTGGTCGACGGCTCAGAGGTGGTCATCGATGAGTCGGTGGACGAGATAAAGCTCGCCACGGAGATCGCGATCAATAAGTCGATCGAGATCGTTGGTCGACCGAACGACGCCGCCACGGTTATCTCCGGTGAAGGCGGTCGACTTTTCTATGTGGAGTCGGGAGCCTCCCTGGTTTTGGACGGCGTCACCCTTCGCGATGGCATTGCCCAGGAGGGCGGCGCGGTCCGCGTGGATGGAGGCGGGCAGTTAGTGGCCACACGTTCTATCTTCGAGGAGAATCTGGCGACCTCGGGAAGCGGCGGGGCCATTTTCGTGGCCATCGGCGGCGTGGCCCATGTGCGAGAGTCCATCTTTCGTCATAACCTGGCCGGCGACGACGGCGGGGCGATCGCCACGCCTCTGTCTTCGGGAGGAACGACGAGCATCGACGTGCGCCAGAGCTTATTCTTCGACAACGAGGCCACGGCGCGAGGGGGGGCCATCATGTTCGTTGGCGATAATAGCGCCGTCTGGGAGTCGACCTTCGTTGAGAATACGGCCGGAACCGACGGGGGGGCGATCTATATCTGGGAAAATTCGATCTCCGTCATCGGGGCCACGATCACCAATAATAGTGCCGCCAATCGCGGGGGCGGGATCTTCTATTTCGGGGACTCCCTGACCGATCTGGAGCTGGGCCGATCCATCGTGGCCCAGAATTCGGCCGGCGAATTTGCCGATATCGGCCGCGCCGTCTCCGCCATGGATGTGACCAGTGTAGGCTATAATCTGGTGAGCGTCGAAGATGGCGGGGCCGGACTGGTCGATGGCGTTGACGGCGATCAGGTGGGCACTGCGTCGAGCCCCATCAACCCCCAGTTGGTCTCCCTGTCCGATAACGGTGGATTCTCGCAGACGAGACAGCCCACCCAGTCGAGTCCGGCCCGCGCAGCCGTGCCCGCCGACGCCTGCGAGGCCATGGGCGCCGGCGCGGACTTTCCCCTCCGGGACCAGCGCGGCGTGCGCCGTCCCGCCGGCGGCACCTGCAACGTCGGCGCCTTTGAGCTCCACAGCAGTTGGGAGACCTTCGAGAACGCCAATATGAGCGCCGGTGGATATGAAGATGGCGTATTCTACGGCGACGACGGTGTACAGTGGACCTATGAAGAGGTCCGGCGCAGCACGGGCGAATATTTTATCGACGGCACGAGCATCATCCTGCGCCAGAGCCCTGCAGGCTCCATCGAGAGCGAGATCCTCTCAGGGGGGATCTCATCGGTGTCGATGCAGTTGAGTCAGGCGTTTACCGGCAGCGGTGACCGCCAGGTCGAGGTCCTTGTCAACGGCCAGTCCGTGGGCCAGTCCAAGCCCTTCTATGAGAGTGGCAGCACACCCTTTCCGGTATATCGCTTCGCCATCGACGACATCGGCGTCTCCGGCGGCTTCCAGTTGGAGGTGCGGTCTATCGGGGGCGGACAGGTGGTGGTCGATAATCTGACCTGGCGATGATGGGCTTAGCATCCCCCCGCTCCTCATCCCCCGCTGGGGCCGGCCTCGCGAGCATTGACGGTAAAGGTCCCAAATTGCAGGCCCCCCATAGTGGTCACGGCCACTCGATAGGTGCCGGGCGATAGGTGGTGGGTGACCGCCGAGGTGATACCGCCGTAATAGTCGTATTGCGTCTCAGCGACCACGGTACCGCTGCTATCCTCGATCATGATGAAGGGCTCGAAGCTGGCGCCGTCGACATTGATGCGCACCTCGGCGGCTTCCTCGACGGTGAGGGTGAAATATTCGGTGTGGGTGTAGCGCCGGGGATGATGCTCAGAAGCCTGGGTCAGAGCGCCAGTGGCCGAACCGCCGACGGTGAAGTCCCTCTCGGTGGGCAAGAATTCCAGAGAACTCTCCAGGCTATAGGCGCCGTTTTCGTGTTCCTGGAACGACGTGGCCCACAGGGTATATTCGCCGGGCTCGACGGGCCAGATGATGCGGGCGTTTCCGTACATCTGATAGGAGTAGGGGTCGTAGTGGTGATGGCTATGGCTGTGCATAAAGCGACCGGACTCACGATCTTCGGTGAGGACGCGGCCCGCCGAGTCGGTGAGGATGAGATAGGTATCAAAATCCATGGAGCTCATGGCCACGTCGAGCAGGCCCGGCTCTTCGATCTGAAAAGTCAAGGACTCGCCGGAGCGCATCGACGAGGGAATTGATTCACGGCTCCAGCCCAAAAAACTTCGGAATCGCTCGCCAATAAAAAATTCTTCGGTTCGCTCGATATCGCCCTCGGAGACGCTGAGGCTGTAGCGTCCGTCTTTGCCGGCCTGGGTGGCCGAGGTCCACAGCTCGTACTCTCCGGCGGGCAATTCGGTGAGCAGCCGGGAGTCGGCGCCGGTGCCGCTGATATGAGTAAGCAAGATTTCTTCGGTTCTGGCGTCGACCACCGACAAATGGGGGACGAAATCACTGGACTTGATGTCGAACTCAATGGCCTGGTCCTCTTCAAGATGAAGGGGATAGGTATTTCGAGGCGCCCTGGTCGTCGGATGGAGGCGGCCGCCGTCATAGAGATATCCCGTGATGTTGCCGGGGAAATTCAGCGTCGCCGAGCGGTCGATATACTCGCTGCGCAGATTATAGGTGCCGAATTCGTCGCTGAATTTGCTGGAGACGATGATGGTGTAGGTGCCGGCCTCGGTGGCCTGACGGATCAGGTTGGCGCGACCCTCGGCGCTGTCATGGTGATGAGTTGTGGCGCCGTATGACGAATAGGGATCGTAGCCAAAGGAATCATAGCCATAGCCGTGGCCGTAGCCATGACCGCCGAAACCAGAGAGGCCACCGTATGCATCATAACCACCGTAGCCGCTGTGGGTGGTGCCCGCCCTGGGAGACTGGGTAGTCTCTGTGGATCCCACGAGGGTGCCGTCTGGACCGTAGAGGGTAATCCCCGGTGTGATCTCCGAGCTCTCGACCACGATGCGCACCACGTCTCCGTAATCGAGGTTCAATTCATAGGAGCGATAGGGCGAGCCGTCTCGGGGGTTGACCGGGTTGGAGCGACCCATCCGATCCGTGACCTCGTCGTTGAGATCGAGGGGCGTGGAGTGGGCTGGCGAGAAGGGCGAGGACTGGCCCTGGGTGGTGGCGCAGGCGCTGGTGGCCAACACCATCAGGAGCAGTGTGGCGAGGGCGGTCAAGCGGGGGAGATTCAGCGTAGTTGCGACATTCACAGCAGCTCCTTTCAAGGCGTCGAAGGACTCTCTTATTGGCAATTCTCACGAAGATTACGACGGGCGTTTACAACATGCAATAGGGTGAGGTCTTGTGTCTTGTGTCTCGAGTCTTTCCGGATGTTGTCGTCTCTGCCTATGTCGTGGATAATTCGACCGTCTTTAGTCACCGCTACCCAACACTGAACTAAGAGGTTTGCCATGAAATTTGCCATGACCCATCATTTTGACTGCACTCCCGAAGAGCTCTGGGAGATCTTCGAGTCTCGTGAATTTGACGTGCGCCTCGAGGAGGAGACCGCCGTTCGCCGAGAAGTCCTCGAGGAGAGCACCGACGACAACGGTGTGGTTAACAAAAAACTGCGCTGCATCTCCCTCAAAGAGATGCCGGGAGTGATGAAGAAGGCCATCGGTTCGGATCACCTGGAGTTCGAGCAGACCAACGAGCTCGACCTGAAGGAGAGTATCCTCAAATGGGAGGTGGTCACTCCCTTTTTGACGGATCGCGTCGAGGCCGGCGGCACGACCCGAGTCGACGAGGCCGAGGGCGGCGGATGCACCCGAAATATCCAGGGTGAGATCAACATCAAGCTGCCCCTGGTGGGCAAGAAGATGGAGAAGAAGCTGTCCGAGAACCTGAGCGAGTCCTACGAAAAGGCCGCCGGCATCGCCCGGGCGATGATCGCCGAGCGACAAGAAGAGGCGGTGGCAGAATAGCGCGCTCGACGGTGCTCGCGCGGGGGTGGAGGCTGCTTGCGCAGCCGGGATGGAGCGCGGACTGCGCGCGGGATGGAGGGCCCTATGGGCCCGGGGTGGAGCGGCTGGACGGCGCCGCGGGGGAACGGCGCGCTTAGCGTCGTGAGGGGCGGTAGCGAACCATCGCAAATTACCGAGTCGGGTCCCCCTCCTGATCCCTCCCCATGAGCAAAGCGAAGCGACGCGAATGGGGAGGTGGGCCGGCCTGAAAGCGGAGCGAAAGGCCGGGTCGGAGGGGAGGTCGAATGATCGTGTTGATTCAACCGCGTTTATTCGTCAGGCGTGCCCTGGCAGACGACGGGGGCGTCGAGGACGCAGAGCTCGTCCGCCGACAGGGGCAGGCGCTGGGCTCGCTCGTCGAGGTAGTCCAAAAATTCGGGCATCGCCCAGGCCGTGGTGGCCCCGTGGGGGCCGCCGGCGCATTCCAGATAGGACAGGGGCATTCCCTGCTCGCAGAGGGCGGCGAAGCTGTCTCGTTCGATGGGGGTGTCCACCAATTCGTCGTCCTCTCCGAGGATGAATTGCACGCCGTAGCTTTCGGGGAAGGGGCCGTGGCGCTCCACGTCGGTGGTGACCAGGCCGTTATGTTCGATCATGCACCGCCAGGGCTCGGGCACGCCCTGACCGGTCGCCACCTGCTCCAGAAATTCGGGGGTGAAGACGTCCTCTAACTCCTCGTAGTCGTCGGTGATGGCCCCAAAGGAGCAGCCCTCGGCGAAGACCTCGGGGATGAGCGTGTCCAGAGGCTCGTTGAAGACCTCGTCCAGTCGATCTTCGACGCCGTACCAGGAGGCGGCGGTGCCGAAGAAGGCGATCGTATTGCCCGTGGCGTTGATCATCTCCTGGAGCGCTTTGGTGGCCTGCGTGGCCAGGTCTGCCGGGGGCACGGTGGCCACCGCTCCCAGAGGCTCGAATTCGGGGGCGTAGGTGGTGGAGAGGCGATCGATCCACAGCGCGGCGTGACCGCCCTGAGATCCGCCAAAGGATAGGTATTCGTGGGGATAGCAATGACCGCCGCGCTTATCCTCGGGCATCTTGTAGAGGGCGCGCAACGAGTCCAGAGAGGCAATGGCCGTGGGCTGGCCCACCAGATAGGGGTGGAGAAATCCCGTGGGGTCGCCCATGGACTTTAGGCCGATGAAGTCCGGGGCCACCACGGTGTGGCCCATGGAGGCCAGCACGGCGGCCAGCAGTTGAGCTTCCAACATGGATGAGGGCGCACAGTGGTCGGAGAACCCCGTCGTGCCGTGCAGGGAGAGCACCGGTGCCGTGGGCTCAAACTCGGGATCGTCGTCGGTGATGGGATAGGCCATCAGCGCCGTGGCCTCGATGATTTCGCCTCGATCCTGGGTGAGATAGGTGAAGACCCGAACCTGGCTGTCGTATTTGAGCTCTCTGGGCAGAGTGACCTCGTCGAATTGCTCGGCCAGGGTGTTGAGCTCCCCGGCGGTGATGATGCGCTGGGTGCCGAAGTTGACGACGTCGCCCATCGAGGGGTCGTCGAGGAGGGCAAATTGGGGCTGTCCACAATAGGAGGCGTCCTCGGCCCACTCCGCGGCCAGCGGCGTGTCGCCCAGGGTCGGCGACGGGGGCAGGAGACATTCGTCGGGATCGACGTCGGCGTCGTCTCCCACATCGGAGGCGTCCGAGGCGTCCTGGTCGGCGGGCCCGGCGTCCGGTTGTTGAGCCTCCGGATCGGGATCTCCGCAGGCCGCGCCCAGGGCGAGGAGGGTCAAAATAAGAAGGGATGATAAGACAGGGGAAAAATACTTCATCGATATTGCTCGTGTGAATCGGGAGCTAATCCCGTCGGTAGATAGGTGTCGCTTCCGGTAATTCGTCGATAAATGAGATCTGGTCAATGGGAAAAAAGCGCTCTTCCTCGACGGCGGCCAGGCGCCCCAGGAGATCGTCGGGCATTTCGCCGCGGCAGTCAAAACCCTGGTCGCGCAACAGCAACAGCCAGCCTCGGTAGCTGGCCTGGGAGCCGTAGCGGTGGTCGAAGCAGGTCCGAAACAGACCCAGAAGAGGCAGGGGCCCGAGACGAGTTCCCGTGAGGTAGCCACCGATCTCGGCGGCGTCCTCATCGCTCCACTCCTCGCAATCAGAGCAGAGGGCCTCACCGGAAGTGGAGCGGTGGCGGTGGGCTGCAGACATGACCGTCTTATGGCCCAAAAAGGCGGCCAATAATCGGGGCATCACCCGCTGGTAGGCCAGATCGCTCTGGAGGTCTCGCGAGATTCGCCGCAACCGGGCCGCCTCGTCGGTGGTCACCCGGGGACATTCGGCGTAGCGGTCGTCGTTGGCCAGCCGGCGGAAGCGGTCGAGCTCGTCTGAGTCGTAGCCCAGCCAGGGAGTGCGGACGACGCGGAAATTATGATTGCAGCGATTTCCCCGATGGCCGATCTCGAGGGCGATGGACTCCAATTGTTGTTGGCGAGTGGCGCCGCGCAAGAGGGCCTGAAAGTCCTCTTCTCCCAGGAAATCGCTCAACTCTGCGCGGAGCTCATCGCGCCATTGAAAGTCACGACGAGTCGACTCGCCGAGCTCTTCGGCGGCCCGCTCATGGTCGCTGAGCAACAGAGGCGCCAGGGTTCCCCAGAGGGTGATCCAGCCCCGGTCGCTGCGCACCCAGGCGTGATCTCGATCGGCGTCGTAGAAGGTGGGCTCGGCGGCGCGGCGGAAATTGTCGAGGCGGTGGCGCCACTCCACGTGATGAGTCTGGCCGTCGACGTCGACGTCGACGGCGGCGACGATGCGATAGGTCTCGGGCATATAGAGAAAGTGGCCGTGATCCTCGAGGCCGCCGCCCTGGATGGCGTAGGGATGTCCCATCTCGGCGACCCGGTCGTTCCAGGCCCGCTCTATCTCGCTATGATCTTCTTTTTCGGCCA
>SLJM01000120.1 GCA_007135085.1 Myxococcales bacterium
GGCCAAGTCCTCGCGGCTTCTCGTGTCGGGCCTGGTACGGCGGCCCGAGGATGCTCGGCGGGCCAAGACCGCGCCTCGCTACGACACGACCTTGCCTTCGTTGATGTTGGGTGGGGCCGCGATGATTTGAGTTAGCTGGCTACTCTGATTCACCCACCGGCAAGCCGGCGGGGGGCTTCTGGGCGCGTGGGGATGGCAGCGCAGGGCGTCAGAGAAGTAGAGTCAGGTTTTTAGAATACACATTCCTGCAGCTCGACGCGAGATGAGAAAAAAGCTGGGACGACCAGGAGGAAGAAGGTCGGCGCACAAGAACCAGCCTCGGGTCTGATTGGGAGGAAGGGCGGCGGCTGGATCAGCGCCCTTGATGAGCGAGTCAGTTCCTAGGTACCATCTGGCTTTCACGAACACCGCCCGAGGGGAAAAAATGAGTATCGACTACGAAGCGATTCCGAAGAGAGAAGAAGACTATCGCGAAGTCTTAGCGGAGGCGCTGTACGAAGATCATACACAGAACCTGATTGCCATCGACAGGGATAAGATCGCCGCCAGAATAGAGGGCGAGATCTCGGGAATGACGAGATTTGAACCGAATTTCGAGCAGCTCGCGGAATTGGAGGAGATTTCTGTGGAGGAAGCTCGAAGGAAGTATAGATGGATTGAACTAAGTTGGGATGAGGCTCGGGTCCAGGTAACAGTCCACGATCATTCCGTTGGTGTAAGCCTCAGCGGTGGCTCTCGTCCCTCTCTGAGAACGCTGGCAAAGGTCTTTCGAATTCTTGAAGATGAAGGCCTGTATATCTGGGATGAGATGAGCGGCGAGTTTCTCGAAGCCAGATCGATTCAAATACCTCCAGAGCCGGACCCCGAACACCATTGATTGCTCTTCAATATTCGAGCTCGTTCTGGCGCATTTGGCGTCCGAGGAGAGAAGATGGGTGATTCCATAACATTGGCAGACGGGCGCGTCTGGCACCTGAATATGTGGTGGTTTCCCACGCTGCTCGAGATGGCGGCCGAAGAGTTGGAAGAGGCCCATCCCGGGTTGAGTGAATGGCTCATTAAACAATCGAAAGAGGGCAACGGCCTGCGCTGGTTCGATGTCCGGGGATTCAACGATGAGAGTCGGCGTCTGGTCGAAGATGCGTTGGTGGAGGCCACACGCAAGATCGGCCGGAAGCAACTAGCGGAAAACAAAAGAAAATCGGCGGCGTACTTCTTTCTCTTTCGACGCTACGTTGAGGCAGCTCGAACCGGTGCTTCTCCCCACGAGTATAATGGCCTTCGAGATGGGAAACTAAAGACGGAACTCAGCCCTGCGTTCCAGACTTGGAAGATGCCGCCCGTCGAAACCTTGGATCTCTCCGAAGGAATTAGGGTGAAGAGGCAGCCGGCGACAAGAAGTGGAAGGTTGATTGGCTCATATGACGAAAGCGCAGGGCGTATTATCCTCGCATCTCCGGACGCATTACCAACGGTCAATCGGCTCCTGGTTGGAAAAGAGATCGTCATCGAACTCGACAGTTCGAACAGGATTACTCGGGTCGACATCTCAATACCCCGCGAAGAGTGGGAGCCTGCGACGTGGGAGCAGAGCTTCTGGTGTGACGGTTGGCAGGAAATGACCTCGGCCGATCTAATAGTACACCCGTCCATGATCACCGAGGAATGCTTCAACTCCTGGCCGGTGAGCGTGGTATATAGAAAACGAGACGAATATCTATGTGTCCGGGTGATTATGGAGAAGCCGCCGGTTGTAACTGATAAGGTCTTGATGTCTGGAAATTGCGTCGCACTTGTGGAACCCAAGAACGTCAAAGGCTTTGTGATTCGACTTCCTCGCCAAGGCGCTGAAGGCGATGCGGCTGATTAGCATCCGGTAAGACAAACGGGACGGTTATCGGCGGTTCGGTTTCGGATTCGCCAGGTGGAGCTGCATCAGCGATAGGAGGTTGAGTTTGGACATTGAGGATATCCGCGCCTATTGCCTGGCCAAGCCAGGTGGCAGCGAGGACTTTCCCTTCGGCGAAGACGTGTTGGCCTTTCGGGTCTTGGACAAGATCTTCGCCCTGATAAATCTGGAGAAGGTTCCGACCTTCATCAATCTCAAATGTGATCCCGAACGAGCTGTTGATCTTCGCGCACGCTACCAGTCCGTCAAACCGGGCTACCATATGAACAAACGCCATTGGAACTCGGTCTACATCGACGGTGATCATTCGCCGGATGAGCTACGTGATTGGATTGACCACTCTTATGAGTTGGTGACCAGCAAGCTCACGAAAGCGGATCGAAAATCTCTTGGTCTGTGACCCTCGTCGAGGAGTCACGATGGGAATTGGATCCATTGAATAATGGTTTTTCACAGAGAAGGTTAAAAATAAACATTTTTCATGACGGATAAGTGTTTTTCAGGCATTATAGGGCCAGGTACGGATAATCCAGAGGAAAACGCGTGCGAAATCCCGAACGGACCGACATCTTTAGAGGGCGACGTCTGCCGGAGGTAGCCAGACTCGCCGGCTATTCAGCATTGATAGAAGGGTGGGCTCTAAGAGTGCCTCTGCCGCGACGGCTCTTTGGGATTGGTGAGCGTCACCAGGTCGTGGAGTCGGAGCAGTGGACGTTGCTGACTCCAAGGCATGCTCCGGCTGCCACCTTGGAAGGGCACCTGACGTTCGCCCTCAAATACGAGGGGGTCGATCTGGCAGTCCTCAAAGCCCTTTTTGATGCTGTGGATCCGTCGGAAATTGAAGAAATGGTCGAGGCCACTCCCAGCGGGAGCTATGCTCGACGAATCTGGTTTTTCTACGAGTGGCTCACAGATCAGAAGTTGGATCTGCCAGATGCAGATCGAGGCAATTATGTGGATGCACTCGACCCGGATCTGCAATATGCCGTGGAAGGGACCAACTCTCGGCGGCATCGGGTGCGCGATAACCTGCCCGGATCGAGGCTGTTCTGCCCCCTTGTATTTCGAACGGAAGAACTCGATGAGTTTCGGCAGCGCGATCTTAGCGCTCGAGCCCGTCAGGTGGTAGCCGAGGTGCCTGCCGACCTTCTGGCGCGGACAGCGGCCTTTTTACTCCTCGACGACTCACGCTCGAGCTACGCAATCGAGGGGGAAACCCCGCCCCAGGATCGAATTCAGCGCTGGGGCCAAGCCATCGGCCAGGCCGGGCAAAACCCGCTCGATCTACCAGAGTTGCTGCGCCTGCAGGAAATCGTCATCGGCGATGCTCGATTCGTGCGCCTCGGATTGCGCCAGGAGGAAGGATTCGTCGGCGAGCACGACCGGCGGTCGGGAGCCCCCATTCCTGCCCATATAAGTGCACGCGCCGAAGATCTCGGCAGCTTGATGGAGGGATTACTGGAATTTTCCAGCGGAAAAGCCCAGTCCGTCCACCCCGTGATTTCCGCTGCTATACTGGCTTTCGGCTTTGTCTATATTCATCCCTTCACCGATGGAAATGGCCGTATCCACCGCTATCTCATTCACCACGTGCTATCTCGGCGCGGCTTTCACCCCCCGGGGATAACCTTTCCGATTTCCTCGGCGATTCTGGAGCGTCTCGAAGAGTATCGACATGTCTTAGAGAGCTATTCGGAGCGATTGCTGCCCTACATCGAATGGGAACCCGCTGACGATGGAAACGTGATAATTCTCAACGACACGGCGGACTACTATCGCTATTTCGATGCCACCCCTCATGCTGAATTTCTCTTCTCATGCGTGGAAAAGACCATCGAAGTTGACCTTCCCAGGGAGACGGAATTCCTGAGGCGTTATGATGAGTTCTGCCGACAGGTGCAGAATATGGTGGACATGCCGGGGCGCACGCTAAATCTGCTATTTCGCTTCCTTCATCAGAATGAAGGGAGACTGTCGAAGCGAGCGCGTCAGAAGGAGTTTTCGGAACTGGAGCCCCGGGAAGTAGCGCGAATCGAGGAAATCTACGCCGAAGTTGTCGAACCTTAGCCGGCTACTCTGATTCACCCATGGCCAAGGCGCGTGGGGGCCTTCTGACGGCGTGGGTTGGTCGCGTGTTGGGAGTGAGATCGACAACGGAAGATAATCACCGGGTTAAGGAGCGGGAAGATTCAAGCGATGTGTGGCGTGCCGAAGGTGCGAGACGATCTCCTCCATCACCGCCGGCATGTCGGGATAGGGGAAGACATGCCCCACGCCATCGAGCACAAGGAGCCGCGCCTTGGGCAGCAACTCGGCCAACTTCTGCCCGTGCTCGAAGGGGAGTAACACGTCTTCAGTTCCATGAATCACCAGCGCCGGGACGGCGAGTTCCTTCAGGAGGGGGTACCTCGACCGGGTGATGGTCACGGCGGCCTGATGTTGCCGGAGCGCCTTTAAGTTCAGGCCGCGCCGATGTCGGAGGTCGTAGAGCACCTGTTCAGCGAGGGTCTCGATGTCCAGGTTGTCGAGACCGACGTAGGCGATCGATTTGGCGATCCGCTCCTTGACCAGGTTCGACTCGCCGCCAAGGAGCCGGTATCGCATAAGCGGCAGCGACGGCAGGACGGATCGCAGTATCGCCCACACCTTCGGCCCCGGGAGGGACTCGTCCGTTGGGTCCGCGGCGGTAGACATCAGCGTCAGCGACACCACCCGCTGCGGGGCTTTGATCGCTACCTCCTGTGCCACGAACCCGCCCAGGGAGAGCCCCACCAGATGGGCCTGCTCCACGGCGCATGCGTCGAGCACTGCCAGGACGTCGTCGGCCATATCCTCCAGCGAGTAGGCCTCATCTCTTTGCCAGTCTTCCAGCCAATCGGATGCCCCCGTCCCTCGCTGATCGTAGCGAATCACACGAAAACCGGCTTCTCCCAACGCCGCCATAAAACTCGGAGGCCAGTAGAGCCCGTCCGCCCCCATCCCGAAATTCAATAGCACCACCCCCGTCTCCTCACCTGCCGGTCGCCGGTCCTCATACCAGATCCGCACCCCGCTCCCCTCGGCATACCCCGTCGTCCCCGAGACCACATGAGAGAGATCCCGCTCTGACACTCGCTCAATGATCGCCCCTGTCTCGGCCGGCAAACGCGGCCCCCCTAGGAGTAGGTACGCCACCAGTGCCAGTAGCCCCAACGCAAGTGCAATGAGCACGTAAAGTATCATCGACGATCACACTGGTGAGAAGAAATAGGCGATAATTCATAGCATCGAAGTAGTTGCGATCGTAGCTGGCTTCTCTGATTCACCCACGGCTTAGCTGGCTTCTCTGATTCACCCACGGCTATGTTACGTCCTTCCTTTGTATTCTTCGGGAACTCTGCGGTAATTAGATTTCTTGAGGAGATCCAGAACGGAGTGCGGTGATGAATCCAGAAGAACATCTCGATAAGTCGGAATTCTCAGAGGCTGAGTGGCTCAATATTCGGGCCGCGTCGGCTGAGACATACGCAGAATATGAGGCAGTCTACGAGGATGCGGCGAATCTGGCCGGGGAGGCCGGCGGCCGGGAGCTCGACGCGGCGCGAGGCGTGCAGGCATTTACCAGTATTCATCTGGCGGAATTCGAGCGGGCGGGGCGGCTTTTTCTCGAGAATATCAGCGATGGGTTTGATGATGAGGCCAGGAGCCACGCCATGTGGATGATGGCGGCCTATCTCGACGACCTGGCCGAGGGGTGTCCCACTGAGGTGCTATTGGAGGCCCTGGAGCACCGGGGAAAGCCCATCGACGAGGCGGATTATCTCTTTCATCTGGCCCGGGCCGTTGGAAAAGAGATCACGGCGCTGGTGGAGCGGCGCGATGAGATTATCGAGAATTTCTATGAGGAGGTCGAGGTGGATCTGATGGTGTCGACCGGGGAATTTCTGGAGTATGCGAGAAAATTCTTCGACGACCGCCGGCGATTGAATCGCGCCCATAAGCGAGGGGAGGTGCTTCCTCCTGAGAGCTTTGAGACTCAATATTGGAAGGAGCATCCGGGGTTGAACAAGAGCTGATTGTATTTTGACTGCATGACTGCCAGGCCAGGGATGGCCTGAGGACCAAGTCTTAATGAGGCCAGGGATGGCCTGAGGACCAAGTCTTAATGAGGCCAGGGATGGCCTGAGGACCAAGTCTTAATGA
>SLJM01000494.1 GCA_007135085.1 Myxococcales bacterium
CGTTGCGGAAAGGTTGGGATCGCCGGCAAAAAAAGGTGAACCAATTCGTCAGACAGCGTTACAACAGTGACAACCGTTAAATTCCTTCCCGATTGTCATAACCCGAATCGCATTGAGGGAAAAGATGGGTGGAGATACAGTCTGTCCAGCCAGTTCATGGCGGCATAAATCTTATACGAGGACAGCGATGCTGCAACTGATGCGTAGCCGGTTCGGAGGGAGCTGGGATGGGGAGGCCCCCGAGATTCACGGTCTATTGGAGACGGCGGGGAAAAAACTCAAGGTCGAGATTTTATTCGTCGAGGCCACCGGCCAGTGGCAGACCTGTGTCTTTGAGGGGGGCCAGTGCATGGCCATCGAGCAAGGCGAAAACCCGGTGGAGGTCACGGCGCGGGCTCTTGCGGCGTCGATGAGGTGACGCTGATGAGATAACGCCGATCGGCTCAGAGAAGATCTCTGGTGTCGCTTACGTCGAAGCGGGCGGTTTTGGTGAAGATCCCGATGGCCTGGCGCATCATGCCCGCCAGGCGGCGCATGCGATCGATGCGCTCTAAGGTCTCCTCGCTGGTGCCGTCGGCTTCCTCGGCCAGGCGCCGGGCGTCGTCGAGGTCGGTCTGGACGCGGGAGATCAATTTTCCCTCCCGGCGTTTCAACACGTGGGTGATCATCTTCATAAATTCCACTTCCGCCACGAAATGCCAGGCCGAGCTTTCGGGAGGGCGCACCCGCTTGACGATGCCCCAATCCTCGAGATCGCGGGTGATCATCGACACGGCGCCCTTCGATAGCTCCAGTGAATCACAGAGCTGACGGGAGTTCATCGCCTGGTCGCGGATATAGAGCAATGCCCAGACCCGGCCGTGATTTCGCTTAAACCCCCAGAATTCAATGACGTCGCCCACTGCGTCGGTGACCAGAGCCTCCCACAGGGGCAGACTGGTGGTCGGCTCATGTTCGCCTGTGCGATACGAGTAGCCCTTCACAATTCCTCCGTGGCCTCACTAGCCATCTGGCGCAGTTGATTTGCCCATTGGGCAATATGTGCACCACCGGGGCGTTCGGCGAAGTCGCCCAATGCCTGCAGGGCGTTATCAATATGATCCTCGATTCGCTCCAGGGTCATATTGGCGGCGCCGCTGTCAATGATCCTGGCCGCCATCTGCTGGAGCTGTGCATCCGAAGCTAACCCCTGATCCCACATCTCGTCGAGGGCACTACGGATATGCGGCGAATTCGAGCGGGCCAGGGCCACCGGATAGGAGGGGTTGGCGTTGCGAAGGTCGGCGTAGGCGTCTTTGCCTCGCTGAAGGCCCAGAAGTTCGCAGAGATCGTCGGTCAGTTGGAAGGCCAGCCCCAGGTGATGTCCGCATTGGGCGAAACGCTTTGCCAGCACCGGTTGGTCCACGCACAGCGCAGGGGCGGCGCCACACCAGCCGAGGAGGGCGCCCGTTTTGCCGTGGGCTACCCGTTTCCAATCGTCGAGAGCCCAGCGGCGGGCACGGCGAACCTGGACTTCTTCCATGGCGGCTCGGGTCATCTCGGCGACCAACTCCACGGCCGTGGCCGTGACGGGCCGGGGCAACTCCGAGAGCTGCTCGAGAGAAAAGCATAGGAGGAGGTCGCCGCCCAATACGGCCACCGAATTATACCATTGAGCGTTGACCGTGGGCCGGCCCCGCCGCTCCGTTCCGTTGTCCACCACATCATCGTGGAGCAGGCTCGCCGTATGAATGAGCTCCGCCGCGGTGGCGATGGCCAGACGAACACCGGAGGGGAGGTCGACGGCTTCGCCGAAATGATCGACCAAAAGAGGGCGCATGCGCTTGGCCGCCCCGGCGGTGGCCAGGTGGCGCGACGCCTCCAGGAGCAGCTTGCTGCCCCGCTGTTCGGCGGGAGTTCCCTCGAGCAAGCTGTGGAGGCGGGACTCGAAGAGGTCGATAAATTGCGGCGTCGGCGAGGTGGACACGCTCATTGTACAGGACTCGGCGAGTGGTTTTGTTGTTTAAAACATCTTGAACACCCGACGGGAGTATAATTAGGACAAGGGGTAAGGCAAGCGATATTACGGAGGTCGGGGGTCGGGCGGCCCGTCTAGCTGCCCAGGAGATCGCGGGCGGCGTCGCGGGTCTTGGCGGTCACGCGGGCGCCGCCGAGCATGAGGGCGATGGCTTCGACTCGTTCCTCGTCGTCGAGGGGGCGTATGGTGGAGCGGGTGCGGTCGTCGACGAGGGTTTTTTCGACCAGGTAGTGGTGGTCGCCGCGAGAGGCGATAGAGGCCAGGTGGGTGATGCATAAGACCTGGTGGGCTTTGGATGTGGCCACGATCTTTTCGCCGACCACGTCGGCGGTGGTGCCGCCGATGCCGGTGTCGATCTCGTCGAAGATATAGGTCGAGACCCGGTCGCGGTCGACGAGGACCGACTTGATGGCGAGCATGATCCGCGACAGCTCGCCGCCGCTGGCGATATTGGCCAGGGGTCGGGGGGCTTCGCCGGGGTTGGGGGCCAGGAGAAATTCGACGGTGTCGAAGCCGCGGGCGGTCAGGGGCGGGCCGTCATCGGTGTCGGGCGCTGATGTGGAGGGCAATTGAGGGGGCTCGAAGGCGATTTCGAATTGGGCGCGGCCCATATTGAGATCGGCTAATTCGCTTTCGATGCGCTGCTGGAGTTTGAGGGCGGCGTCGCGGCGCTTCTGGCTCAATTTTCGGGCGATGGTCCAGGCTTTTTGACGAGCCTCGTCGAGCTCGAGCTCCAGATGTTCCACTTCCTCTTCGGAGTGTTTGAGGCGGTGGAGTTCTTGTCGCATCTCGTCAGCGCGATCGAGGATTTCACCGACCGTGCTGCCATGTTTTCGGCGCAGCTTCTTGATCTCTTCGAGTCGCTCGATGAGGGCGTCGAGTCGGCCCGTGTCGGCGTCGAGGTCGGTGTCGTCTTCGTAGGCCTGGATGTCGCGAAAGAGATCGGTGGTGACCGTGTTGATCTCATCGAGGCGCTGCGCAAATTCCTGAAGGGGGGCGTCGTGTTCGGCGACCCGGCGAAGAGCTGCCAGAGCGCGGCCCAGCTGCTCGACCGCCGAGTCCGAGGCGTCGTGGAGGTGGAGCGAGGCGGCCGAGACGGCGTCGGCGATGCGCTCGGCGTATTTGAGGCGTTCCACCTCTTGCTCATGCTCCTCTTCCTCGCCGCGCTCTAATTCGGCAGAGTCGATCTCGGCGACCTGAAATTGGAGAAAGTCGATGCGGTGCAGGCGATCGCGGTCGTCTTTTCGAAGGGAGGAGATCTCGCGCCTCAACCGACGAATTTTGCGAAATGCCAGGTCCATCTGCGCCAATTCATCGGCGGCGTCGGCGAAGCTGTCGACCAATTCGATATGCTCGTCGACCCGGACCAGACTGTAGTGCTCGTGTTGGCCGCTGATATCGACCAGATCGCGGGCGATCTCGGCCAGGTTGCTCACCGTGGTCAGGCTGCCGTTGATGAAGACTTTATTGCGGCCCTCGCGGCTGACGATGCGGCGGATGATGAGTTGGTCGTCGAATTCGATGCCCCGTACGTCGAGAAGCTCGGCCACGTGCTCGGCGGCGGCTCCCGTGGGCTCGAAGATACCCTCGACGACGGCCTGTTGCTCGTCGGTGCGGATGACCTCTGTGGAGGCTCGGCCGCCGAGGAGTAGATTGAGGGCGTCGATGATGATCGATTTACCGGCACCGGTTTCACCGGTGAGGACCGTAAACCCCGACTTGAGCGGGATCTCCAGGTGATCGATGATCGCAAAATTTCGGATGACCAGGTGAGCGAGCATGTGGTTGTGATCCCGTTGAGCATGGAGAGCGCTTAGTCGATCCGGAAAAACCAGTAATGCTCCGGAACCGTAGGATAAAGGAAATAATTCACCGGTCGAGACGATTCAACCAATAGATCGAAAGTGACGACAAGAAATTAGACTAAATCATGGCCGGGTTGGGTGCTGGGAGCACAGGATGAAATCCGAAAATGGTGAAAATCTAAATGAGATCATCGACCCCGCAGCCTGGCTCAGGACGCGGGTGGCGGGGCTGATCGAGGCTCAGCGCTTCGACCAGGCGATAGATTATCTGCGCCTGCTCATCGACAAGAGCGTCGACGAGGAAGAGCGATGTCAGTGCGCGACCTGCCTGGGCTATCTCTATTTGATCGTCGACGATCTGGAGTCTGCTCAATATTGGTTGGCCCAGGCCAAAGGGCTGGCGCCCTGGGATCCCCACCTGAACTACGCCCTCGGTCATGTGGCGTTAAAAAATAGGAATTATGGGCGGGGGACGCTTCATTTTCTGGAGGCTTTCGCCACGGCCCGGTCGGCCTACGATGAGGCGGAGTTTTTGCGAAGCGCCGCTCTGGCGTTGATGAAGCAAGACGGTCCCACGGCCAACGTGGCGGGGATGTTGCTCGGTGCCCTTGATCGGGATCTGGGAAATCCGTGGATCCTCGATGATCTGGCGCGAATGTATGAGGCAGACCAGAGGTGGATGGAGAGCCTGGAGGTGTTGTCGCAACTGGAGAAGGTGGTGCGCCATGCGGCGGAGTCGCTGGTATTGTACCGGGCGCCGGCGCCACGGCAATTATTGCGAAATCGCCTGCTGGGACAGCCGGCGCGCCCCGAGGAGTTGGAGCAGCGGGCCAGAAAGATCAATGAGGCGGTGCGTCAGCAATTCGAAGTGGTCCTCGACGAGCATGCGCGCCGGGGGCCGACCGATATGGCGGCCCTGCGCCACCCAACGGCCCTGAGTCGGTTGATCAGGATTTTGGAGTGGCACGATCGAGGATTGGAGTTGGTGGTGGCCGCGCAATCGCTGTGGGCTCGGGCCTGCGCCGAAGGGCTGGGCCGTGATCTGGGGCCGACGCGGTTGGCGGCGGCCATCCAGGTGCTCGTCGAGAGGCAGCATTGGCGGATTCCCACACCGCTCAACGATGTGGCCCGCTTTCACGGGGCCTCTCAAGGGGCCCTGACGGCAGCGGCCCGACTGGTGGCCGGAAAGTTGGGGGTGCGACTATTTGCCCACACCGAGTTGCCCCAGGTGTTGAACCTGAGAGAGCAGAAAAGCCTCGAGGAGTTGAGCCGGGCGCTGCTTTTTGGCGAACACCTCGAAGCCGTCAGAGCCGGCGAGATCCGCCTCGGCGGCTAATTTTTCGACTTTCAGAATAAAAGTGGTTTAGAAGCGAAAGCCCACACCCAGGGTCAGATCGAAGCCTCCTCGAGAGATCGTGGAGATGGTGTCATGGACCAGGTCTTCGTTGTGGCCCTCGAGCTCGACCCGCGTGTTTTCAATGCCGAATTCGGCGAGGATTCGCCCGTCGAGGGAGACGAAGAAGCCGCTATTGCCGTTGTTGAGCACGTATCGAACGCCGCCCCAGGGGCCCAGGATCAGCGTGATTCGGTTGACCCGGCCGGTGGCCACGTCCGTGGCGTGGACGCGTACGTCATAATAGCCGGGGCCGGCCACCAGACCTGCGTAGAGGTCGAGGCCCGGCAGATCGAGAGCTTCGGCAACCATATTGAAATGGGCCGCCGCTCGAAGGGAGGGGTTGACGTACCAGGCAGAGATTCGCAGGGGCAGAAATTGCTCGGTCAGGCGGGTGACTTCGCAGATGAAGCAATAAGAGCCGTGAAAGCTGGCGCCGATGCTCAGCGTCATATCATCGGTCAGGCGAAAGAGCCCGAAGTCGCCGCCGGGCTCGATATAGGGCATATACCAGGTGTTGAGGCCGGCGGTGAACGTGAGATCGAAGGTGCCCGGCTCAACGGGGTATTGGAAGCGTTCCTCCGTAGGGGCTTCGTATTCTTCGACTTCCTGGGCCTCGGCCGTGGGGATGGCCAGGATAAGGGCGAAACAAGCAACAGCAGCCAAAGCGGAAGAAAAGGATCGGATCTGCATGGGAAGCCCTCGATGAAAAACAAAACCAATGAGTGGTGAAGCAGTCCACAATGTACATCACGGCGGAGCCCACTCAAGCAAAAGTGGAGCTCCGCCGTGTAAAATTTTCTGCTCTCGCATTCCTTGGAGCGCGGCCAGCCTGGCCGCAATGCGGA
>SLJM01000159.1 GCA_007135085.1 Myxococcales bacterium
AAGGTCGGCTCTTCGCCTTCGCCGGTGGGCACGACCTGCAATCCCAGGACATCGTCGAAGGAATGGGCGATCCGCCACAGGCAGGCCTGAAAAGGATTTTGTCTCACCCCCCCAAGGCAGGTGCCTTCATCGCGCAACAAAGACAATCCGTGCATGGCCGTGATCGTTGCCTCACCGGCGCAGCCAATGGAGATCGCTTTGATACCCCCCGAAAACCCGGCGTATTGGTGGGGCTCCACGGTGCCGACGCAGATGATCCGCTCTGCCTCGACTAGTCGATGGTTCAACGTGATAGGCAGATTCGCAGGCGCCGAGTCGGGGAGTTCGGTCGCCACGCCGAGATCGACCAGATCGCCTCGGGCGTCGTGTTGTTCGATCGCTACGCCGAGCCCCGCGGCTGCTCCTTCGAGAGGGGCTAGTTCGGCGTCGGTCATCGGTCGGTGCAGACCGAGGGCGACGAGGATTCGCACCTGCGATCCACCGGCGCATAAGGCCTCGAGGAGGGGCCGAACGGTCTTGAGGTAGTCGATGGGGCGAGTGGCGTCGGGGACGATGACGCAGGTTGGGCGCGCAGGGAGCGTGGTTGGGATGAGGTGGTTCATCGCTCGCTTAGCATGATCGCCAGGTTGAGTTTTAGCTCGCTATAATTGCAGGGCGTGGTCAGCGACTCCTTGAGCTCCTTGAGCGGATCGCCTGGCTCCCAATCTTCGGCGATATCGCGCAGTTCGGGGAGCAATTTTCCGTCGGCGTGTTTTTCCAGATCCAACTCGTAGCCGTTGTGGGCCAGCACCATCAGGTGGCGCAACACGCTGCTCGTGGTCAGGCCCCGCTTTTCGGCGATCTCCCGAAAATCCTTGCCCTCCCGGTGGAGCCTCAAGGTGCGCAGATAGGTGTCGTTGACGTCGTCGGTCCCCGTCTTTGCAGCCGGTGTGGATCGCTTAAAATATTTTTCTTTTTTGCCATTATCGCTGCTGCTCGTCGTCGATGGGCTCGGCACAGAGGAGACGTGGCGAAGCAGATATTTCTCCACGTCCGGGGGCAAGGGATCGGAGGAGGTCATTAGCTTTTTACCCCGATCGGAGAGGCTGATACATCCATGGGTATTTTGCTCGGTCAGCCGCAGTCGTCCCAATACGTCGAGGAGGCGCACCAGATCGCGTTGGCGCAGATTGCTCAACAGGCCGTAGGTCGAGAGTTGATCGAGACGGCCCTGCAAGATCTTCTTTGCTTTTGAGCCGCGTAACATACCGGCCACGGCGTGGGCGCCCCAGCGACCGCGGCAGCGGGCGACGCCGCTGAGTAATTTTTTGAGCAAGATCGCCGGCTCGTCGCGGCAGATGATCTTTTCCTGTCGCTGCGATGGCCCGCCGTAGTCGGGGACGCCGCAGCACATATCGCAATGGCCGCAGCCGTCTTTGCTTCCCAATGATTCGCTAAAATAGCGGACCAGATAATCCTGGCGACAGCTCGAGCCGGTGGCATAACGCGTGGCCTGGTCGAGGTGGCGTTCCTCGATCTGGCGCCGTGTCTTTAGATCTTCCCAGTCCACGCGCAGATCGCGCTCCCTCGCGAGATCTTGAACGGCGATCCAGGGCATGGAGCTGCGCACGCCGAATTCGATATGGCCGCCGCGCTGCAATAATCGCAACGCCGACTCCACAGCCCAGGGGTGAATCTTGTCTCGACTCCGTCCGCCGCGGTTTAAGTGGTCGGCCAGCATCTCGGCGTCCAGATGATGGGTGCCCGTGCCGTGGCGCTGCAGTTGGGACCAAACCCCTTTGACCACCGATGGATCGGGGAAGGAATTTTCGATGAAAAATTCGTGGATCCGAAGATCGTTTCGGTTGTAGAGCAGCAGGCAATGGGCGTCTTCGCTGTCTCGTCCGGCGCGGCCCGCTTCCTGATAATAGGCCTCGACGCTGCCCGGGATATTGAAGTGGACGATGAGGCGCACGTCGCTTTTGTCGACGCCCATGCCGAAGGCGTTGGTCGCCACCAGAAGCGGCGCGTCGCCGGCCATAAAGGCGTCCTGAATCTCGTCGCGCTTCTGATCGCTCAAGCCGGCGTGGTAGATCGCCGGGTGGTGCCCGCCCTCGCGCAGCTTGTCGCTGACCCGATTGACCTGCTTTCGGGTGGCGCAATAGACCAGAATCGAGCCCTCTTCGACCTGATTGACCGCCGCTTCCAGGCGCGCAAATTTCTCGGCCCGTCGCCTCGCCGAATAGACCTCGAAAAATAGATTGGGCCGCTCGAATCCGGAGACCACCACTTTTGGGGCCTCCAGATCGAGCTGGAGGGCCATATCCTTCTGCACTTCCGTAGTCGCCGTGGCCGTCAAAGCCAGAGTCGTCGGCTCGCCCAGGGTCTTTCGGACGGCGCCCAAATTCAGGTAGTCGGGCCGGAAATCGTGTCCCCAGGCGCTGATGCAGTGGGCCTCGTCGATGGCGAAGATCCCGATCGGCAAGCCCGAGATAGCGCGCATAAACGCGTCGTTTCGAAATCGCTCGGGCGCCACGAGCACCAATTTATAGGCCCCAAGGCGAATCGCATCGAGGCGCCGGCGCTGCTCCGGCCAGGGAAGAGAGGAGTTGATGAAGGTGGCGGGAATCCCGAACTCCTCGAGGGCGTCGGTCTGGTCTTTCATCAAGGCGATCAGCGGTGAAACGGCGATTACCAGCCCGGGGGTCACGCAGGCGGGCAGCATATAGCACAGGCTTTTTCCTGAGCCCGTGGGCATGACCACGATCGTATCTTCTCCGTCGACCACGGCGTCGATGACCTCTCGCTGGCCGGGCCGAAAGGAGGGAAAGCCGAAAATATCGGTCAGCGCTTCGTCGGGATCGCCCGCCAATGGAGCGAAGGGGTCGGTGGCTGAGAGCGTCTGGTCCATAAGTTCGTGCGGTTTATGGTTGTGGTGGTTGACCGAAAGGCATAACGACGGCCATGGTGGGGGAGCATAACCGCCCCACCACTCAGTACAAGGCCCAACCAGAGCTAAATGATGACCGAACAGGCACTTATAGACATTCGCCGACACCTCCACGCCCACCCGGAATTGTCCAATCAGGAGGAGAAGACGGCGAGTTTTATCGAAGAAAAGCTACGTGGTTTCGGGTTGAGCAATATCGAGCGCGTCGCCCGCACGGGCGTGGTGGCGCTGGTGGAGGGTGAAAAGCCGGGGCCGACGCGGGCCTTTCGAGCAGATATTGACGCCCTGCCGATCACCGAGACCAGGGACGTCGATTATGTGAGCACCAATCCGGGGGTGATGCACGCCTGCGGTCACGATGTGCATACCACGGTGGGGTTGGGGGTGGCTCAAGAGGTCTTCCGTCGCCGCAGCGAATTGGTGGGAAACGTCAAATTTATCTTTCAGCCCGCCGAGGAGGCCTCGCCCACGGACGAGCCCATCGGCGCCGAGGCCATGGTCCAGGAAGGGGTCTTAGAAGATCCGAAGGTGGAATCGGTCTTCGCCATGCACTGCATGCCCTCCCTGGAGGTCGGCAAGATCGGCTATACGAGCGGTCCGGTCTGGGCGGGTTCGGAGTTGATGGAGATCGAGATCGCCGGCAAAAAAGCTCACGGCGCCTATCCCCACGAGGGGATCGACGCCGTCGCCGTCGCCGCCCAGGTGCTGGTGGCCCTGCAGCAGGTGGTGTCTCGAAAGATCGACGCCCGCCAGTCCTGCGTGGTCACCGTGGGGCAGATCGAAGCCGGGAATTCCTATAATATTTTGGCCGAGAGGGCCTCGATGACCGGCATTTTACGCGGTCTATCCGAGGAGGCGATGGACACGGCTCGCCAGGCCATCGGTGAAATCGTCGCTCACGTCCCCCGCGGGTTGGGAGCTACCGGCCAGGTCAAATTTACCCCGGGAGCTCGGCCGGTGATCAATGACCTGGATCTGGAGAACCGGGCCGTCAAAATCATCGCCGATAAATTGGGCGCCGAGAGGGTCACTCCTTTTCTTCCCCAGCTTGGCGCAGAAGATTTTTCTGCGTTCTCCCGCCGCCTGCCCGGCTGTTATCTATTTCTGGGCGTGCGCAATGAAGAGGCCGGAATTACGAGCCCCCTCCATACGTCTACCTTCGACGTCGACGAGGATTGCATTGGCCTCGGCGTGGCGGCGATGACGGAAGTTCTGCTCGGGATCTGATTGCGCAGCAAGGCGACGAATCGTATAACGCCCAACGAGTTTAACCAGTTTGACCGATAACCGATAAACCATGAGGAGAGAGCAATGAAAGGTGGAATGAATAATCTCGTTCGTCAGGCCCAGCAGATGCAGGCCAAAATCGCCAAAGTCCAAGAAGAGATCGGCCAAAAGACCATCGAAGCCTCCACCGGCGGCGGCGTGGTCACGGCCAAGGTCAACGGCAAGCAGGAATTGCTGGAGGTCAAGATCGACCCGGAAGTGGTCGACCCGGACGACGTGGAGATGCTCGAAGAGATGGTCGTCGGCGCCGTCAACCAGGCCATGGAAGCCGCCGGGGATATGATGAACTCCGAGATCGAGAAGATCACGGGCGGGCTCAATATCCCGGGAATGTTTTGAACAATGGGTAGTGGGTAGTGGGTGGTGGGTAGTGGGAACTGCAAACGGCGGAACTACCAACTACCCACTACCAACCACCCACGACAAACCACCAACCACCAACCACCAACCACCAACCACCAACCACCCACTACCCGGGTTAACGACGATTATGAGCAGTGCAGATCCGATCAGTAAGCTGGTCAATGCCTTCAGGAAATTGCCGGGCATTGGCGAGCGCACGGCCACCCGGCTGGCATTCTTTGTGCTCAATGAGCCCGAGGAGACCTCCAGAGAGCTGGCGGAAGCATTGCTGGAGGTGCGCCAGACGGTGGGGCTGTGCAAATGGTGCTGCAATCTCACCGATGGCGACGAGTGCAAGATCTGCACTGACGCCAGGCGCAAACGATCCGTGATCTGTGTGGTGGAGCGTACCCAGGATCTGCGCGCAGTGGAGCGCACCGGTGATTTTCGCGGCCTCTATCACGTGCTCCACGGTTTGATCAGCCCGCTGGACGGCGTGGGCCCCGACGATATCCACCTTCGCGAATTGCTCACCCGTGTGGGGGAGCGAAAAAAGGAAGATCAAGTGGAGGAGATCATCGCCGCCACCAGTCCATCCGTCGATGGCGAGGCCACCGCCCTTTATCTGCAGCGCCTGCTGGAGCCGATGGGCCTCAAGGTCACGCGCATCGCCTCCGGGGTGCCCATCGGCGGCGACCTGGAGTATACGGATCGGGTCACCCTGTCGCGAGCACTGGCTCAGCGACGACAGATGTGAACTTCCGTTCCCGCCGTTGCGCCGGTGCAGCGGCTGTGTTAATTTTGACAAAGCGTATCGTTACCCGGTGATTTAGACCTCCATAGTGGGCCAACGAGGAGTTCCTTCATGGTCAGTTCTCAGATGGTGATTTATGAAGAGGAGCACGAGCAGCTGACGCACATTTGTGAGCGTCTGGTGCGCGATGCCCTCGCCAAAGCCATCTTCGTCGTCGACAAGGACGGGCAGCTCGTCACGGCTACCGGTGAAACCACCGGGATCGACACCACGGGGCTCGCCTCGTTGGTCGCCGGCTCGACGGCCGCCACCGGAAGCCTGGCTCAAATGCTCGGGGAAGAAGAATTTCCCGTGCATTTCCACGAGGGCACCAACAAGCATTTGCATGTGTCGGTGATCGGCGAAACCCTGATCCTTGTGGTCATCTTTGACGAGCGCTCCAGCCTCGGGTTGGTTCGCCTGCGAGTCAAAAGAGCCCACGGAGAGATGGCGGAGATTATTGCCAACGTCGCCAAAAAAGCAGCCGACGGCGGTGGGGAGATGGATCTCTTCGGCGAGATCACCGACGACGATATTGACAGCCTATTTAACGACGCTTTTTGAGCTAGAAATTCGTAAACCCGATCGCCCTCGATGAGATCGATGGGCGGCATGTGAGGTCCTACGCGTGAAATCAGGAAGGTGTCGGGGCTCAATCCAAGCGAATTGGCCCTGTTTGACGAGTGATTGCAGGGGGTTGGGAGTCTTGCGCCGTGAAATTGGCGCATTTTTTGGTCGAGTGAGCAAGACCACCAACTTTCTTTAAAAATTTGTGTGACATCCCGGCTTGCCATGGTATAAACGCAGCCGGAACAAAGAGAGAGCCCAGTCCACGGAGAACGCGTCTGAGACGTCGAACCAGCTAACGCAACGCGCCTGGGTTTCACCAACCAAAGCCCCGGCGAAGCCGCGTGGAACGAAAAGGTTTCTATGTCGTTCATCAACTACGCCCAGCGGGAAATCATCCTCAAGATTGTCTACTACGGGCCAGGGCTCTGTGGTAAGACCACCAATATCAAATTTATCTACTCCGGGACCAACCCGGACGCCCGCGGTAAATTGGTGAGTCTCGAGACAAAGCAGGAGCGAACCCTATTTTTCGACTTCCTGCCCCTGAGCTTGCCGCCTGTGCGCGGATTCAAGACTCGCCTCCACCTTTATTCGGTGCCGGGCCAGCTCTTTTATAGCGCCAGCCGTAAGTTGATCATGAAGGGCGCCGACGGGGTGGTCTTCATCGCCGACTCTCAAAAGGCGAGGAAAGAGGCCAATATCATCTCCATGGAGGATCTGAAGGAAAACCTTCAGGCCTATGGCTATGATATCGATAAGATCCCCTTCGTCATCCAATATAATAAGCGCGACCTGCCCACGGCGATGCCCGTCGAGGAATTGCGGGCCGATCTCAACCCGGAAGGCAAATATCCGGACTTCGAGGCCAGCGCTATCGCCCCCAACGGGCCCGGCGTATTCGAGACCTTGAAGGCTGTGGTCAAGCAGATCCTGGTGGAGCTCAAGAAGACCAAATAAAGAAAAGTCAGCTCTTGGAGAAATAGCAAAGACGACCTTTGGAGGTCGTCTTTGCTATTTCTAGGAGCACCTCCTGATGACGCCCTGCGTCAATGTAGTTATTTGTACTACAGGGAATGCAGCCAATTGGGGTCTATGTTTTATATTGTGCTGTTCCCCCCGTTGCGTAGAGGAGTGCCGTCATGAGTCTACTAGCAGAGATGACGTTAGTTCATATGGAGGCCGGCGCGGCCATCGATCGACTCGATCGCGGCCTGGCTCGTATGAGATATCAGTCTGACGAACCAGAGGAGATCCGCCGTGAGGCCGATCGCCTGATCTCGGTCTCTTTGAGAGTCCGAGAGAAATTGGATCGGTTTTTTCAACGAGAGCAGCGGGAGCTCTTCCCGCACGCCCGGCGGATCCTCGGTGAGGAGGGAAGTGACTTGCGCCGGCTGGCCAGAGCGCGAAGCGGTTTTCTAGAGGCGATCGACCAGTTCATTGTCGCTCTGTCGGAGACCTCGGAAAATAACGGGCGATCTCTTGCGCAGCGCATGGAATACCTGAATAGGCTATTCCAGGACGTGGCAGAGAGCTACGATGAGCATTGCGATGCCCAGCGATCGTTTTTCCAGATTCACTCGACAATCCTCTTTCCCGGGGGAGTGGCGACGGAGTAAAGATATATTCACCGCAAAGGACGCAACGTGCAGCGAGCGGCCTTTGCGGTGAATGGAGTTGTTCATCTATCATAGGGGGAACCTATTTAGGTCACCACGGGAGAAGCGATGGATGATGAGTCGAAGCGACCTACTGTACGTGTGGATGCCATCAAGGTCAGTGATGATGACGACGAGGCCACGGCCATGCTCAGCCGGGAGGAGATCCTGGCTCAGGCCGCCCGCGATCGGGACGAGCTGCGCGGTCGTCAGTCCACGCTGCGGGTCAACGAGCCCATCCGGGTTGATGACGGCGATCGCAGCGCTAAGACTCGAGAAATGCCGGCCATAACGCCGGATACAACGGTGGAGGTGGAGCAGATTCAGCTCGGAATGTCTGTCGAGACAACCGATCCCACCGTGGATTCCACCATGGAATTTGCCGCACAGGGCATCAGCATAATCGACGATGGAGAGGGGGGCGCCGAATTTCCCGCTCGTGTGGAAGAAGATCTGCGCATCCCCGTGCCCGCCGAGATGGCCGCTGAGCTCGGCCTGAAGCCGGGAGATCTGGTGATGGTGGAGATCCGAAAGGTCGGCGATTGATGATAGGTGCCGGCGCAAAAGAGCAGAATAATATGCCTCATATGGGGGCTGCCATCGACGGCGTCACCGCCCAGGTGCTCGGCGTGGAGGCCTTTTTACGCCACGTCGAGCCTCGCAGTGAGGCGGCGATCGCAAGGTGGCGCCAATTGCCGGGCCAGCCCTTTTTGACGGCGAAGGCGCGCCGAGAGGAGATCGCCCGGCAAAAGGCCCTCGATCGTGGCGCTTCCGATGAATTTATCGAAACTCTGGACGCTGACCTCAGCGGTCTGCCCACTCTGGAGCGGGTCTTTCGTCGGCTCGACGCCGGCGAGACCCTCAAAGACGGCGATCTCTTCGAGTTGAAGCGGTTTCTCTTCCACGCCACGTCTCTTTTGGAGACCGCCGGCGGCGTCGATGATTTACCCGCCGCCGAGGGGTCGAAAGCACAGAAGCTGCAGCGGCTCATGGAGGCCATTCATCCCGAAAGCGCGCCGTCTGCCCGTTTTCATCTATCGGATCAACTCGACGAGAAATTGGCGGACTGCCGCAGTGAACTGCGAAAGACGAGGCGCAAGTTAAAACAACGTAGAAACGCGTTGGAGGCCCAGATCTGCGGTGATTATGAGGGCAAATTCGACTTTCACGGCTATTTTCGACATACCGCTGAAGGGGCTGATGAGCTGGGGGAGAGCGGCGCCATCGAAGATCCCAGGCTCCTGGCCCGAGGCGATCATTATGAGGTTGTCGACGAAGAATTGGGCCATCTGAAAGAGCGGATGGAAGACCTGCGAGAACAGGTGAGACGCCAGGAGCAGCTCCAACGGCGTCGGCTCACCGAGTTGGCCGGCGAACACCGCCGTGACCTTGCGAGGATGCAGGCCATTTTGTTGAGCTTCGAGATGCGGTTGACCGCCGTGGAGCTGCGCCGACGCCTTGGCGGCTGTTGGCCCGAGGTCTGCGACGATGACGATGGTCTTTTGGAGTTTCGAAAGGGCTGCGAGCCCTCCCTTCGGGCTGGGATGGACGAAGAGGAGATCCAGCCCATCGACCTGCGATTGGAGTCGCAGGCCACCGTGGTTTTAGGTCCAAATATGGGTGGGAAGTCGGCGTTCTTGCGGCTTGTGGGACTGTGTCAGTGGTGCGCCCAGATGGCGCTTCCCGTGCCGGCCGAAGATTGTCGATTCGCCCAGTTGGAGCGCATCGTCTACGTGGGAAGCGAGGAGCCCGGCCATAATGAGAGCGCAGAAGGGCTGTCGTCCTTTGGCCGCGAGGTGCGCCGTTTCGTCGAATTCTGGGATCTGGCGGGGACCACGCTGTGGCTCCTCGACGAACCCGGCCGCGGCACCCACCCCGAAGAGGGAGCCAAACTGGCCGCCGACATCGCCACCGACCGCCTCGAGCGCGGTGATCTGGTGGTCATGGCCACCCATTTCCCCCTGCTCGCCGCCGACGATCGCTTTGCCCGCCTCAAGATCGCCGGCCTGACCGTCGACGACGATCGCTTAGAACAAGCGCTGCGAGACGGCGACAAAGATCTGGTCGGCCTGCAGACCGCTCTGCGAAGCCTGATGGACTATAGCGTCGTCCCCTCCGACGACGGTGAAATCCCGCGAGACGCCCGACGAGTGGCCCGGGCGCTCGGGTTGAGTGTTGGAGAGTCGTGAGACGATCTGGAGTGGTTTTCGATCAACCGACCAACCCTCAACGGAGAAAAACAATAACCACCCCCGTCACGATCACGATCCACCGAATATATCCCACCAACTCCTCGAAGACTTCCACCTGAGATCCCGTCTTAGAGAAATCAAACAAAGGGAAACAAAAAGTTTCGTCGATCGGCGGGGCCGGGTATACTGATCCGGTCCGTTCGGGCAATCCCTGAAGTAATTCTTCAACTATTTTTTTGACCTCACCGCCGATCTGGTTTCTTATGGGTGAGTAGCATGTAGGTGCATGTAGGAATCGGCATGGAAGCTGAGCAAGCATGACATCTGCAGAATGGTCTGGTCGATGCGTGCGGGCATGAAGCAAAGGCTTTGCACGTTATGAATTGTAGCCGTCAGGTTCCGCAGGGTTCCGTGAAACCCTCGGGGCGGGCACTGACGGTTGTGGCCAGGCCAAAAAAGGTCGGAAGTTTCTCGTTTAAGCCCGTAGGCCTCACGCTCAAGCGTGGCGCCGCACGGAGGACTTCCCGAAATATCACTCGTGGAGAGGAGTGGGCCCATGTTGACCCTAACCAGGAAGGTCGGGGAATCGATTAAAATCGGCGACGATATTGAAATCGTGGTCAAGGAGATTAGACGTAACCAGGTACGTATTGGTATCGTCGCGCCTCGGGAGGTTCCGATTTATCGCGAAGAGATCTATGATGCGATCCAGGACGAGCAGGATGACGAGGACCAGGGGTAATAGGAGCCCAGATTTATGACCGACAACGACGAACAAAGCCGCAGGCTCGCGCCGACGGCGCCGGAATTGGTGCTGTTGCCCCGTGACCCAGGCGTGGGCTGTGTCTACTGGCAGTGGCCCGACAAGACTGGAGTTGGCGAGTTGTTGGTCTATGTCAGCGATGGCGAAGGAGGCGATCGGGAGATCGCCCGCTTCGAGGTCGACTGGGAGTTCGGGGAGCAATTCTTCGAATTTGCCGCTGCCGATCGGGTCCATCACGCCGTGCTGCGCTGGGACGGTCAGGAGCTGACGAGCTCCGGAGTAGTCTCCCCGCGGCGGGAGTCCGGCGACGAACAGCCGAGCTTCGTGCGCGTCGACTTTGGTGATCGAGGGCTGGAACTGGAGCCCACGGAACACGATCACCCCGTCCACGGCCGATTCCCGGCCTCCTTTCGTTCGGTGGCCAGCTCGTCGAGCTTTTTCCGAAGATAATTCAATACGCCCCAGGCGCTTCACGAGGTCAAGATGACCGCACCTGCGCACCTTAGTATCGTTCTCCATGCCCATCTGCCTTTTGTGCGCCATCCAGAGCACGAATATCATCTGGAGGAGATGTGGTTTTACGAGGCGATGCACGAGACCTATCTGCCGCTGTTGCAGATGCTCGACCGTCTGGAAGATGACGGCATCGACGGCCGACTCACCTTGAGTTTGAGTGCCCCCCTGCTGTCCATGATGGGCGATTATCTGCTGCGGGAGCGCTTTTTGGCCTACCTCGACAGGTTGGTCGATTTTTGCGAGGGCGACGTGGAGCGCACCAGAGGGGACGAGCGCTTCCAGGAGGCGGCGCAGTTCTATTTGGAGCGGTTCACCGAGTTGCGCCGTTATTTTAGAGAGGATTTAGGGGGGGACGTCATCGCCGGCTTTCGACGCCACCATAAATCGGGGCGTCTCGAATTGATGACCTGCGTGGGCACCCACCCGATCTTGCCCTTTATGGCGACCGACGAAGGAAAGCGGGCCCAGGTTCGGACCGGTCTCGAGCTCTTTAAGCGCCACTTCGACGCGCAACCCCGAGGTATGTGGCTCGCCGAATGCGCCTACGCGCCGGGGGTAGACAAATTCTTAAGTGATGAGGGGATCGGCTTTATCTGCCTCGAAGATCGGGGGATCAACGAGGCCGACGCGGCGCCTGTTTACGGCACGTACGGACCGCTCATCTCTCCCCACGGGCTGGCTTGCTTTGGCCGCGATCAATACGCCAGCTCCCAGGTATGGAGCGCCAGCGAGGGATATCCGGGAGATTTTTGGTATCGCGAATTTTATCGCGACAGGGCCTACGATCTGCCCCTGGACGAGGTGGCGTCCATCATCCACCCCGACGGCATTCGCCACGACTCAGGTCTTAAATACCACCGGGTGACGGGAGAGGTGGAGCTCGACGAAAAAGAGCCCTACCGGCCCGGCAAAGCCCGAGAGCGAGTCAGCGCCCACGCCCGGCATTTCGTGGAGTCTCGAATCAATCAATTCGACGTGGTCTCCGACGCCATGGGCGACAGGCCCCCGCACGTGACCTGCCCCTATGACGCCGAATTATTCGGCCATTGGTGGTTCGAGGGAGTTCTATTTCTGGAAGAGGTCTTCCGCCGGGCCCACGAGACCGACGAATTCCTATTGTCCACGCCGGCGGACTATCTGGAAGCCGTCGATGTTCATCAGCATACCGAGCTGGCCACGTCGACCTGGGGCGAGGGCGGCTATTTTTCGGTCTGGCTCGACGAGGGCAATGCCTGGATCTACCGGCACCTGCGAAATGCAGAGCGAAAAATGGTGGAGTTGAGCACCGAATATCACGGCCGCGACGACCGGACCGACCGCGTCCTGCGCCAGCTGGGCCGCGAATTATTGCTCGCCCAATCGAGCGACTGGCCGTTTATCATCAAGACGGGCACCACCGTAGAATATGCCGAACAGCGCCTGGACGCCCACCTGACGGCCATCGCCCGGTTGGCCCAGATGGTGGAGGGCGGAGAGGTGGACGAGGAGTATCTTGGCGAGTTGGAGGGGAGGGATAATCTCTTCGCCGAGATCAACGTGGAGCATTTTAGCTCACTCAGTCTTTAGCTCCGGCAGCGCAAGGCATGCCGGGGGCAGGCGTTGCGTGCTTAGATTTTCCCCGAAGGCAGAGATCTTTGATCGTCGCTTGCGGGGACGTCATGAACGATATCGAAAAAAGCCTATTCTTGCTCGGCCGAGTGCTGGTCGGGTTCTTCTATCTCATCATGGGGCTGAACCATTTTGGAAACCTGGGGCAGATGAGCTCCATGGTCGCCGAAATCGGGATACCGGCGCCGACGGTGGCCGTGGTGATCAGCGGTCTATTATTGGTCCTGGCCGGGTTGAGCTTCGCGATCGGCTTTCATCCTCCGCTGGGGGTGTTGGCGGCGGCCCTATTCTTCGTGCCCGTCACCCTGGTGGTGCACGACTTCTGGACCATCGACGAGCCGGTGGCCCGGTTGGCCGAGCTCAATACATTCCTACGCAATGTTGGATTGCTGGGGGCAACGCTGCTATTTCTGGCGATCCCCAGGCCCTGGCCGATGAGCCTGGACACCGTGCGCTACGCGCGCGCGAGCGCGAGTTAGCGCGGGGTGGAGCGCCTTCGGCGCGGGGTGGAGGCGCCTCCGGCGCCGGGGTGGAGCGCCTTCGGCGCGGGATGGAGCGTGCAACGCTTCGCTAAGGCACGCGGGGTGGAGGGCCTGAACGGCTGGCCCGGTAACGACGGTGAACCGACGAGATCGAGATTCCCCCCAGGGTAATTTTTCGAACAAGACACGGTGGCAGGGCAGACTCGGTGGGTAGTTAGTGCCGCGGCGCAGTTTAGCCGCTCCACCCCGGCGCCTTCGGCGCCTCCACCCCGCGGCGCAGTTTAGCCGCTCCACCCCGGCGCCTTCGGCGCCTCCACCCCGGGCCCGAAGGGCCCTACTCCAGATGCTCGCGAAGGGCCTCGATGATGCCCGGCATGGAGCGCTCTTGAGCGCGGTTTCGGATGCGCTCGGGGACCCGGTTGTTGGGCACGGCGTGGACGCTGTAAATGGCCAGGGTTCGGTTGTCGTCGCCCTGGAATTTACGAAGCCGCCAGCTACCGGTGTTGACCTGGTAGTCGCCCTCGACCATGGTCCACTCCCGCTTCCACTCCGGCGGGCCCTCGTTATGCTCGGCCGTGGACAGAGCGCGCAGGTCGTTCATTGGAAAGGGCAGACCGACGGTGACATCACATCTGATGGTGGAGCCCGAGCGGCTGACCTCGCGGGCCTTTTTGATTCGGGGCATGAGGCCCACATAGCCGTCACAATTGGAGACCGCATCCCAGACCCGCTCCGGCGCCACATCGATCACGCCGTAGACGGTGACCTTCGGCACGTCATAGCCATCGACGTCACTGGTGACCACGATGATCTCGCCACCGGCGAGTCGCTCATTGGCGTCGGCGAAGGCCGTGGCGGGGAGTAATAGTGCCAGGGCGATGATGAAGAGGGGGGTGATAATTCGCATGATGAGGTTCTCGGCAAGGGAGTGATAACAGTGAATTGGCATCGATTCAGACGCTGAGAGCGCCCGAAATATTCTAAGATTGTCCTTGTCACCGCATGTGTGCACCGCCACAGTATAGAGCCGTGATCGAACCATGAAAAGGACAGGGTGACTTCCAGTCTCCCAGGCGACGTCCGATCGATTTGACGATGACTCTGAAATGGATCATGCCGTGAGTAAGAAATTGACCATTCCCACCGAAGGTATGGATCGCCAACAATTGCTCGATGAGATGCGCCAGATGCGAAGCGGCGACGCCGATTGGCGTCAGGGGCGCACCTGGAGTCTGGTCTATTATGCCGATGAGGAGCATTACGCCTTCTTAAAAGAGGCCCACAACCTCTTCTTTAGCGAAAATGGGCTCAACCCCATGGCCTTCCAGAGCTTGAAGCAGATGGAGGCCGAGGTGGTGCGCATGACCGCCGATATGCTCCACGGCGACGATCAGGTGGTGGGGACCATGACGTCGGGGGGCACGGAGTCGATTCTGATGGCCGTCAAGGCGGCGCGGGACCGGTTTTTGAAAAAGCGACTCGTCCCCGGTGGGACGCCGGAGTTGGTGGTGCCCGAGACGATTCACGTCGCCTTTGGAAAGGCGGCTCATTATTTTGGGCTAAAGGTGCGCTACGCGCCGGTGGGCGACGATTACCGGGTCGACGTCAATGCCATGAAGAAGCTCATCGGCCGCAATACGGCGCTGGTGGCCGCCTCGGCGCCCCAATACGTACAGGGCATGGTCGATCCCATCGCCGAACTCGGTGAGATCACCGCCGAAAGAGATATCCCCTTTCATGTGGACGCCTGCTTTGGGGGCTTTATCCTGCCCTGGATGGAAAAATTGGGCTACGACCTGCCGACCTTTGATTTTCGGGTGCCCGGGGTGACCTCCATTTCGGCGGACGTCCATAAATACGGCTACGCCGCCAAAGGGGCTTCGGTGGTGGTCTATCGAAGCATGGACTATTTAAAGCATCAATTTTTCGTCTCCACCGATTGGCCCGGCGGCATTTACGCCTCGCCATCGATGCCGGGCACGCGTCCCGGGGGACCGATCGCGGCGGCCTGGGCGGCGATGAAGTCCATCGGCGAGGACGGATATTTGGAGCTGACCCGCCGGACGATGGAGGCCGCCGAGGTGTTGAAAGAAGGGGTGGCCGACACGCCGGGGATCTCCGTGCTGGGCAGCAAACACGGTCCGGTGGTCACCATCGCCTCCGAGGAGGAAGGGGTCGATATCTACGCCGTGGCCGACCAGTTGGCCGAGTCGGGGTGGAGCGTCGATCGCCAGCAAAATCCCAATAGCCTGCACCTGTCGATCATGGCCAACCACGGATCGTCGGCCCCGGAATTTATTGCCGATCTGCGCCGGGCGGTGGAGACGGTGCGGGCCAATCCGGAGCTAAAATCCCAGGGGCAGGCGGCGATGTACGGCATGATCGCCAAGATCCCCTTTCGAGGGGCCGTCAAATATAGCGTCAAAAAGATCATGGAGGGCATGTACGGCCCGGACGGCCAGGTCCCGGATCTCTCCGATATGGGCGGCGACGACGACGATCTGCTCTTCCAGTTGATGGATAAATACGGCGACGCCGCCATGGAGTGGCTCGACAAACTCGAGGAATCCAAAGCGGCGCTCGTCGACTGGCTTCCCTGGCGACGCTAGTTATTAGTCGTCTTCGCAGAAATCGGGGTGAGGAAAGTCTTCGGGGATCTCGCACTGACCGATGACGGCGCCGCAGGGGTTGCTGCAGATCTCGGGGATGCCCGCCATTTCGTCTTCCGGGGGCACATATTCGCCTAAGAGCGGTGTGGAATCGCCCTCGAATTCCTCGCCGCCCAGGACGATGCGCTCGTAGGTGAGGGTGCCGTCGAAGAAGTCGTGGCCCCGATCGTCGGTGGTGATCTCGGCGAAGAGGCGGACCTCCTCCATATAGAGGGTCAGATGACCCAGTACGGGAATCACTACGTCGAAGACCTCGGTCTCCATAAAGCGGCGACCGTCGTCGGTCTCGACGACCAGTCCCGAAAAGAATAGCGCCCAGCCCCGTTCGCTGTCATCGATCTCGATAATATTGGGATCGCGGCTGGTGTCGGGAGCGTCGTCGTCGACGACGTCGCCTTTGGCGCCGGCGACGACCATTCGCCCGTCGGGCAGGATCTTGACGTCGCTGACCAGAGTGAGCACGGCCCGCATCGGGTGGTTGACGCTGCCGCCGAAGATATAGGTGCCGTTTTGGACCTGGATATTGGCGTCCGGGTCAGGATCGGTAGGCCCTCGATAACGAACGTTGAAATAGCGCGACACTCCCGTGGCAGCCTGGCTGTCGCGGGCGGTGAGCCCGGCGCCCACTTCCAGCACGAAGTGGGAGCCCATGGCGCCCAGAGGCTCGTCGACCGTGATATGAACGCTGTCGAATTCGGCCAGTTGAAGGCTCAACTCCGAGCACTCGTTGGACACCCCCGTGCAGGGGCCGACATAGGGCTCGACGTCGGCTGCGGCCACCCGGCGGGTACCCCGGTCGCTGGGCCACAGGGTGAGCTCGAGAGTGTCGGGATCGATCTCTTCGCTAAAGGTGATCTCGAAGGCATTGCCCGCCGTATAGGCCCCGGCACCGGAGCGCACCAGGTGGGGCTCGGGGGGCGGGAAATACTCTTCGCAGGCCGTGGCCACGATGAGCACCACGGCGAGGAGGAGGGGGACGAAGAAGCGCGGTCTAGAACAAAAACTCAAAGCGGTTCTCCACGAGAAATGATCGAACGGCGTCACCGTGCTCGTCGTGCAGGGCCGGTCCGGGAAAGAGGACGGCACCCTCGACGGTCCAGAAGAAGTTCTCCCGGAATTGATATCCTAACTGAAGGTCGACTTCCGTTCCATAGAAGCGGGCCGGGATGCCGCCGTGGTAGTTGATGATATTGTCCTCGATGGGACCGCCGTCGTCATTGAGGGCGGTCTGAATGGCGTCGACGGCGCCCAGCTCGGTGGCCGACCAGGCAGTGAGCACGCCCAGGCGGGTGTGGAGCAGATGGTCGCCCCTGTCGAGGAGCGAGACATAGAGCTGGGGGAAGAGGCCGATGGCGTTGGTGAAGCGGCCGTCGGTCTGAACCTCGGTGAGGGGAAAGCTCTCCATCTCGAGATCGCGAAGGTTCTCGATGCCCACCGCCGCCGAGCGGGCCGACTCGAAGGCCAGGATATGCTCGAACATCAGCAGGCCCACGTTGAGGTCGCGGGCAAAGGTAAAGGCCGTCAGCGGTTGATCGGGGCGGGGGTTGGCGTCGCCGCTGGCATAATTGGCCTCCAGGGTGAGCATGACCGGGCCGAAATGGATATCGGCCACCCCGCGGGCACCGTAGGCGTCGAACCGCTGGGAGACCGCCGTAGATCCAGTCAACGCCGCGAAACCCTCGGAGACCTCTCGGGTCTCACCGCGGATATGGGAGAATTGGAAATCGAGATCGACGTTGTTGATGCTTCCCCCCATGGCGAAGGGGAAGGCGTAGATCCGGCTGTCGAAATATTCGTTTCGAAGATGAGTGAAGGTGGCGCTCACCCGCAGGTCGCGCCAGTCCTGGCCCAGCCAGCTCGCTTCGGGGAGCAGCCACTGCAGGTTGGTGCCCATCTGGCGCAGGTTGTCGCTCATCAGGGCGATATTATCCTGCTGATGAAAATCGTAGAACAGAGCCCAGACCAGCCCCTCGTCCATCGACGGATTGGGCGTGTGGTCACCGCCGGAGGTGATGACTCGGATCGCCTCGTCGAGCTTGGTGCCGAAGAGGATTCGGTCGGCGGCGTCGGCGTGCTCGCTCACACCCCAGCGGTTGAACCGTCCGCCCTCGTGGGCGGTGATGGTGGCTCCATAATTGAGGGGCTGACGGCCCACGCGGAGCAGGCCGAAGGGGAGCATGGCGTCGGCGTAGAGGTAGTTGACCCGGAAGAGATCGGCCTGGCGCAGCACGGGGCCATAATCCTCCCGGTTAAAGGGGTCGCCGCCGGGCAGCAGGCCGATATCGCGACGGGTCAGGTTCGGCGTCGTCGCCGCCAGAGAGACCCCGGAGTTTGCCGAGGGGTCGCCCAAAAACCTGCCGTTATCGCCGAAGAGCACACCTTCCAGGGCGTCCATCTGAAAGTAGATGGCCCCCACGCCGTCGAGCGCCGTCGAGGCGTCGATGCGGGCTCGCTGCTCCGTAAAATTGATATCCCGCACCCGGGTGCCGCTCAGTTCGATGGGGTCGATGCGCACCGACCGCACTCGATATTCGGCGTCGGCCTCATAGGTGATGGCCGATTCGGCCTGGTCGACGGGGTTGTCGGCGTCGTCGCCCTCCTCAGCGAGGGCCGCCGATGGACTCAAACCCAATACGACCACAAGGAAGGCAAATGGGATGGCGAAGTGACGGGGGGACAGGCCGACGGGACGCATCATCGATGAATACTCCACACAGATCGATCGCTCAGCATTTCAGGGGTGATTTAGTACATCTTAGATACAGCCGCAGGTCTTGCCGTCGTCATGGAAAAACGAGCCGTAGGCATGACCGCTGTGGCCCTTCTCTTCGCAGCATTGGCTGCAGATCACATCATCAGCGGCGTATTCACACTCGCTATAATAGGTGAAGTCCATTTCGTCGATGGCCTGGTAGGCAAAATAGCCGGCCACGCCGCAGCAAATGACGCTGAACAGGCCGATTGCTCCGATCACACCGAGGACGATAAAGAGAGTTTTATTACTCTTTTGCTGGGGTTGCTGGTCCATCCACCTGGCTCCTTGTCGAGGGACAACATGCTCGCTGTGGGCCAAGCATACATTCCCGACCGCTATGAGCCAAGAAGCGGGTGGTCACCCAAATAACTCGTCCAGCTCGTCCAGGCCCTGGTCGATCTCCTTTTTGGCCTCCTCGACGGGGGCGGCGGCGCGGCCCGACCACTCCGGGGGCCATCCAAGCAGGGTGTCGCGAAGGGCTCTGGTGATCAGGGACAGGCTCTTGGAGCCGATGCCAGGGATATTACCCAACTCGTATCGGCGACGGGGCAGGTGAAGGACGCGAAGGGGGGCGTTGGGAGAGAGGGCTTCTGCCAATTTGGTCTCAATACGCGAGGTGGACTTCTCCGTATTTGCCAGAAGCTGGCTGACGGGCATGGTGGCGATGATGGGACCGAAGAGCTCTTCGCAGACCTGGCGAAGCTCGCGGTAGCTGGGGCGGACCTGGTTGGCGTGAACGTCGGGTTGAGACATGGCCCGGTCGATGAGGCAGATCCAGCGAAGTCGGGCCCGGTGGTCGTCGACGGCCTGTTCAAAGAGCTGGCGTTGTAGGCTGGTTTCGTCAGGGATGTGGCGTCGGGCCTGATGGACCGGCGTCTCCTGGCCCAGGCCGGTGGCGTCGAACCACTGGTCGCTCAATGCCAGAAGTCGCAAGGGGTGGCCGTCGATGGGGGGAAAGCGGCTGAGGTCGACCGAGCCGTCGGGCTCCAGTCCCAGAAAGCGCAGGCAATCCTGGTCGCTGATCAGCCGGGCCAGCACGGTCGGCGGCAATTGGCTGTCGCCGAATCGGCCGGCGCGGCGTGCGGCGGTGCGACGGATCTCGGGAAGTCTGGGCCGGACCTCGTCGTTGATCTGGTCTGTGTCGAGCCGGGCCAGCCAGAGGTGCCAGTCCGCTCTCTTCGTACCCAGGTCCCGCACCAGAGTGCGCACCACGCTCTTTCGATAATCGTCGGGGAAGCGCCAGCGCAGGCCAGGAGGTAAAAAATATAGCTCCTGTAATCCGCAGTCGTCGCGCTCGGGAAAGAGGGTCTGGGTCAAAACATCGCGCTCATATTCAATGAGCTGGAGCGATGATCCGTCGGGTAGTTCGTCGTCGTGCCAGGCTCGATCGTCGGTGGCCTTGCGGAGTCGTTCGGCGGCCTCCTCACTGATAGGCGCTGAAAAATAGAGGCCTTTCTTTAGATCCACCGTAGCGATCCATCCCGCTCGCACATCTCCTACGGTGGGTTGGACTGGCGCGCAATTGCCGTTGCCCACGACGGTTACGGTCTGGAGTTTATCGTCTCCGGGACCGACCAATTTCCAGGT
>SLJM01000381.1 GCA_007135085.1 Myxococcales bacterium
ACACCCCGGCGGGAGCCATCGTCATCGGCGATGCCGCAGACCGAGTCTACGATCCGGCCGACATTGCCGGGCTCGACGGGCCGACGGCGCTGGTGCTGGCCATCGGCGGTGACAATACCTACAAAATCCCGGTGGGAGCCAATCAATCCCTGGCAAACGCCATCTCCCTGGCCGTCGATCTCGACGGACACGACACCTATACCTACGAAAAGGTCGGCGATTCCCTCGACGGTGACAGCCTCCTGGTCTCCGACGAGGCAGGCCGCCGGGCTCCAGACGCCGACTTTGGTGCAGTCTCCCTATCAGAGACCGCCCGCCAGGGCGTGGGGCGGCTGGGAATCGGCCTGATCTTCAACCGGGGCAACGGCAATAATACCTATGAGACTCTGCGCCTGGGCCAGGGCGCCGGCGTCTTGGGTGTGGGGGCCCTCTTCGACCAGAGTTCGGGTAATTCGAGCTTCCAGGCCGAGGCATTTGCCCAGGGAGCCGCCCTCTACGGCCTGGGCCTTCTGGCCAGCGCCGACGGCGACAATACCTACCGCCTGTGGCACGCCGGCCAGGGCTTTGGCACCGCCTCCGGGGCGGGCGTGCTCTACGATCGCCAGGGCCACGACCAATACCTGGCGGTCACGGGCCTGACCGACTCCACGCAGATCCTCTATCCCTCCTCCTCGGACGGCGGAAACGCCAACCGGAATCTCGCCCAGGGTGTCGGCTCAGGGGCAGGCGATCTGGCCGGAGGCCTCGGTATTTTGCGCGATTTCGACGGCAACGACACTTATGACGCTGCCTCATTCGTGCAGGGATTCGGCCACACTGTCGGCGTGGGGCTATTGGCCGACGCCGGCGGCGATGACCACTACCAGGGCCGAAGTTATATTCAGGGGGCAGGGCTCGACGGGGGCGCCGGACTCCTGCTCGACACCGGCGGCGACGACGTATTCAATCAAGACGCCATCCCCAACCAGCTCGGCCAGGGAGCGGCCAATACCCTTGCCTGGGGTGCTATGATCGTCGAAGGAGGGGTCAATGACGTGCGCTTCTCACTTCCCGGCGGCGGCGTGGGCATCGACGGCGCCATGGGCTTTGCTCTCTTCGACGGCGGTCCCAACGTCCACGACAATATCGGCGGCGGCCTCGGCCTCTCCAGCTTCAACCCGGGCCCCACCTCGCCGCTGGCCACGGCCTGGACCCTGGGCGTCTTCGTCCAGACCGGGGCCCAGCAAGACTCCTACAATCATCCGGTGGATGGATTGGGCGTCGAAGACGACTCCATCTGGCGTCAGGACGACGACGATATCGACCGCGCCCTGGGCGTGGGCGTCGATCAATAAAACTAACCTGCAGGACTAACCTACAGGCCTTTGAGGTAGATCACCCCTCATCGCCTCAGGCTTTTTTTCGCAACTCGTGAAAGCGCTCCCGCACATTGTCGATCATCTGTCGGGTCTCGCCACGCAGACGCTGCGCTTCTTCACCGCTGCGCTCCCGCAGCCGCTCCAGCCTGGTCTCCACTTTCTCGAGGTCTTTTTCTGCATTCTCCCAGGCTTTTTTGACCTCCATTTTACCCAGGTTGAGCTGGAGCTTGATTTCGTCTCGAAGCTGGCGAAGGGTCTCGATTGAATGGTCGATGTCTTTGGGCTCGGTGGTCATGGTCAAACCTCGTGAAATATGTTTTTCTGGGGGCGATATAAAACCAAGTGTGGCAGCCGAAAAAATAGGCACCGCGCTGGCCTCTTCAACCTCTGCGACCATTGCGCGAGCCTGACCACGACGACCTTGACAGGGGCCCCGTCGGTTCGGTCGAATGAAGACAGCGGGCCCCCTGATTTTTGGGGGCATCCAATTTCCACGGGAGCAATCGATGGCCCAATCCATCACCTTCTGGCTCAACAATCAAAAGATCGAGACCGACGAGCACGCAGGGCGACTGGTCCTGGATTATCTGCGAAAGAAGCGTTTCCTCACGGGCACCAAAGAGGGCTGCAAAGAGGGTGATTGCGGCGCCTGTACGATTCTCATCGGCGAATTAAGAGGGGAGCAAGTGGTCTACCAGCCCACCACCAGCTGCCTGGTGCCCCTTGGTGAGATGCACGGCCGTCACGTGGTCTCCATCGAGGGACTCAACCTCAAAGAGAAGCTCAACCCCGTGCAGCAGGCCATGGTCGATCGCTGCGGATCTCAATGCGGATTTTGCACCCCCGGCTTTATCGTCTCCATGTGCTGGTACGTCATGAGCGCCGACGAGGAGCCCAGCCTGCAGGGGTTTCAGCGTGCCTTTAGCGGCAACCTATGCCGCTGTACGGGTTATACGTCGATCAACCGGGCCAGCCTTGATCTGGTCGAGGATTTTGGTGAAGGTGGTCGATTCGAAGAGATCTGGGGAGCCGGCGATCGAGTGGGCGCCCTATGCCAGGCCGGTCTATTGCCCGATTATTTTTCGAAGATGACCGAGCGCCTGGCCGCCATCGAGCCCCTCGACGAAGAGCGCCACGACTATACGGACGTGGCCGATTATTTCGTCGCCGGCGGCACCGATCTCTACGTCCAGGTCGGCGAGGAGTTGCCCCGGTCGCAGATCAAAGTGCTCAACCGGCACCCCGAGATGAAGGGAGTTATCCGCGACGATCAGGCCGGCCACTTCCAGGTGGGCGCCCTGACCACCTTCGAGGAATTTGGCCAGCACCCCGACATTCAGGCCATTATGCCCCGAATGGACCACTACCTGCACCTCATCGCCTCCCTCCAGCTTCGCGTGCGGGCTACTCTGTCGGGCAATATCCTCAACGCCTCGCCAATCGGCGATATGTCCAACCTCTTGCTGGCCCTGGACACCACTCTGGTCTTTCACGACGGCCGACGGGAGCGCCAGGTGGCGATGAAGAATTTCTTTACGGGCTATAAGACCTACGACAAAGAGCCCGATGAAATCATGACCAGGCTGCTCATCCCCATCCCCCACAAAGACACCAGGATCCACTTCGAGAAGGTCTCCAAACGGACCTGTCTGGACATCGCCACCGTCAATAGCGGCGCCAAATTGCACATCGACGACGCTGGGATCATCAAAGAGGCCAGCCTCACCGTGGGAGGAGTGGCCGCCGTGCCGCTGTGGTTGGAGAAGACCCAGTCCTTTTTGGAGGGCCGGCCCATGGACGCCGACACGGTGCGCCAGGGGCTTGGCGTGGCCCACTCCGAGATGTCGCCCATCAGCGACGTCCGCGGCAGCGCTGAATATAAGCGCCTTCTGGCCCACCAATTGCTGAGCGCCCAATTTACCGAACTCTACCCCGAGCGCGTCTCCTTTGACGCCCTCATGGCCGGCTAACCCGGGTTTATCTGGGAGAACTCTATGAAACATTATGACGCCGAATTGCATACTCGTGGCGAGTCGCTCTACGTCGACGACGTCACCCCTCCAGGGGGGATGCTCCACGCCGCGATCTACGGATCGCCTGTGGCCCACGGGGAGCTCCACGGTGTCGATCTGGAAGCAGCTCGGGCCGCAGAGGGAGTGATCGCCGTGCTCACCGCCGATGATATTCCGGGAGAAAACCAGATCGGCCCGGTCCTGCAGGACGAACCCCTTCTGGCCACCGACGAGGTTCATTACCAGGGCCATCCCATCGCCATCGTCGTCGCCGAGACCGACGAGCAGGCCCGGTATGCCCTGGGACTCATCGAGGCCGATATCACCGAAAAAGAGGCCATCGTCGATCCCCGACAAGCCCACGAAAAAGGGGAGATCATCGGCGCCCCCCGCACCTTTGCCATGGGTGACGTGGCCTCGGCCTGGGCGGGCTGCGATATCATCGTCGAGGGCCGAAGCGACGTGGCCGGTCAGGAGCATCTTTACCTGGAGACCCAGCGGGCCCGGGCGGTGCCCACCGAGGGAGACCGGCTGCGCGTCTACTCCTCCACTCAGAGCCCCTATGCGGTCCAAAAGGCTGCCGCCCGAATCGTCGGCGTGCCCAATCACAAAATCGAGGTCGACGTCATCCGCCTCGGCGGAGGGTTTGGAGGCAAAGAAGATCAGGCCACGGCCTGGGCCTGCATGGCCGCCCTGGCCAGTCACCTGCTGGGCCGGGCGGTCCAATTGGTCCTGCACCGCCTCGATGACCTGCGCATGACCGGCAAGCGCCACCCCTACAGCGCCGACTATAAGCTAGGGGTCAAAAAAGACGGCACCATCGTCGCCTACCAGGTCAGGCATTACCAGAACGCCGGCGCCAAGACCGACCTCTCTCTGGCCGTCATGGAGCGCACCCTCTTCCACTCCACCAATGCCTATTTTATCCCCAACGTGCGCGCCTACGCCGCCTCGTGCCGCACCAATTTACCGCCCAATACGGCCTTTCGCGGCTTCGGCGGACCTCAGGGGATGTTCGCCATCGAAAGCGCGCTGGCCCACGCCGCCGAAAAGCTGGGCATGAGCCGTGAGGAGCTTCAAAAAAAGAATCTCATCCAGGAGGGCCAATCCTTTCCCTACGGCCAGAGCGCCGAAAGGGCGAGAGCTCTGGCGACCTGGCGAGAGGCCGAGCAGGCCTTCGAGCTCGATCGGTGGCGGGCCGAAGTCGAGGCATTCAACGAGTCCAGTGCCACCAAAAAACGGGGCCTAGCGGCCATGCCGGTATGCTTTGGTATCTCCTTTACGGGGACCTTCCTCAACCAGGCCTCCGCCCTGCTCCACGTCTACACCGACGGAAGCGTCAGCCTCTCCACGGGGGGAGTGGAGATGGGCCAGGGGCTCAACTCCAAGCTCATCACCATCGCCGCCCGGGCCCTGGGCATCTCGGAGGAGCGCGTCAAGATCGAGACCACCAATACGACGCGGATCGCCAATATGTCGCCCTCCGCCGCCAGCGCCACCACCGACCTCAACGGGGGCGCCACCATCCTGGCCGCCCAGGAGCTGTTGGACCGCTTTCGCGAGATGATCGCCCGCGAAATAGGAGCTCAAGATCCGGAGAATATCTCCTTTTGCGACGAACGGGCCTTATACCGCGGCCAGGCCACCGATTGGCATTGGGAAAAAATGGTCTCTCACGCCTATATGTCGCGCATCGCCCTGTCGGCTCACGCCTTCTACGCCACCCCCAATCTCTGGTTCGACAAAGAACGCGAAGAGGGGCGGCCTTTTGCCTATCACGTCTACGGCACGGCCTTGACGGAAGTGGAGCTCGACGCGTTGCGCGGCACCTATGAGATCACCGCCGTGCGCCTGGTCCACGATCTGGGTCGGCCGATCAACGAGTTGGTGGACCTGGGCCAGGTCGAGGGCGGGCTCGCTCAAGGTCTGGGCTGGATGACCCTGGAAGAGCTGGCCTACGGCGACGACGGCACCCTCCTGTCCAACGCCCTGTCCACTTACAAAGCGCCGGACGGCCATTTCATGCCCGACGACGTGGAAGTGATCTTTTTGGAAGATGAAAACCCACAGGGCCCCTACGGCTCGAAGGCCGTCGGCGAGCCTCCGCTGATGTATGGCATCGGCGTCTTTTTCGCCATCGGCGACGCCATGCGGGCCTTCGACGCCGATTGTGAATTCGCCTTTGACGCCCCCCTGACCCCAGAGAAGGTCCTGATGCAACTTCATCACCGCCGCTTCTCTCCGATCTGGGAGGCCGCCGACGACGCGACGAGCACCCCTGATCTGGCGGTGGCCGGAGAATGATGATCTGTTTATGAGCCCTGACTTCTGGACATTCGTAAAGACTCACCTGGCCAACGGGGAATCCCTCTTCTTGGCCCACGTGGCCCACAACACACGCCATTCGCCGGGCACGACCGGGGCCCAGCTGGCGGTGCGCGAAGAGGGCTCTACCTTCGGCACCATCGGCGGGGGGGTCATGGAAGCCCAGATCTTGGAGATGGCCCAAACGGCGCTGGCGGCGTCGAGTTTCTCTGCCCGATACGAACGCCTCTACCACCGCCGCAACGCCCCCAAAGACGGCGGCGGTCGTACCTCCGGGCTCGGCTGTGCCGG
>SLJM01000377.1 GCA_007135085.1 Myxococcales bacterium
CCCCTGGCCAGATCGCTGGTCTCTCGCAGCCAGTCTTTGGGTCGAAAGAGCACGAAGAAGAGAGTGGCCCACAGCACGACGATGATGAACCACTCCAGCGCCTCGGCGGCCACCTGAGTGGCCAACCATGCCCCCACCAGAGCGCCCGCCGTGGCCGCCCCGACGATCCATCCCAGACCTTCGGGACGAGCCGTGCCATGGGCCTTCATCGTGACCAGACTCACCCCGGTCTGAATCGCCACGCCCACCCGATTGGTGCCATTGGCCACCGGTGCAGGGAGCCCCACGGCGATCAGCGCCGCCAGGGCTACCAGGGATCCGCTGCCGGCCAGAGTATTGATCAACCCCGCCAGAAAGCCGGCCCCCACCACCAGCGCATAGACTGCGACGCCCGCCTCCATCGAGGCCTCACTCAGTGGTCAACAATAGAACTAAAAATTTCTTGCGTCCCGCCACGACTGTCGTACAAATGGGGAGAAAACTCCACCCATGCGTTCTTCGCGTTACGAGCCAAGGAAGGCCATCATGCGACGCATCATCTGCAATTTTGAGGACGGCGCCGAGCTTCTCAATCACCTCGAGCGACCTGTCTTCCACTCCAATCACCCGCCGAAATTAAAATTTCTGGCCAACTTCGCCCTCTCCATCGGCGAGGTGGTCCGAATCACCCTGATCATCGAGGCCACCGGCGAGAGGCACGACCTGCACCTGCGGGTCTGTGAACGTCGCCCCACCATGGCATACGTCAACCGCGACACCCGCTGGTCCTACTGCGCCGCCGCCACTGACGGCGACGCCCCCTGGCTTGTGATGCTGGCCCAAAAATTCGACACCGCTCAGCGGCTTTCGGCTTGAGCCCTGGCCTCACTCTATTTGCGAAAGCTATGATTTAGCTCGGACTTCCGAAGGCGAATCGAATCAGGGGTGACCTCCACATATTCGTCACCGCGGATGAACTCGATGGCTTTCTCCAGGCTCATCACCCGGGGCGGCGTGAGGTTCAAGGAGTCGTCGCTTCCGGCAGCGCGCACGTTGGTGAGCTTCTTGCCCTTGCAGGGGTTGACCACCAGGTCGTTGGCACGGGCATGAAGACCGATGATCTGGCCACCGTAGACCTCTTCGCCGGGGCCGACGAAGAGCTCGCCGCGCTCCTGCAGATTGTACAGCGAATAGGCGGTGGTCACGCCCTTGTCTTTGACCACGAGCGCTCCATTGCGCTCATTGTCCAGGTCACCTTTATAGGGCTCGTAACCGAGGAAAATGCTGTGCATGATCCCCGTGCCACGCGTATCGGTGAGAAATTCGGAGCGATAGCCAAAGAGCCCGCGCGAGGGCACGACGAATTCGATTCGCTGAGAGCCGTCGCTATTATTTTCCATGGCCCGAAGCTGGCCCTTTCTTTCGTTGAGCTTCTGGATGACCGTGCCCGAATACTCCTGATCGACCTCGACGATGACCTCTTCGACGGGCTCTAAGCGCTCGCCATTCTCTCCTTCTTTGAAGATCACCTCTGGCTGCGAGACCTGCAGCTCATAGCCCTCACGTCGCATCTGCTCCAGCAGAATCGACAGGTGGAGTTCACCCCGTCCGGACAGCTTGAACGCCTCGGCCCGCTCGGTCTCCTCGACGCGGAGCGCCACATTTTGCTCCAGCTCGCGATCCAGGCGGTCTCGAATCTGACGGCTCGTCAGATATTTTCCCTCGAGCCCGGAGAACGGCGAATCGTTGATCATAATTCGCATCGACACCGTGGGCTCGTCGATATTGATCATCGGTAGAGGCCGCACATGCTCGGGATCGCAGATGGTCTCTCCCGGCAAGACGTCTTCCAGACCGGCCACGGCGGCGATATCACCGGCGGCCACTTCTTCTCGCTCTACCCGCTCGAGTCCGTCAAATCCGTAGAGTTTGCGAATTCTCGATTTGACCTGTTCTCCGTCGCGGCGAATCCGAACCACCTGGTCGCCGATCTTCATCGACCCGTCGAAGACCCGACCGACGGCCACGCGGCCCACATATTCGTCGTAGCTCAACGTGGCGACCTGCATCTGAAGCGGGCCTTCTGGATCGCCCATGGGCGCCGGGGCGTGCTCCACAATGGCTTCCAAAAGGGGCATCAAATTCTTCTGCTCGTCCTCCAGATTATGCATGGCCACCCCCTTGAGGCCCGATGCATAGATGACGGGAAAGTCGAGCTGCTCGTCGGCGGCATTTAAGTCCATGAAGAGCTCAAAGGCCATATCGAGCACTTCGTGGGGCCGCGAATGAGGCCGGTCGACCTTATTGATCACCACGATGGGCTCCAGGCCCAACTCCAATGATTTGCGCAGTACGAATTTGGTCTGCGGCATGGGCCCCTCAAAGGCGTCGACCAGCAGGAGCACGGTGTCGACCATCTTGAGCACCCGCTCCACTTCGCCGCCAAAATCGGCGTGGCCCGGAGTGTCCACGATATTGATGCGGTAGCCCTCCCAATCGATGGCCGTACATTTGGCCACGATCGTGATCCCCCGCTCCTTTTCGAGATCGTTGCGGTCCATCGCCCGCTCGGTCAACTCCCGGTGTTCGGGGACCATCCCGGTTTGTTTCAATAGCTCGTCGATGAGTGTGGTCTTGCCGTGATCGACGTGAGCAACGATAGCGATATTGCGAATTTTTTCGTTCATGAAGCGATCTTTGGGGTCAGAGTACTACGATATACGACGTCGCACAGTGATAGGCGACGACAGCCACCTATCACGGTGTCCCCGTAAGTTCATCCCCGAATTACCCGTCATCTCGAAAAATTTGCGTCCATCAGGCCACTTCGAGGCCCAATTCGGCGCGCACAGCGAAATATTTCTCGCTCATCGAGTACTCGACGAGAGCATCGAGCCGCTCCTGGATGGAGCGCTGGCTAATGCTACGCGCCTCGCTGCGCAAACATTCCTTGGCGACCTGAAGATTATCACAAAAGATCAGCCCCACCCGGTTGGCAGAGTCCTCGATGGCCTCTACCCAGGGACCGAGGACGAGCTCTTTTTTGCCCGCCGTCAATTGCTCGATGCACTGAGAGAGGCGGTCCAATTCGGGGCCTCGAATCTTCTTCTTCATCGCCTTGAAGGCCGTATCTTTTTTGAATTGCTCGGCCAATCCCATATCTTCCTGCACCAACGCCACGGCGCGCATAAAGAAGCCCTGAAGGTCACTCAGAGGCCGGATCGTCGCCAGATAAAAAGGCGCCAAAAATAAGAAGAGCTGTTTGGACACGAAGAAGGCGATCTTCTTTTCCTTGGCCGAGCGCAGAAGCTCGTCGCCGACGATAAATCCTTCCGGTACCAGGGCCCCGTTCATCAGCCCCACCTGATCTCCCTTTCGCCACAACTCGGGAAGATCGACGTAGCCCAGGGCTGCGCCGATGGATTTGTAGAAATTCACGAAGGCGAGCTGTTCCGATAATTTGACCCGATCCTTTCGGCTCAGGCCGTATTTTCTCCGGCTCTCGCCGGCCCAATCGTAGAGCCCCTCTTTGAGCACGGAGAAACATTCGTTGAGGGTCGACGACATGCCGTCAGCAAAAATATAGCGGCGCAGCAGACTCGGGTTGAGCGTCCCCTGCACGGGCCGCACGATCTGGGAATCAAAGCGCTCCAAAAACCCGGCCGCCTTGGCGTCCAGATTCTCGCCTCTGGCCCGCAGAGCGCGAAACATGCAGTAGGCCCGATCGACTTTCTTTTGCCGCAGATAGACCCGCCCCAGCCGATCGACCCACTCCGGGTTTTTCCGATCTTGCTCCATGAGGACCCGCAACTGACTGGCCGCATCGTCGAGATATTCATCTTTGTCCTCGGCGAGGTCGACGAAGCGCCGTCGCATCTGCTGATGGTCGGGCACATGCTCCAGGGCCTGCCCGTAGGCAAAGACGGCATCCTCGAAGCGATCCAGGTGCTCGCTATATAGCTCGGCCAACTTCTGCCAAAGCACGCCGAGCAACTTCGGATCGGCCTCGGGATCTTCCTGATTGGAGGAGATAACCTGGACGTAGGCTTCCTCGAGGTGATCCCAGTCTCGGGCGTCGACCAAAATGGAGGTCACTGCCATAAAAGCGTCGAGCCTGGTGGGATCCCATTCCAGGGCTTTTCGGTAACCGGCCAATGCCTTTTCAGGCTCCCACAACTGGCGACGGGCCACGTCGCTGGACTTGATGAGAAATTCCGCTTTGTCGCCAGGGTCTTCGGCGAGCATGCTCAGTGTAAAATAGGCCCGGCATACGCGGCGCCAATCTTCCAACTCTGCAGCCACCTCGGCGATGCGCTCTACGGCCATCGCGTTCTCGGGCCATTCCGTGACCGCCTCCTCGTAGGTGTCCAGAGCACGGCCCGGATCGTTGAATTGAGAAATCCAATCATTGCCCAGGGCCACCAACGCCGTCGAACGCGCCTGAGCCTGATCGAGGCTTCGAATCAGTCGAAGTCGGGCCTCGATGACGTCACCGGGCTCTCCCACTTCGCCGACGACACGCAACAACCCGGTCAACGCCGCCGGGTCCTCCGGCGCCTTGACCAGAGCCTTTTCAAAGGCCACCCGGGCGTCGCCGAATTCTTCTCTCCCCTCCTGGATCTGCCCCATTTTTCGGTACATGACGGCTACGTCGTCGTCATCCATCTTCTGCTTATGGGACAGCAAGAGGACACGGGTGACATCGAGCCCCTCGTCGTATCGATCCCTGGCGGTGAGCATATCGGCAAGCACTGTGGCCACTTCTCGGTCACGGGGCTCGTATTCGAAGGCTTTCTCATAGGCCTCCACCGCCGATTCCTGGCGACCGATCTCACCATAGGCTCTGCCCAGATTTCCGTAGAGCCAGGCGTTTTGTTCAGCCGAGCGAACCTCATCGCTGCGCTCGACACATTCCTCGAGTTGGAGACGAATCTTGTCGAACTCCCCCTGCTCGGACAACGCTTTAACCCGATCGCGCACATCGGTGAAGCTGGGAAGAGGCGCGTCAAATTCGAGCCCCCGAGAAAGTTGTTGAACGTCTACCATCGCTAACTCCCGGCGCATTGGCCTCGGGGACGGATCATCAGTCGGTTTCGCTGTCGAAGCGGGCTTCTAAGACCACCATTTTAGATTGCCCCGCCTCAACGTCAACCGTCTCACGGGCACGAATCTCTTTTCCCTGCTGCAAAGTCATCTCATAGGTGCCCGGCGCCAGCTCCAGCGCCTGGCGCACCTGGTCGCTGCGGGGCTCTCCGTCGACATAAAGGGTCCCCCAGGGGATGAGGGTCACCGTCACCTCGCCGGGCTTTTGCGGCTCCCTTCTGCGGCGCTGCTCCATTCGTCTCTCAGCTCTTCGTTCCTCGATCTGCCTTGCTCGAGCGCCGGCCCTCTCTTCACCTTGTGCAGCCCCGCTGTCCACGGCTTCCAATGCGGCCGCCAACACTTCCATCGAGTCCCGGTCTGCCCCTCTCGACTCCCACTGCTCTTCCTCTTCCAACTCTTGATCACCGGCGGCCAGGGCCTGCGGTCCATCATCGATGCTCTGAGCTTCCACTACAGGAGGTGACTCTGAATTGAGAGCCAATAGAAGTACGGCGATAGAAGCGATAAAGGCCGTCATCGACATCGCCGACACGACGATCACCCAACGGGCCGGCCCCGACGGGGCTAATATCTCGTCCTTCGTTTCACACGTGGGAGGTCGTGGAGATATCGATGGCTGCTCATCGACACTGGTCACCTCACGAGTCGCCGTATCGAAACTTGATCCCGAATCGAGGATCAGGGTCTGCTTTTGCGCCACCTCGGGGGAGACGGTCTGCCACAGATCGACTCCGCCCCCGTCGCTGTCCGAGTCGCAGGGCGACGCTTCCCATGCCTCTTTGAGAGTCCCCACGAAAGCCCCGATGGAGTGGAAGCGATCTTCTGGCGATTTCTCCAACGCTTTGAGAAATACCTCTTCAAAGGCCTCGCTGACCTGAAGGTCGGGACTATAGGCCCGAAGCGGCAAGGGCCGGTCGTTGATATGCCGCATGGCCGTCTCCATTGCAGAGTCGGCGCGAAAGGGATTATGCCCGGTCAGCATGCGGTAACCCACCACGGCCAGTGCGTATTGGTCGGCTCGACCGTCGATTGCCTTTCCCAGCAGTTGCTCGGGCGCCATATATTGCGGCGTACCCACGAGCACTCCCGTGCGGGTCAGTTTCTGACCATCGCTCTCTCCTCCCAGAGCTTTGGCGATGCCGAAGTCGATGACTTTGACGAAGTCCGCCTTTCCCGCCCGGCGCACGACCATGATATTTTTGAGTTTTACGTCCCGATGAACCAACCCGTGGTGGTGGGCATCGCCCAGGCTTCCGGCGACCTGGTCCATAATCGACAGCGCAGCACCAACGGGCAGCTCTCCGCGAAGCTCCATCACCTCGTGGAGAGTCTTCCCGTCGAGAAATTCAGTGGCCAAAAAGAGATAACCCAGCTCCTCGTCCACTCCAAAATCATAGAGGACTACGCTGTTGGGGTGGTTGAGCCGGGAGGTAATTCGAGCCTCGGAGTGAAATCGCTGCTCCACCGAGTCGTCCATACTCCGGCCGGGGAGGAGCACCTTGACCGCACACCGGCGCTCCACGGAGAGCTGAATCGCCTCAAAAACGGCCCCGTATCCTCCTTTGCCGACCATCGCCTTGAGGCGAAACCGTCCCCCGATCAGCTGCCCTTCCAGCTCTTCCAGTCCCATCTACCTCCCCTCGAAAAGGCGCGCCGACGGCGAGCCACGGGGGCTCGCCGTCGACGACCAGGCTCATTCACATTGATACTCATCAATGCTTGCACCATCTTCCCCGGCGTGGGCTGGGTTGAGCCCTCCCTGGGAATGACCGGCCGCAGAAAATCGCCTCGGACCATGGACTTCCAGATGACTGCCGGCGCAATAGGCCCCAAAGGAGGGTCCACCGGCGCCGCCACCGCCATGGCCACCGCGACCGCCCTGACCACCAGCCCCACCATCACCACCGGTATAGGTATAATCATAATAGGTGGTGGGATTTCCACCGAGACCCGGTATATAATATTCGGTCATTCCGTCCCCTCCCGGAGCGCCTTGACCGCCGAGGCCGCCTTCGCCGCCATCGCCGCCTTCACCACCGAGATCGGCAGAGAAGCCGGAGTTCCAGATCTCGATATCGGAGTACAGGACAAACAAACCGAAACTGGCGCCTCCGCCCATACCGCCGCTTCCTCCGGCTCCGCCGCAACCGCCCGATCCGCCGCCGCCTCCGGCTGCACCAACACTGGCCGAATCATCTTCAGCGATCATGGCTCCCCCTCCGCCTCCGCCTCCAAATCCAGCGGGTCCCTGCTCACCATCGAGCCCGGCTCCATCGGATACCCATTTGCCGTCCACAACGGAACCTATGCCGCTGCCCCCCTGCCCATTATCTCCGGGTGTCAGATTTGCCTCGGCATCTTCCCCATCTTCTCCCGGCCCATGACTGGCAGAATCAGCAACCCCTCCTCTGCCTCCGTCGGCCCCATCCGTACTCTCTCCATCAGTGGGATAATTCGTCTCGTATTCACCCAATCCTCCAGCGCCGCCGTCAGCGTCGGGACAAGCGGGGTTATGGCCCCCGGCGACCGGGTCTCCTGGCTCACTGATTAGTGCCGATCGCATTCCTGCAGAGTCGCCCTCAACGCCGTCCTCTCCGTCGGCGCCCTGGGATCCGCTGTCTCCATCTCCTCCTTTTCCTGCCTGTACTTCCACTTCGTATAATTCCAACCCCGGCGAGCCGTTGACATAGATCCCATAATTGGTACGGCCCGCTGCCACCACATCAGTGGTCTTTATTGTTATATGCTCCAATCGATGGCGTTGGAGAACCCCCTTTGAGTACACCCCGACAATATCACCGCTTTCGAGCTCTCCCGCCGATTCACTACTGCGGATGACGGGAGAATTGTCGGTATCGCGTTTCCAATTGGTTCGATAACCACCGATGATCGACAGCGGTTCTTCCAGGATGACCGGCCCTTCGTACTCGACCCCGGCCCCACCGGCCAAAATCACCGCCACTGCATCTTTGCTGCGAGCCTCGTCTATCGCGAGCGGTAAAGAATCGAGGGGATCCTGCATCGTACCGGCTCCACTGGACGAACCGACGCCCAGGTTAACGAAGACCAACTCATCACAATCACCACTAAACCCGGGGATATCGGGCTCATCGCAGACGCCCACTCCCGTCTCACCGGGCTCGCAGGTGAGCAGGCCCAGATCGCAGGCTCCGCAGGTCTCGTCGACGGCCACTCCCTCTTCACATGCGCACTCTCCACAGTCGAAGGTGCCGCCACAGCCGTCGTCGACCTCTCCGCAAATGCCGGGTGAGCACTCATCGACCGGCACACACTCGCCATTGACGTCTTCGTCGCCGCCATTGACGTCTGCGTCCTGGTAGCCCGCGTCGTTATCATCATTATTAGTCAACCCGTCAGGATCGTCTTCACCGGAGCAAGCCAGCACAAAACATCCAAAAATTACCACCAACCCAATCATCATCGTCTTACGCATAAATCCCTCCAGGAAGTGAAATACAACCAATATCAATAGCTACAACCCCGGCCAGTACTGCTGTCGGCTTGGCCCTGAGATTGCAGCCCACCCTCACCATGTTCAAGTAACACCTTGTTGATCTCGATATTTGTATTTTTTTCACAGAGCAGTGAATAGGAGTTTCCGCCCCTTCCATCACCACCATCGCCACCGGCGCCGCCCTGACCTCCATGACCTCCGTCAGAGCCGTCCTGGCCCGTCTCTACACCGCTCGCCCCCGCCCCTCCCGGCATGCCCTGGCCACCGGCCCCGCCCTCTCCTCCCACGCCGGCGTCACCGCCGGTTGAGCTGACGATCTCGGAGTTGAAGATCTGCAGTTCACTTGACTGAACCAATACACCGATGCTCGAGCCCCCGTTCTCACCGCCCTGACCACCTTCGCCCCCACACCCTCCGGCGCCGCCTCCGCCACCGCCCCCGCCAGCGCCGGTATCGCCGACATTTCCGCCTCCCCCGCCCCCGCCACCGATTCCATGCTCGCCAACTTCACCGTCCCCACCGGGGGCTCCCCGTTTCCAGAGGCCCTGCTCCAGATAGGACTCGCCACCGACGCCTCCTCTGCTACCGTCGTCGACGCTAAAGCCATCTGCCCCATCCCCCCATCGGCCGGCGGCGCCGCCCGGTGAGTCTTCTCCTCGTTGAGCGGGATCCATATCAGCCATCGCCCCGTGTCCACCGTCACCGCCGTTGGCCGCCGGACATGCTTGATTGACTCCACCAGAGCCCTGGCTCCAAGCCGAAGGAGCTCCACCATCGCCCCCGACGCTGCCCGACGCTCCGTCGTCGCCGTCTTCGCCATCCCCTCCATCTCCTCCCGGTCCTGCCAGCACATGGAGATCGCGCAACACCACCTGGCCGCTGTCGACCACCCTGATTCCGTAATTGGTCACACCGCCCCGGCCCTCGATGGATAACCCCACGATATCGACCCTCTGCGACACGCCGTCGACGAGCAAGGCCGTGACCTGTTCCTCGTCGGCCTCCCATATCAATCGCGGACGACTGTCGATGGGCTGCAGCGACTCATCGACGCCCCCTATCAGGGTCAGACCGGAGCCCAACACCACCTCCTCTTGCCACTGGCCGTCTTCTATCAATGCTATCGCCGAGGCATCCCGTTCGGTCGCCAATTCCAGGGCTCGCTCGATAGACCCCACGGGCTCGCCCAACCTTCCTCCCTGTTCATCGGAAGCTCCCGCCTTGACGACGACAATATCTCTGCAGGCCATCTCCCCGGACAACACCCCCTGCCAGGGCCCTTCGAATTCACAACTATTCGTCGCGCAATTGATGACTCCCAACGCACAGGGCCCACAGATTCCGCAGGTCCCAACCTCTTCGAGGGAAGGCGGCGACTCATAGAGACCACAACCGAAGAGGCTGCCCAGCCCGATGGAGGCTGCTGCCAGGATGGCGATGCACCTAATCAAAGCGCACCTCCCAGATGGCGAGAACTGCGTCTTCACTTCGCCATATCCCGAGACGACTCACCGACTGATCTTGCTTTGAATTCCCACCCCAGATCGCCAGGGCTGCTCCCCCCAATGCCAGGGCTCCTCCGGTCCAGAGCATCCCCTTTCCCATCAGTTGATTTCGCTCAATCTCAGCACGCTGGCGATCATAGGCGGCGCGACTCTCTACGTGCCACAATTCCTCGATCTGGTTGGAGGTGCTCATCCCCAGCAGGCCTGCCGTGGCGAGCAATACTGATCCCGCTGCCACGCTCCCCACTCCCAACCACCGCAGCGGGGTTCCCCCTTTTTGCTCCATCACAGGTGCTTCTATCTCTTCGGCGACGACTTTCTCGGCCATCGCCACCTCGACGACGGGGCGACTGGCAACGCGGCGCGCCGTCTTCTCCAACCGCAAGGCCTCTAAATATCCCCTGGCCCGGGCCATCTCTTGTGCCGGCAATGCGTTGGGACCATCTACACTCAGAGCCTTCTCATAATACCGATACGCCTGCTCTATCTGGCCGCCGACCTGAGAGGCCCTCGCGGCGTTGAATAAAAATAGCGCATAGGGTCCATCGTCGGCCGCTTTGCTGATCTCATAGGCATGGCGAAACTCCCCGACGGCCGCCGAATATTCTCCCTCCTGATACAGCTGCGCCCCCGTTTGCATGGCATCCACGGCTTCCTGCGGGAGTTCGGCCCACGCCGCCGTTGTCCAGACAACACAGATACCCCACACCAGGGTCGCCGCCATCAGTCGATAGCCCATATGGCCCCCCTGGTATTTTCTTCTTCTTCGACCTCCGCCTGTGGGCTGGCTTTTCGCGCCGATGAGCTCCCGGATCGGCGATTTCTTCTCTCCGCCTGACTTACAACGGGCTGAGAACTCTTCTCCTCTTCAACGGGCATTTGATCTGCCTCTGGTGATTCAGGCTCCGAGTCCAGTTCACCTGCAGTTTCGGGGCTCTCTGTCTCCAACTCTTGTTCGGCCCGCCCTTCTTCTTCACTAAACTCCTCTTCCCCGGGCTGGGCCTCGCGCTCTCCTTCTTCCTCGGCCATCGTCGGCGCCACCTCTTCTGGCAACGTCTCCCGGGCGTCGACCAGGGCTGGCACCACCTCTTCGTCCAGGTCTCGCTCGATGACAGCGTCCGCGGCGGTCGCCGAATCGGATCTGTCGACGGTGGCGACAGCGATAATTGCGACGACGCCGACGAGAAGAGAGGCCGTCACCGCGGCCAGAACCCAGGGGACAGGCCCACGAGACGTCCCCGGCGAATGGACCTGCTTATCCGTCACCGCCGAGATTTCACCCGTCATCTCCGGCCCGCCCCGGGCTGTCAGATCCTCTTCGAGATGAGTCGAACCCTCTTCCTCATCTGGCGCCGCCAGATCGCTCAGAGAGAAAACCTCCTTTGCGTCATCGGCTTCATCGGCGGCAAGCTCCAGCAGATCCGACGACGTCACGTCCACCTTCAAGGTGGCCTTCTGCTCCTCTTTACTCCATGACTTTTGGGGTTTGTCCGTCTGCACCGGCACCGATGACTGCCCCTCACCCACCTCCCTCGCCGAGCCGGGCTCGGATACGACATTCTTCCCCTCTTGCTGACCTCTTGCTGAGATCTCCCGTGTCTCCAAGGTCATCGTCGGTTGACTTATGATCGTCGTTTCTTGCTCGTCCGCCCCCTCAGCGCCCTCCTCATCGGCTCCCCCTTCACCAGGCGACGTGGTCGCCCCTGGATTATCGAGGATTAGAGTCTTCTTCTGCGCCGCCCGCGGCGAGGCCGTATCCCACAAGACCTGATCACTATTTTCAACTTCCAGCCCGGAGTTTTTTCGAGCCATGCGAAGGGCAGACGTAAATTCGACGATCCTGTCGAAGCGACGAGACGGCGACTTCTCCAGAGCCTTCAAAAATGCCTCTTCAAAGTCGACGCTCACTTCCAGCTCGGGGCAGTAGTTGCGCAGCGGCAGGGGAAGGTCGGTGATATGACGCATCGCCGTCTCCATCGGCGAGTCGTCCTTGAAGGGGTTGTGCCCGGTCAGCAGTCGATATCCCACCAGGGCCAGGGCGTATTGATCGGCCCGCCCATCGATCTCACCGCCCTGCAACTGCTCCGGTGCCATATACTGCGGCGTGCCCACGATCATCCCCGTACGGGTCAACTCCTCGGCGAATCCCTCCCCGCCCAATGCCTTGGCGATCCCGAAGTCGATAACCTTGACGAAGTCCGGTTTTCCCGCCCTGTGGACGACCATGATATTTTTGAGCTTTACGTCCCGATGGACCAACCCGTGATTATGGGCGTCCTCCAGGCTTCCGGCGACCTGCTCCATGATCGACAGCACGGCCTCCACGGGCAACACCCCTCGCTTTTTGACCACTTCGTGGAGCGTCTTGCCGTCCAGATATTCCGTAGCCAGATAGAGGTATCCCCGCTCCTCATCAACGCCAAAATCATAGAGGACCACGCTGTTGGGATGGGTGAGCTGGGAGGTGATCCGAGCCTCGGCTCGAAACCGCTTGACCATCGAGTCGTCGTCACTGCGCCCGGGAAGCAAGATCTTGACGGCGCATCGCCGCTGTACGGAGAGCTGAATCGCCTCGAAAACCGCGCCATACCCCCCTTTACCGACCATCTTCTTGAGGCGAAATCGCCCGGCAATCAACTGCCCTTCCAGCTCTTCCAGTCCCATCGGCCTCCCCTCGCAAAGGCACCCTGCCGGCGCAGACCGATGCATCAAAAGGACACACCCGATCTATGGCCGGCCACATTTCCCACTTACTGCTCAGACTTCTAGTGTGCCTCCATCCTAACAACTGATGAAGGCCGTGAAAAGTGGTAATTCAGCAAGGGGGTACCGCTGACAAACTGGGAAAAGCGATGTAAGCGTTCAGTGGGATCACGGTGATCTGCAATGTTCTCTGCTCTCGCATTCATTGGTGGCGGACTGCCAGTCCGCATTGCGGCCAAGCTGGTCGCGCTCCAAAAGGGACTGAACGCTTATAAAGCTATTACTCGTCGTCGGCCGGCCGCCCCACCAGCCGCCAGCGCCCAAGGCTGACCTGGCGCGGCACGGTCCACTCCCCGATAAATCGCCCGTCGGCGCCCACCGGAGTCTGTCCAAGGGGCACGCCGCTCTCAAAGCTCTCAGACCCGCTTGGCACCAGAAAGACCTCGACCTGACCGACCTCTGAGCCACGATCCACCCGGCCCCTGACCCGCAGGGTTCTGCCGCGAAACACCTCCCCGTCGGCCTCTATGATATGGACCTGTGCCGCTGGCTGCGACTGTGCTTCCGAGAGAAGATCTTGCAACTGCGCCGGGTCTCCGGACAGCGCCTCGTCGACTCCCTCGAGGGCCTCCAGATCCTGGTCGTCCCAGGGAGAGTCGTCGAAAAAATCCTGCCCACCGCCGTCGCCCTCTCCGTCGCCGCCGACCATTCCCCGAACCTCTTCTTCGTAGGAGTCCGGGCGGGGAAATTCGTCGTCCCACATCCCATCGTGGATCTGACCGCCGCCGGGTCCGCTATAGTTAAACGTGTCGGCCGCCCCGCCCAGATCGATGCGCCGCCACCCCTGCCCGGGCCAATTGACCTCCACGAAGGCGTGGGCCTCGTTGTAGACGTAGCGCGTGGGAATCCCCAAGGCCTGGGCGCTAATCATGAACACCAGGCTGCGGTGGCGGCAGACGCCCACACCCTGGCGGCTGATCTCCAGGTAGCGGTCACCGGAGCCAATCTCGTGGCCCGGGCGCATCTCGAACTCCCGGTGATATTCCACCATCCGATTCAGCGCCTGAAGGGGGCTCATGGTCTCCCGGTCCACACCGATCATATCGAGCACCTCTTCGGTACGCTTCAACAGATCGAAATCGTCGAGACCAAAGTCCGTGGACAGGTCCTCCCAGCGAACCGACGGCTCCAGAGCGCCGTCGAAATAATGGCGAGCCACGGCCAGCTCCAGGTTGACCCGCACCAATCCGCGATGGTCGCCGGCGAGGTAGAAATTATCGGCCTCGTCCCTGGTAATGGTCAGCTCCACCGGGGGCTCGGTCTGCGCCGACAGGACTCGCTGATCAGGGGCCACGCTGGGAATGGCGTGACGCCCGCCGGGCTCGAAACGAACCAAGAAAGTGCCCCAGAATCGCTCCTCTCCTTCGGCAAGGGCTCCTCCCACCGACACTTGCCGGTAGGAGCTCGAATTGAGCAGGGCCGAATAAGAATTTCCAGACTGGCGCACTCGATTCTGAGCCACTCCGCGCTTAAAGGGAACCACGCTGGGTTCGAAATTGGCCTGATAATCGAGGTCGTCGACGTGATCGGTTCGCTCGTCGAGCTCGGTCTCACTTTGACCGGGCGTCAGCCCTCCATGGGGGGCGGCGATCTCCCCGGGCCCCACCGGCCCGTCGGCGGTCAAGATCCACTCTCCCCCTGCCGGCGACAGCCACAACCCCGGCGGCTCACCCGGTGCCGGCCTCGGCCTCTGTGCCGAGGAAGCAGGTCCGCCGGCCTCGCCGTCACTCCCCTCTCGCTGTTGGTATTCGTACCACTTCGACGCGTCGAGATATCGATGAAGGACCCGCTCCCCGCTGAGTGACTCTTGAGCCTCGAGCGACGCCGTGACCAGCGCCGCGCATACCAGCCCGATCAGTATTACACCTGAGCTTCTGGGCATGGTGGTCTCCTGGTCACAGCGGCTAGAAGTTGGGAACTCCCGTGGTCGTCAACAGAGCCTTGAGATCTTCGTCGTCGAAGCGGATCCCGGCGCCGATGAAATAATCACGTCGATCGGGGTTGATGATGTCGTCGATGCCCGCCGACAAATAGGCGAAATGGAGGAACATATAGGTGCCGTAGGTGCGCAGTCTCGGGTTTTCGGCGGCCGCAAAATCAAAGAGATCGGTCTGGACCTCCAACCGTCGGTCTCCGAAGAAACCCAGGCTGGCGCCGATGCCCCCCGAGCTTTCGATGATTCCAAAACGCCCGCCGATTCGAAGCCAATCAAAGAGCTGATGCGATCGACCAAGGACCAGGCTGAATTTGAACTCGTCCGTCGTCGTCGTGCGCGTCTCCTGATACAGCGGATCTTCGGCGGTGGACTCCGTGGTGGTCACCCGCTCGGTCTGCACCGTGGTCGAGCCCCGGAAATCGTCGACGAATTCGAACATATAATATTTGTCATCCGTGGGCTCCAGCCGGATACCGAAGACGTTTTTGAGCTGCTGATTGCGCATATGGTATTCGCTTCGCAGCTCTACGATGGTGCGCAGCCGGGTGATCCGCTCCAAAAACTCACCGCCGTCTTCCAGGATCTGCTCCGTGCGATGGGCGATGGCCGGATTGTTGATCAACTCCCCGACGGTGCCCTCTCCTTCGTTGACCTTCTCCGTGATGTCCTGGACGTTCTGAAGGCTGTAGTTGAGCGAATCCAGGGTGCGCTGCAATCGCGACAACGTGCCCTGCATGGTGCCCAGGCCTGCCTGGACGTCCGTCGTCGATTGGCCGACGATAAATCGCACCTCCTCGACGATGGCCTCCGTATCGCGCAAAATCTTGTCAATGGACTCCGATCCGCTGCGGGTCAATCCGGCGATATCCTGGCTGATCATCCGCGCATCGACGACCAACCGATCGATCTGCTCGCTGTTGCGATCGACGAATTGATTGAGCGTGGCCAGCATGCTCTGCAGGTCGTCGACCATCTGCTGGATGACCTGCTGGGCCTCTTCCCCGCCGAAGACGGTGGCCAGCGAATGGGTGACCTCCTGGATATCCTTGGTGATCTCGTTGAGGCGCTCCATCATTTCTTCGGGACCGGCATCTCGCCTCACGTTGTGGATGGTGTCCCCATCCTCCAGGACCCGCCCCTCCTGGCCGGGGGTCAGGCTCAAATAATAATCGCCGATCAGGCTGGCCTGACGGCGGCCGATGGTCGCCCCGTTGACGTAGAACCCGTCCTGTTCGATCCCCTCATAGAGGGTGACATCCCGCAGGACCGAGACCTCAACCCGAGCCCGATCACCGACCAATTCGATTCGCTCCACCGTGCCCACGGCGATGCCCGCCATCTGAATCCGGGATCGCACGGCCAGGCCGGTGACGTCATCGAAATAGGCCACATAGGTATTTCGATCTTCCGGTCCTCGCAGATCACCGCTCAACACGACGATCATCGCCAACCCCGCCACCGCTCCGGCGATTACCAGAAGGCCCACTTTAAGGGGTGTGAAGAACTCACTCATGCGCAAAATCCAAGTCTGACTTCAGATTGCGTCGGCACCACCTCGGTGCCCCACAGGTCACAACGACCACATCATTGTGGTCATTAAGTAGTCGCTTAGCAAAATAAGTACGCTGCTCGTGACCACCGACGAGGTGGTCGCCTCGCCAACGCCCTTGGCGCCACCGGAGGCATAAAAGCCCTTATAACATCCAACCACGCCGATGATCATCCCAAAGACGCCGGCCTTGATAGTCGTGAACAGAAAATCCTGAGCCGAGACCAGGCGAGTGATATGGTATAAAAAGATCCCTGGATCGGAGTTCATATAAAAGACCGACAGGCCGTAAGCGGCGCCGATACCCACGAAATTGAACAGCATATTGAGCACGGGCAGCATCACGATCGTGGCCAATACGCGAGGCATGACCAGATATTGGACTGGATTGACCGCCATGACTGCCATGGCATCGATCTGCTCGGTGACCCGCATGGTGCCCAGCTCGGTGGTCATCGAGCTTCCCGTGCGCCCCGCCACCATCAGCCCCGTAAATACTGGGCCCAACTCACGCAGCAGGCTCACCGCTACGGTCGCCCCCACCAGCGACTCGGCGTTGAATAGCCGGAATGCATAATCCGATTGATAGGCCAGAACCAGGCCGGCGAACAGACCCGTCAGGAGCACGATGGGCAGACTTCCCACCCCCACGGACTCCATGCTCTGGAAGATCACCCGGATGCGATAGGGGGGCCGAAAGGTCCAGATCAGAGTCTGAAAAAACAGCGACGCCAGACGACCGACATCCTCAATCGCCCCTATGGCGTATTTCCCAACCCTTTCGATGCCACGTTTTATACTTCCGCCCATGCCACCTCATTGGCGTCGTCCGACTTGCTTTCGTCGACCTTCCGAAAGGAGGGAATATCACAATCAGCGTCGTGGAGCCATAAAATGGTTCATCGCCGTCGCATTAAAATCGTCGCCTTGAAGGCCTCGGCCTCCGTCGAAGGCGGGGACTCACTGATGGCCTCCTCCTCGTCGATCCGTTCCTGGACGCAGGAGCGCACTGTGGCATCGCCGAGAGTATCCATCAAAAACCGCACTTCGCCGATTCCCTCATCGACGAGCGGCACTTCTAAGACCAGCGCTCCCTGAAGTGAGGCATTGCGCGCCAGAGCACGAATATAACAGGGATAAATAGTGCGCTCCAGATGAGGCTCCAGCTCCGTGGACAGCGCATTCCATAAGTCCTGTGTTTCATCGTCCACCTCGTCTTCCCAACTGCCGCCGGGGGCTCGCCATTGCAGATGACTCACCTTGATCTCCGGCAATTGCTGGCGTGCGGCATCGACGACGAGAAGACTCTGCTGGAGGGCTCGACGGTGGCCCAGGGGCGTCTGGTAGGTGTCGATCACCTGGGCCTCGCCGCCGTCGCTTTCGATGATCTCCGCATATAGAAGATCGACTTGTAATTGTGGCCCTTCCGGCTGGTTGGGGCAGAAATTGGTGTCGTAATCCTCATGGGCCGCCAACAAAAATCCGATCCGAAGGTGAGCTGTGCCCATGGCCACTCTGGCGAGCAGGTCCAGGGCTTGATCTTCGTCCATCTCGAAGCTCAAGATGCACTCGTTGCGAAAGCGAATCGACGGCCCCCCCGGCAGGGGTTCGAAGGTACGAAATCCGCTCAGAGTGAGCAGGCCGCTGACCCGATCGTAGCGAAACAGCCCCTCGTCGAGCCCCTGCAACTCCGTTTCATAGACCCCGTGGACGGCGGCCCGCCGCTGCTTGTGATAACTGATGATCTCACCCGCTTCATCAGCCCCCTTGGGCGGCCCCAGGGCGCATAACTCGTTGAGGTCCTGCGCCTCGTCGACCGGGGTGGCCGCCTCCACCTGGTGGACCGACACTCCCAGCCAGGTGACCATGGTCACCAACCCCGTAATAGCTGCTGCTTTTGCCCGCCTCACAACAGGCCCTCGATGATCTGTTTGACCTCCGGGCGAGTCCAATCGTAGTCGCCCACGAAACGGGCCACGATGGTGCCATCTCGGTCGATGATATAGGTCTCGGGCAATAATTCCGTCCCGAAGCGCTGTGCCGTGACCTCATCGGAGTCGAGCAATACCGTCATGGCACTGCGCTGTCCGGGCAGAAAGAAATCCATAAAACGATCCACCTCCTCCCACCCCTCGTCATGGCTGACGGCGACCATGATCATCCCCTGGGAGCGATATTGCCGCACCAAAGACTCCATGCTCGGCATCTCCTCGCGGCAGGGCTCACAAAAGCTGGCCCAGAAATTCAAGAAGACCACCTGCCCCCGATATTGGGCCAGGCTATGAACCTGCCCCTGCCTGTCGGGAAGCTCCAGCGCCGGCGCCGGGCGGTCGACCCACTGGCCGTCGAGATCGTTGATGGCGTCTACCAGATCGGCGTTACCATAAAAGGTCCAAGGCCCCACCACTACGGCGATGATCCCCAGGGCCGCCACCACGACCAAAGAAGCTGCAATATTTCCGGTCTTCATCTACTCACTCTCAGCGGGCGTCATAAGCAGTTCGGATTCACTTCTCTCAGGCCCTCACTTAGATGGCCCGTGGCTCACCAATTATTTCGCAGGCTTCTCACACATCGAAAGACCGCCTCTTCCTCGCTGTCGGAGAGCTCGCGCGATGCCTGGAGTTGCTCACCAAAGCCGGCGGCCAATGCCTGTTTTAATTTCGGGTCATCAAAGCGCATAAACGCATTATAGGTTCGCTCCCGTCCCAGCGTGGTCTGCATCAACCGCTCATCGTCGGCGGCGGCCTTCGCTTCCTCTAACACGCTCATCGTCTCCGGATGTTCCGCCTCGATGCTCAACAAAAACTGGGCGTTTCGCACGGCGTAGTCATGACCTGGATAAAAAACGGTCTCCGGTGGCAGCTCTCGAAGCACGTCGCGGAAGGTCTCAAATAGGATCGCCGGATCGCCGCCGAAACGACAATTTCCCGCGCCACCGACAAATATCGTATCGCCGCTAAATAGATGATGTTCCACGCGGAAGCTGATATGCCCCGGCGTGTGGCCCGGCGTGTCGATGACCTCCAGAACCACTTGCCCGAGCTGGACTTCGTCGCCCCCGCTGACCGTCTCGTCCACTCCTCGCTGACCGGCTCCGCCGAATTGCTGGTCAATGACCGGAGCGTCCCCGCTGCCGGCGATCACCCTGGCTTCGGGAAAAGCCTGGAGCACGGTCTGATTCCCCCCGACATGATCGGGATGAAAATGGGTATTGAGCAATAATTTCAGCTCATAGCCGTGGCGTTTAACAAATTCCACGGCTTGCTCCCCGTCGATGGGATCGATGAGCGCCGCCCGCCCCTGCTCGTCGGCGATGAGAAAAAAATAATTGTCGCTCACCGTACTTCGCAAGATCTCGACGTTCATCTCAACCTCTCCTTTATCCAAGATTTGATCGAGGTCACCGTCTGGGCGACCGGATCACCGTTGCTATTTAATCGTATGCTCCGACGGGTCTGTGCCACCAGGCGCTGCCGCCGTCGCGGTGCCAGCCCTCGGGTGTCCACGATCACCTGGCACCGTCCTGGGCAGTTGCTCCATCGCACAAGCCACCCCGTCCACTGACTCATACACAGGGGATAACCGCCAAGACCGCCGATGACAATCGTGTTGACCAACTCCGATCGCCGGCAGAGCAACTCCACCACGGCGTCGATGACCTCCGGCGTGACCCCTCCAGTCCACCACAACCAGCGCTGGTTGCCGCTGACCTGCGGGCGCTGTGGATAAAACGCCACCGCCTCCTCGCAACCCAATTCATCAAATAGGATCGCCCC
>SLJM01000502.1 GCA_007135085.1 Myxococcales bacterium
ACAGCGAGCCCGAAATAGAGCACCGCCCGGAGTTCGGCCCACAAGAGTTGGACGACGGAGGGATCACGGACATCTCCGACGATCCGGAGTTAGCCGCCCGAGGAGAGCTCCTCTTCGAGGAGAAGACCTGCTCTGAATGTCACTATATGGATCGCTCCAGCCGGGGGCCGCCCCTGGGAGGCGTGACCGAAAAACGCACCCCCCAGTGGCTCGCGAAGATGATCATGCACCCCGAGCGGATGGTGCGCCTCGACCCGGTGGCGAAGGAGCAATTGCGCGAATATATGTGCATGATGCCAGACCTGGGAGTGACCCCCGAGCAGACCCGGGCCCTGCTGGCTTATCTGGCGACTCAGCCGGAGATTTTGGAGGAAGAAGAGGAGTGAGATAGCCAAAAGACCCACCAATTATTTTAAAAAATTACGCAAGATCGACTTCTCTCCGTCGACAATAGAAGAGAGGGCAGGTGGCTGCCCTTCCAAAATCAAACCAGCACCTGGAGAGGAGCTAAGATCATGTCGACCGCAAAAAACGGGGTATCCGAAGAATTCGACGCGATATACGACGTCGCCGATTTACTCTGCGCGGCCTATCGGGGGAGTGATTATAGATTCGGCGAGCTCCACTTTGCGGAGCCCATGGGCGATGGGGATTATCCGGACTGCCTCGAGGATCCGCCGGAGTTCCTGAGGTCTGGATGGACCCATTATCACGAGATTTCCATGGTCCTCCATCCCGCCAAAGGAGCCCTGCTCCTTCGCATGGCCGACCCCTTCGACGAATCCGATCCCGAGTCGCTGACCTGGGCGATCGCCGAGACACATAAGGAGTTGACGACCCTCCAGTGGAAGATCGAGCGCCGCCTGGAGCAGATCGGATTCTGGAAAGACCGACCCATCGTCCTCGGCATCGCCCTGGTCACCACCCACCCCTGCCCCGACGAAGTACGCCCCGCCCATATCCCGGAGACGATGCTCATCGACCGCCCCAAATTACCCCAATTCGCAACCCATATTGACGCCCTCTTCGCTCACTACACCCGCGACGAAGCAAAACCCGTCACAGCCTGGGGCCAGCGTCTCATCGACGACATCACAAACTCACCGGACTTCCTCGGCGGCTTCGTCGACGAACAGCAACTCCTGGAATTCTACGACGAGTTCGGCAGCGGCCTCGACAATATCGTCGAAAATGTGGCCTAGCGGCTACCACGACTACTGCCAGGCCAGGGATGGCCTGTGGACCAGTACAACTGCTTACTGCCAGGCCAGGGATGGCCTGTAGACCATTACAAAGACCTGGGATGGCCTGGGGACCAAGGACGGCTAGCAGCCCGCGCTCCAATTAGAAGCTAATCTCAATCTCGGTGCCGTCCTGGAGATAGAGGGGGCAGCCGCTGCCACTTCGGGTGCCGTATTCGGCGTCGACCTCGACCGTTTTGGGGTCTTGGCCCGGGGCTGTGGCGACAAATCCGTAGGTGCCGTTGTCAGAGCCGAAGGCGCAGGGCAGTTGGCATTCGTAGAACCTATCGGTGTCTTCCACCTCCTGTGATTGCTCCTCGCTATTCTCTTCGAGCTCCTCTTCGATGACCGTGATATTTGACGAGTAGCTGCCGCTTGCGTTTGGCATTGACTCGCCATTGAAGGTCACCTCCGAGATCTCGATGGTCGACAGCGACTGGCCGTCAGCATCGGTGGCAGCGACGATCCACAACACGGGCTCTTGTTCGACATAGCACGGACCATCGCTTGCGCCACCGAACTCGCCACAACCGCTCAAAACTATGAGGCCGAAACCAAGGGCAAGGCCTGCTACCGTCATACATCGTCGCTCATTCATCATCATTGCTCTCTGCCAGGGGCGATTACAGGTCCCGGCGACCATAGCAGAGTCGTGGGGGGAGTTAAAATTTATCGACGGGATCTAGGAGCGGTGGATTGCGGCATCAAACCTCGCCCTCTCGATGAAATATCTATCTCGGTGCTTATGTTTGATTAACGCATTCTAACGATGGTAAGATTCGTTAGAGATTCAACCTCTTATGCCGAGTTGGCCATGACTCATCAGGACCAGGAACCACTCAGGGAATTCTCCGACGAGAAGCTGCAGGCTCGGGGGATTGAGGGCACGGGTGATGAGTTGCTTCGTCGCAAGGGCATCGATATGTCGATGGGCGATGTGTTTGAGCTCTTCTTGAGCCAGGTGGCGGACCTTCCGGACGTGGACCAGCGGTCGGTGCGGCCGCCTGAGGACGAGGAGACGAGGGAGAGATTGAGTGCTCTCGGGCTTTCGCTGGATCCCTTCGAGGGTGAAGCCGATCCGCTGGCGACGTCGATCGCCGCCTATACGGATTTGCTCGCGTCGAGCCTGACCACCTCGGAGGCTGCGGTCCTGATGGGTGTCGGCAATAGTCGGATCCGACAGCTTTTGGGCGGCGAGTCTCCGCGGCTTTATGGGATTAAGAAGGACCGCCGTGGAAGTTGGCGGCTGCCGCGGTTCCAATTCGACGAGCAGGGGCTGATTCCCGGAATAGACCAGGTCTTGCCCGAGCTGCCCCGGGACCTTCATCCGCTGGAAGTGGTCTCCTGGTTTAGCTCACCGTCGCCAGATCTGGTCACCGGCGACGGCGCTCGCTATTCCCCCCTCCAGTGGCTTCGCGCCGGTCATTCCGTCGAGGCCGTCGTCGATATCGCCAAAAAACTAAATTAAGGTCGCCCCGCTGGTGGTGAAACTTCCCCACAACCCTCCGTCAATCGCCGAACTCGGCGCCCTTGGCCCGGACATCCATCATCGCCCCTCCGGGGAAGACTTCATTCGCATTTTTCGCCAGGGCGGAAGCCACCCCGTGGCCTGGAATAGCTTTCGCCACTTTGGGCCAACCAACGCCCGCTTCGACCACCAGGAGCCACCGCCCGGCACAGCCCCCGACCGAGGCATCTACTACGCCGCCAAGAGCCTCACCACCTGCCTCGCCGAAACCTTCCAGGACACACGAGTCATCAACCTCTCCAGGCACGCCCCCTGGCTCGCCGTCTTTGAAACCACTCGCGATCTGGAGCTACTAGATCTCACCGGCTCGTGGCCTACCCGAGCCGGCGCCTCAATGAAGATCAACACCGGCCCCCGCCACGTATCGCGGGCCTGGTCCCGGCAATTTCATAGCGCCTTCCCGACGATCGACGGTCTCTATTATTCGTCGTCCATGCACGCCAACGAACCGTGCATAGCCCTCTACGAACGAGCCGCCGACGCCCTGCCCCGGGCGCCACTCTTTTGCCGCCCGCTGTCAGACCCCACGCTTTTGTCGGACCTCAAGGAAAGTGCTCGTAGTATCGGATACCACCTTCTGCCGTGAACGGGAGTGCTTCTACTACTGCCAGGCCAGGGATGGCCTGTAGACCATACGGCACTAATACTGCCAGGCCAGGGATGGCCTGTGGACCAAGGACGGCGATTAGTGGGGCCGATGGTCTCTGACTATCGCCACTCCTTACATCACCAACCCCCTACACTTTCGGACCCGTGGGCGTCCCTGCCCTCGACACTCCCCATTTTATGAACCTCGATTTTCTCGAAAATCGACAGACAAACTCAGAATCTGGCCACAATCACCAGTGGTTGCGATGGTCCATGACTCTGCACGAATTCACATAAATACGGCATCCGTTGACTTATAACCCACAGGCCCTATAATTTTACAACAAGAAGACTGCAACAGAAAATGAGAGGTGTCCCAATGGAACAACAACTAGACCGCGACGTCGTCGCCACCAACTTGGTGCGAATTCGGAATCGCCACGATCTATCCAAGAAAAAGGCGGCCGAGAGGGCAGATGTTTCCTACCGGACCTATCTGAAAATGGAGAATGGCGAGACGAACTTTCAGCTCGATACTCTGCGGAAGGTAGCGCATGCCTTAGAGGTGAAGATATCTGACCTCCTGCGCCCGGCGCCTAGACTGCGAACCGTCCGATTCCGTGCCGGGGAAGGCCTGCGTAAACGCGACGACATCGTCGCCCAGGCCGGCATCTGGCTTGAGGGATACAACCAACTTGAGGAGATGCTCGACGACCACAAGAGCGCGAGATTTTCTGAGTGGTTAGATCGAGATTTCAACCTACCCGACTCCGCTGGTTCAGCTCGAGAACGCGGCGAAGCGGCAGCCGCACAGGTTCGCGAGTTTTTCGACATCAAAGCAGACGAGCCAATTCGAGACATCTGCGGTCTTCTCGCCGCAAATGGCATCAAGGTTCTTCCCTACCAGACTTCGACCGATGCATTTTTTGGACTCTCCGTAGGTGCTCCAGACGGTGGTCCATTGGTCGTCGTAAATGTCTTTGAACGGATCACCGTGGAGCGGTGGATTTTCACCGCTGCCCACGAGTTGGGACATATTGTTCTCCACCGCTCCAGCTTCGATGTTGACGAGGAATTCGAGGACAAACGCGAGGAGGAAGAGGCCAACTGGTTTGCTTCCGCATTTTTGATGCCTGGCGATCTCTTTCAACGCGAATGGGACTATACTTCGGGACTCCCTTTTGTGCGGCGAGTCTTCAAACTCAAGCGGATGTTTCGCGTGAGCTATCAAACCGTACTCCGGCGACTCATTGAGAATAGGGAGGCCGCTGGACAGCGTGACACCTATCGACGGCTCTATCAGATCTGGAACAAAGCCTACGAGCATCACTACGGCAAGCGAATCGAATCCAAGACCGAAGAACCGGACCCTCTCGATCCCAGCGCTTTTTCAAAGGTCTATCGCTCCGAAGAGGAGGAACCTCTCGCCGCCAGTGATTTTGTCGAAGAGGGATTGAGCGCGCTGGTCCGGCGGGCATTCGAACGAGAAATGATCACCCTCTCGAAAGTCGCCGAGTATCTGCAGGTCAGCTTAAGCGAAGCCCGCGCCATCGCATCCGAGTGGGAACAAGAGAGGAGCCTTGGATTCTAGCACGTCCACTTGTCAAACCAACCCGATGCTTGGCCAGAACATTCTGGCACGAGTCGAACAGAGGTTGGACGACATAGGAGAGAAATAGAGTCGCTTGCTGGTAACGAGGAGTTCAGACCAGGTGCAAATGGCCTTATCAATCATAGAAGGTGGAACCATCATGGGAAGCTGACTCCCCAGTTCTTGCCACCTCGACAGTAATTGCGGCAGTCTGACCATAATGGAGCCCTACGGAGCACCAAGAGATGTTCTTCAAGCCACTTCAAGAGATCGACCGAGACTTCATCCTAAGATTAATCGACGAGGAGAGAACTGAGGATCAGCGGATTGATTAAGGGTTTAATTCGTCTCTCGGTCAGAGTGGTTGTTGGACCCGTGGGGGTCCCTGCCCTCGTCACTTTTGGACCCGTGGGCGTCCCTGCCCTCGACACCTCTTCCGAAAAGTCTTGGGGCCGATGGTCTCTGACTATCGCCACTCCCCTCGTCAGCTGACTAGATATCTCGTGTCTCCCTCGAGTCCGCCGTGGCTCGACGAGCTATAAAAAATAAGCAGCTCGATCGTCATCGGCACATGCGAAAACAAGAGCTCAGCGCTCACGCATAGCTTCCCCAATCGCATTGAGATAATCATTCACACTAACGATCACGAGCCGCCGCGAAGAGGATCCCGGCCCTGCTCCACGAATAATCCCCGAAGATGTTTCTTCCGATTCGCCGCTTTGACCACCTCTGCCACTTCTCGAAGGTGCAGGGGAGACACCAATATGACCCCATATTCGTCGAAAACCGTCTTGGGTCCCGCTTCCGATATTATCTCATTTGTTCGTTCTAACATGAAGAATCATCCGAGAAACTTCGGGGTCCAGTTGACAAATTCTACTCGCTGTCCGTTTTCGCTTTTCGAAATCGCGGAGGCAGACGCCACAGATACACGCAAGTGGAAATAGTGGCCGGCCCCTATGCCAAGGGCGTGAGTAAGCAGAAGTCGAACGATATCTGAATGAGACACAATGGCGAGGCAACCGCCA
>SLJM01000314.1 GCA_007135085.1 Myxococcales bacterium
CCCAGGGTGGCGATATGGATGGTGTCGACGAGCGGTCCCCACAGCTCGGCGGCGTAGGCGCCGCGCTGGCGCAGAAATTCACCGACGTGGCCCCATAATTCGCCCTGCTGGTGGAGCTCGGGGATGTCAACGAACCACTCGGGAAAGAACATCCGGATGCCCAGGTCGGCGCCCTGTTGAGGGGCAGACCATACGAAATCCCAGGTGGTCTCGTCGGAGATGAGCTTGAAGCACCACAACACCACGGCAGCCAACCCGAGGGTGGTGAACCAGTGGATGAGGGCCTGCCGGCGGCTTCGTCGACGCCAGATCACCTTGTCTTGCTGGTGTTCGGTAGGCATCAGAGGACCCTCCTGCGAATGGCGCCCGACAGATATTCAAAGGCGTAGACCGCGCCGATGATGAGAAGCAGGATAGCCGCCACGGAGTCGAATTCGTAGCGGTAGAAGGCGGTGATCAGCGTGGCGCCGATGCCGCCGGCGCCGACGATGCCGATGATCGCCGATTCCCGAAAGTTGATGTCCAGCCGGTATAGAGTGAGCCCGATAAAGCGGGGCATGATCTGGGGGGCCACGCCGTAGACGACCTTTTGCCACCAGCTCGCTCCCGTGGACTCCACGGCTTCTACGCAGGTCCAGTCGATGGCCTCGATCTCTTCGGCGATGAGCTTTCCTAAGAAGCCGATGGTGGACACCACCAGGGTGACCACACCGGCGAAGGGCCCGAAGCCGAACATGGCGACGAAGAGGATGGCCAGGATGATTCCGTGGAAGGCCCGTGTGATCGCCAGGATGGCCCGGCAGATCAGATAGACCGGCCGGGCCGACAGGTTCGACGCCGCGCCCAGCCCAAGGGGGACCGACAGGGCGACGCCGACGGTGGTGGCCACGGCGGTCATGGTGGAGCTCTCCAAGAAGCCCTGCCAGATGTCGACTCGCCGGGTCAGAAAGTCGGGTTGGAGGGCGGCGGCGAAGAATTCGGAGGCCCGCTCCAGTCCCTCGAGGAGACGGGGGATGTCGACCTCGATGCTCGACAGCGACCAGAAGAGGTAGGCCACGATGCCGATATAGAGGGCGGCCCGTTTTCGCGGATCTTTGATCAGCGGCGGGCGCGTCCAGGTGCGCGTTTCCCGGTCAGGTTGTTGGGCGGTGGTGCTCAAAGGATCTCCTCCACCACAAATTGCCCGGACGAGCGGATATCCTTATCGTCGTCCTTCTTCTTATCTTCCTCTTTTTTCGACCAATCCTCGCCGCCGTAGATCTCGGGCAAGACCTCATCGGTCAGCTCCTCGGGGGGGCCGTCGAAGACGAGCTTGCCGGCGTTCAGCCCGAGGATGCGGTCCGTATATTCTCTGGCCAGGGGCACGTCGTGAATATTGATAATCGCCGCCAATCCGTGTTCGGCGCATAGGTCGGCCAGAAGCTGCATGACCTGACGGGCCGTGCGCGGATCGAGGCTGGCCGTGGGCTCGTCGACCAGGAGCAGATCGGGCTCCTGCATGAGCGCCCGGGCGATACCGACGCGCTGTTGCTGGCCGCCGGAGAGGGCGTCGGCGCGCCGGTCGTGCAGCCCCTCGAGCCCCACCTCTTCGAGCAAGGCGAAGGCTCGGTCGATATCTTTTTGGGGAAATTTTCGCAGCAGGCTCGGCCAAAAGCCGAGATAGCCCAGGCGTCCAGACAGGACGTTCTCCATGACCGTCAGCCGGTCGACGAGGGCATAACTCTGGAAGATCATCGCCATGCGCCGCCGGGCCTTTCGAAGTCCCGCGCGATTGAGGGAGGTGATCTCTGTGTCTCCCAGCTTGATCGAACCCTGCGTGGGCTCCACCAGGCGATTGACGCAGCGAATCAATGTGCTCTTGCCGGCCCCGGAAGGACCGATGAGGGCTACCAATTCCCCGTCGCCGATGGTGACTGTCACGTCCTTGAGTGCCTCGAAGCCGTCGGGATAGCGCTTTAGGAGACCCTTAATTTCAAGCATCGATACTCCCAAGGTAGAGCAAGTGGGATCTAACCTCTGTGTACTTCGCGTTCTTTGCGGTGATCATATTCTCCCAATCTCGCAGTTTTTGCAGTCACCGGCAGCTATAGCCGTCTTCGAAGGCGCCGTCGACGTCGCGGATCATCTGCCAGTGGTGTTGGTAGGTGATGGCCTTGAATCGGCTCTCGTTGCTGAATTCCTCGGCGATTCGGGTGCCCTCCCAATCGAAGGTCAAGAATGCCTCTTCCACGGCGGCGCTCAATTCGGGGGTCAGGTTATAGACCGGGCCGAAGGCGGTGGTGGGGAAGGTATCCGAGGTGTAGAGGACGCGGATCTCATCGCGGGGGACGTCACCGCGGTCCATGATGCGGTCCGTGACCTCGTTGGCCACGGCGGCCACGTCGTAATCCCGTTGGTGGACGCCGATGAGTGAGTTGTCGTGACCGCCGGAGTAGGCGGCCTCGAAGTCACGGCCGGCCTTCAAACCGAATTCTTCTCGCAGGACCACGGTGGGCACCTTGAAGCCCGAATTCGAGGTCTGCGACGTAAATGCCACGGTGCGGTCGCCGACCTGATCGAGAGATTCGATGCCGCTGTCGACGTGGGTGATGAACTCCATCTCGTAGCCGAAGGTGTCGTCGCCGGCCATCATGGCCACGGGGACGAAGCCGGCGCAATTGACGGCCAGGGGCACGGCGCCGGTAGAGAAGCCGGCGATATGGAGCCTCCCGGCGCGCATGGCTTCGATCTGGGCGGCGTTGGATTGAGCGGCGAAGAACTGGACCTTTTTTCCCGTGACCTCCGAGAGGTAATCGAGAAATTCGGTCCAGACGTCGCGGTATTGGGCGGGATCTTCGACGGGGGTATAGGCGAAGATCAGGGTATCCGGGTCGAGCCACCGATTGGAGTCGGGGGACCTGTCAGCGACCAGGTCGCCTGAGCGATCACAGAAGCGAGGGCGATCAAGTTGGCCGTCCTCGCATTGTCCCTCTTCCCACTCACCGGCGGCCTGGCAGCCGATGGTGAGGATGGCGAAGAGGATGGCAAATACCGCTGTGCCAAGGTTTTTCATGGCCTCTTTTATATCGCAGCCAGGCGGGTCGACGCAATGGAGGCGGCCCGGGTCGTGAAGGTGGTGAATAGCCCGCTCTGTGGGCGGGAATGAAAATAACGGTAGTTGCTGTTGATTGTGACGATTCGGCGATAATTATTGCTCACCAGAGCGGTGAGGTTCGCCGGAAAAATGGCAGTGGATTTAAATCAAAATAAGTCATCAAACGGCGCTCTCCAGAAGAAGAAGTCGAGTCCGGAGGTGAGTCATGTTGAATCAATGGGTAGTGGTATTGGCGATGGTCCTGTGCGGTGCGGCCTGCGCCCAACCGGAGCCGAAATTAGAAGAAGAGTCTAACCAATCGGAACAAGCAGATGAGGGGCTCGTCGAGGAGCGCGCCCAGGAGGTCTTGTCGGGGCTGCAGGTGGCCGAAGACGAGATGTCGTTGCGCCTTCAGCTTCCCGACGTGGTCGAACGAGTCATGCCGTCGGTGGTGGGGATTGCCACGGAGCAGACCGTACAATACCGCGGGCAGCGCCGCTCCCCATTCGACGATCACCCCATGTTTCGGGAGTTCGAGCATTTCTTCGGACCTCCCGGCCGGCCCCAGCCCCGGGATCGAACCCGGCAGGGAATCGGCTCAGGGGTCATCGTCGACGCCGCAGGGGTGGTGTTGACCAATCATCACGTCATCGACCAGGCCGATACGATCCAGATCAACCTCTCCGACGGCCGCGAGCTGACGGCGGAGGTCATCGGCACGGATCCGCAGAGCGATATCGCAGTGCTCCAGATTCAAGATCCCCCCGACGATCTCCAACCCATCGCCTTTGGTGATTCCGACGCTTTGCGCCTGGGAGAGTCGGTGATCGCCATCGGCAACCCCTTCGGGCTGTCCGGCACGGTGACCCTTGGGATCATCTCGGCGAAGGGGCGAGCGAATGTGGGGATTTTGGATTACGAGAATTTCATCCAGACCGACGCGGCGATTAACCCGGGCAACTCCGGCGGAGCGCTGATCGACCTCAACGGCCGTCTGATCGGCATTAATACGGCGATCATGAGCCGAAGCGGGGGCTATCAGGGGGTGGGCTTTGCGATTCCGTCGAATATGGCGCGGATGGTCAAGGAGAGCCTCGTCGCCGACGGCACCGTCGATCGGGGCTGGCTGGGAGTGGTCATCCAGGATCTGACACCGGAGTTGGCCGAGGCCCTGGGGCTCGAAGAGGGACTGGAAGGGGTGATTCTCTCCGACGTGCATCCCGAGAGTCCGGCAGCCGAGGCCGGTCTGACCCGTGGAGACGTGGTTACCGAGATCGCCGGAGCGCGGGTGCGAAAGTCCCATGAGCTTCGAAATGCCGTGGGGTTGCGCTCGCCGGGAAGCGAGGTGAGCGTCAAGTATGTGCGCGACGGCCAGACCCACAGCATCGATCTGCGCCTGGGATCACGAAATAATATCGGCGCTGGCGCCGCTCCACATGAGCCCGAGTCCGCTGTAGCGGCGGTGGAAGGCCTGGAGTTGAAGAGCCTGAACGCTGAGCTTCGAAGCCAATTGAGGCTGCCCCGGGCCATGGAACACGGGGTCTATGTCTCGCGCGTCGACCCCCATAGCGAGGCGGCGCGGCTTCAGTTGCGGGAAGGGGACGTGATCCTCGAGGTCAATCGGCGGCCCGTGGCATCGGTGGCCGATTTCAACGCCGCCTATGATCGGGATCAACGGCGAAATCTATTTCTCATCTTTCGAGATGGGGCGACGATCTTCATGACGCGGTAATTGACGGGGAGGGCCCAGGACGCGGCCCTCGCCGTCTTTGAACCGCCCCGTCAATAAGACGGCGGCGTCGATGAGCCACCACATAAAGAGCCCGCCCAGGGTCAATAGCATGGCCAGCCCCGTCCAGGGGCGGCCCGTATAAAAGCGGTGAAGCCCCAAAAAACCGCCCAGGCAGGCCAGCGAAAAGGCCACCCGGGGGCTTTTGGGGCTTCGCTCTTCGACGGTGATAACCGGTCGATCCTCATCGGCATGACCGGAAGATTGGTGATCACTCATTGGTGAAGTCGCGTCCCGCTTAGAGTCTCTCCGCCGTAAATTCGGCTTCGAGTTCTGTGGTCTGACCGTTTTCACCTTCCAGCTCGCCGTAGAATATGCCGTCTTCAATGACGTCGACCAGAGAATTGCTCTCGAGATCGATCATATGGCCTTCGCCCATCACGGAGAGGCCCACGTCGTATTCCAGGTTGTAGATATAGAGCTCGGCCAGGGTGCCCAGGGTGCCGAAGGCGGTGGAGCAGAAGCCCTGCATGGTCTGTTCGTCGATGTTGACGCCCCAGGCGCTGAAGCCTCCCAGGTTGCTGCACAGCAGATATTCGAAGGCGCCGCTCAACGAGTTGGCCTCTCCGCCGGTCAGCCAGGGGATGAGGTATTGGCGCAGCACATGGGTGATGAGCTTGCCGTAGGGCATATTCATCTCATGGGGGTTGATCATGAGCTTGTTATAGTCACGAACTTCGCCATCCCATTGGGCCTCCATGATTCCAAATTCGGTGCTGTCCCCCAGACCGATCCGGATCTCACCGCAATCGGGGGGGCTGTTCTCGTCGCAATTTCGGGTCCAGTACACATAGATGGCCCGCCAGGTGTCGGTGCCCATGACTTCGCCTTCGCCGACGATCTTATTCTCGATGGTCAGTCGGCTCTCGATGGTGGGGAAGGCGACCGTATCCATCAGATCCTGAGCCATTTGCTGGAAGTCGCTGAGGATGCCGATATTGTCGATCTGATCGTTGATGAAGTTGGCGATCATCCCCTGAGCCGAGCCCTCCCATTCGGCGGCCATGGCGGCGCCGCACTCCCAGGAGATGGTACCGTAGTTGTCGCAGACCCAGTCGACGATGAGGCCGACGATGAAGTCGGCGGCCATCTGGCCGGGGTTGGCGATCCATTCGAAGGCGTCGACGATGGCGGCGCCCACGGGGCCTGTGGAGGCCAGGGCCTCGCGGAAATCCCAGTGGCTGATCACCTCATAGGCGCCCATGGGGTTGAGGGGCTGAAGGGATAGCGGGATCGTGGCGTCCGTCAGTTCGTCGGCGCCGATTTCGACCTCGTCGATACAGCCGTGGGCCGAGATCTGACCCTGCGGGCCATAGCCGGTGGCGGTCACCGTATAGGTGTCGTTGGTCTGAAGTCCCTCAAAGATAAATTGCTCCTCCAACGAGGGCAGATGAGCTTCTTCGAGCATTGGCTCCGAGGGGGGAACGAAGGGACCGATGAAGTCACAGCGAGTACGCCAGGTCTCCCAGATTCGCAGATCCACTTCCTGGATGGGCAGTAGATCCTGTTCGGCATGTTCGACGCTAATACGCAGGTCGCCGGCGGGGATGGTGGTGACTTCGATTCGGAAATCCACCGCCTGAGAGGCATGTTCGTGGCTGGCGCGCACCAGGAGGTTACCCGGTTCATCGCCGACTCGGATTCGGTTGGTGGCCGTCCCGTCATAGTCGGTAAAGACCTGAGGGGCGTCGAATTGAAGGCCGTTTCCACCGGTGGTCTCGATAAACTCGAATTCGATGAGCTCCGTGCCCACCGGGGAGCCACCGTCGGTCAGGCGCACGCCGACGTTGATGGACCCGTTGAGGTTTGATTCGAATTGAGTGCCGTCCAACGCCTCGAGCACCATCGTGCCCGATCCGCCACCACCTCCGCCGCCTCCGCCGCCTCCACCGGAGTTGTCGCCTACCCGGGGAGAGCTGTCATCGACGTAGGACATATGGTGAGATGGCTCGCCACAGGCGAAGGCCAGAGCACCCACGAAGAGGGTAATTGAAATCAGAGACAGGTTTTTCAGTTTCATGGGAGCACCCAATCAGGTGGTCAAAAAGCGCATTACTTTCATTTCGTCGGCTATACTAACAGAAGTGGTCCGGTAGTGGGTAGTTCCCACCACTTAATTATCGAGCACCTTAATCACGGAGCATCCATTACTTTTGACCCTCCAGAATTTCCAGCAACTTCCTCAACCCTCGATCGGGGACCTCATAACATCCGCCGAAACACTGGGCCTGTTCGGAGTCGGCCCGGTCGGCGTCGAAGAGATGCCATATTTTGTGGTGTTCTTCGAGGGATGAGCCCGCCAATTGCTGAAATGTCTCGAATTCGTGATCCCGAATTCGGGAGTGGAATCCCGGGTGCCATTCGAAGTGGAAGATATCGTCGTAGCGCTCGCCCCAGATGATGCCAAGCCCCTGGGCGATTTCACCGATGCGGGCCCATTTTTCGGCGTCCTCCCCATCGTAATGGCGGCGTGCTTCGCCCAGAGAGCCCCGATCGGCGAGGTTCAGGTCCACGGCCATGCCCAGATTATGCCAACTGGCCAGGCGATTGGGTTTGTTGAACCCCGAGTGGGGGCGGTGTCCGGAGACGAAGACGATGGGGATATCCTCTTGTTCGAGGAGGGCGTACATCAGTTGAATGCGGCGGACCAATTCGGGATGGACTCCCTCAAGGAGGTCGCCGCGGCGCATTTCGCTCAACTCGGGCAATTGCTCCACCGGGAGGTCGCTCGAATGGGTGGAGTGAGGCGGTGCATCGCTGGTGACAGGACCGGCGGCGCAACTAAGGGTAATGAGCAGCGGCACAACGACCGAGAACGTGAGGAGTCGGAGGGGCATGGCGGTCGCCTAAGGTAAAGTCAGAGCGAGTGGGCCCTCGAGCTTAGCGACAATCGATGAGAGTTGCCACGGTGCCTTGTCGATCACCACAAGTTTTCGCGGTGATGGGAGCATAAAGACCTCTCGATGATCGGGGAGCGAGAAGCTTCCCATCGATCAGAAAGTGCTGTATCACGATCTTTGATGTCTATATTCTACAAGTGGCCGTGTTTTATAGGGGCGTCTATGTGCGGACGGTATAGCCTGACTCATAGTGCAGAGGAAATCGCAGCGCGATTCAACGTGGATCGCCCCCGTGATTTCCAGCCTCGCTATAATGTGGCGCCTACCCAGGTCATGCCTGTGGTTCGCGGTGCTGATGGTGAGCGCGAATTAGCTGAGCTTAGATGGGGATTGATCCCTTTTTGGGCCAAAGACAAGAAGATCGGCAATCGCATGATCAATGCTCGGGCTGAGACGGCGGCAAAAAAACCGGCGTTTCGGGCGGCCTTTCGCAGACGACGCTGCCTGGTGGCTGCCGACTCCTTTTATGAGTGGGTTGAGAGGGAGGGCAAGAAGTGGCCGATTCGAATTCGTTTCGGTCAGGGGGAGCTCGGCGCCTTCGCCGGGTTGTGGGAGCGGTGGACTGACGAGCAAGAACAGGTGATTGAAAGCTATACGATTCTGACCACCGAGGCCCATGAGGTGCTGGTCGATATTCACGACCGGATGCCCCTGTGGGCGCCGGCTCAATATTGGGACAACTGGCTGTTTGATGACCGGGCCGCCGAAGAGGTGATGGACTCGATGATCGATGATTTTCCCTCCCAACAGGTGAGCTACGAGCCGGTCAGCCGCGAGCTCAATCGCCCGGGCAACGAGGGACCGCAGTTGGTGGAGCCCCTGGAGAAGGACGGACTTCCGAGGCGATTGTCTTAACGAAAATTTCTTAATGTTTTTAAATTGATGAGGCATTTGGGATGGACGGTGTGGTCAAAGAAAGCTGGCAAATTGTCACCGTAGAATGCCCCGAGTCTTCGACGCTGGAGCGGCTCCCGACGGCGGCGGTGGTCTTGGATGAGCAGGGGCGAGTGATCTTCGCCAATGGGGAGGCTGTCCGGTTTCTGGGGCTCGACGACTCCCATGACGGTCCTGCGCCGGATTTTCACGAATTGGTCCACCCTTCAGGGTGCGGGGCCGGTGGAGGGTGCCTTCTGCGAGAAACCCTGTGCCGGGGGGTGAAGGTGCATTACGAAGAAGATCGATTCCGGAATCACCGAAGCCAACCGAGAGCGGTCTACTTTTCAGTGTCCCCGCTCCAGGTGGAACAAAATGAGGGGACCCTGATCATCTTCGGCGATATTTCGGCAAGTCGTGACCTGCGTGCCTATCGTCTGGCCATGGACAGGATGACCGCCGTGGGGACGCTGGCGGCGGGGATGGCACATGAGATCAACAATCCCCTGGCCTTTGTGAGAGCAAATATCGACTTCACCCTGCGGGCCCTGGAGAGACGGCAAAGTCAGGAGTGCCAGGACGGTGAACTCTTGGAGCAGCCAGATGACCAGGCGTTGAGCGAAGCCCTCTCCGATGTCCTCGATGGCCTCGACAGGGTCGGCTCCATCGTGGAGGGATTGAAGGTCTTTGTCGATGATGGGGAGGCCGTCGAGAATGTGGACGCCGAACATTGCTTGAGCAATGCCCTGGTGGTCTGCAGCGGTCGGCTAGAGCAAGTGGCCAGCGTTCAAAGAGAGGGACCGCCCCTTGGGCGGGTGTGGGGAAATGAGGCTCGATTGGCCCGGGTATTCGTCAATTTGTTGTGCAACGCCGCCGATGCCATCGAGGAGGTCGGCGGCGAGGGCCTAATCCAGGTGGTCACCGGTCGAGAAGGGAAGCGTCAATATGTGGAGATCATCGACGACGGCGTGGGCTTGTCGGTGGAAAATCAAAAGCGCATCTTCGATCCCTTCTTCACCCTGCGCGAGGCCGGCGGCGGCACGGGGCTTGGGCTCTATATCTCCCACAATTTTGTCAACGAGATGAAGGGGGAACTGACCGTTCGATCACGGCCCGGGCAGGGCTCGACCTTCCGGGTCGAGCTGCCCCTGGGAAAATAGATCAGCCAAGAAAAAAGCGGGATCGACCTGTTGGCCGATCCCGCTTTCATTGGGGCCGTTTCAATCAGGCCTTTAGCTCAGCTCAGTCACCCTGCTGGACGATGCCACGGGACTTTTGATCGCGCTCGATGGCCTCGAATAGGGCACGGAAATTGCCGCCACCAAAGCCCTCGTCACCTTTGCGCTGAATCAGCTCGATAAAGAAGGGGCCCGCCTCGGGCTGGTCGTAATAAAGAGCTGCCTCTTCCATGAAGATCTGGAGCAGGTAGCCGTCTTCCGAGCCGTCGACGAGAATGCCCAATTCGGCGAGGGCATCGATATCTTCGTCGATGCCGTCGACGCCCTGCTCGGCCAGTCGGCCCAGAGCGGTGTCGTAATAGGTCTGAGGGGTATGCAAAAACTTCACGCCCCGTTCTTCGAGTTCGGCTACGCTGGCCATGATATCGCCCATGGCGAAGGCCGCATGTTGGACGCCGCCGCCGCCGAAGTCCTCCACGTATTTCTGGATCTGGGAGTCGTGGAAGAAGGGACGCTGGGGCTCGTTATTGGCAAATTTGACGTTGCCTTCCGGATCCCACATGACGATTGATTTGAGGCCGGACCCGGTCTTTCGCTCGGGATCGATATCGCTGGTATGGAAGGCGATATCCCAGAATTGCTCCATGCCCAACACGTCGCGGAACCAATCGACCAGGGGCTTCAAGGTACGCACGTTCGAGGTGAGGTGGTCGATGTGGGTGAAGCCAAATTTATTGTCGCCGCCGGTGTCCACAGTCTCAAAGCCCGGGGCGTATCGCTCGTAGCCGTTGCGTTCGACGAAGCCGTAATTGAGGTTGCCCATGGGGCTGGCGATCTCGAAGGTGCGATAGGTGGCGCCATCTTCTTCGACGGTTTTGATCTCATCGATGAAGGTAGCTCCCCGCTCCTCGAGGCGGTTCCAGGCTTCGTCGAGGTCCTTGACCAGGAAGTTGACCTTGCCGATACCCGCCGGATGGAAGCGGCGGTGATAGGCGCCCCAGGAATCATCGTTCTGGGGTTCGACGATTTCGATGCGGATGTCGCCGGCCTGATAGACTTCGGCCTTGTCGCCGGTCTTCTCTTCCCACTCCGAGGTGGAGCGAGCAGTCATCTTGAAGTCCAGAGACTCGATATAGAAATTTCGGCTGCGGCCGAGATCGAGGGTTACGAAACGAAGGCTGTCATAGCCGAGGATACCGAGGTTTTTGATCTGCGACATCGTTCGCCTCCCGTAGGTGGGTATGTCCAGGTTATAGGGCTTCTATTGAAACTGCAGCAGGAAGTAGCGAAAATGATCGGGGCTGTAAAGGGAGGGTCAACGGAAGCCGGCGTAAAACCAATCGCCCTGGTCGAAGCGCTCGAAGAGTCGGTCGTAGATCTCGGCGACAAGAGTGATTCCGTAGTCCTGATAACGACTGCGGTCGGCGAAAAAACGCTCGGTCCGCCCCCGGTGTTCGACGTGATATTGAAGGGCTTTGGCCAGCATCTGGATCTTGTCGGCGCTCTTGACCAGCTGGGCCTCCAGGGTCTGGGCGGCCACGTAATCGTCGTGGTTTTGGCGCCATTGGGATAGATCGGGGTCGAAGAGCTCGTCTGCCGCCTGGGCTTCGGCGTTTCGACAGGCCTCGGCGCCGAGGCGGTCCTTGACCGGCCGGGGCAGGTCGGTGAGCATTGCTTCCGGCAGGTCATGGATCAGGGCGATCCGCAACACCCTCTCTGTATCGACGGGCTGATCGAGGTGATCGGCCAACCAGAGGGCGACGACGGCGACGCCGAAACTATGGGCGGCCACCGATTCGGGGTCGCTGACCCCGCAGACCTGCCAGCCCGTACGCGGAAAAGCCTCGAGTCGTTCCGTGCGCCACAATAATTTCAGAAGAGAGTCGGCGCGATCGTGGGTCGAAGTAGTCATGATGGCTCCAGGTGGTGCAGGGGTTTTATCGTTCACCAGTAGATCGATTGATAGGAAGGAGACAAGCCGTGTACGGACCGGTCGTGGCAGTGATCGGGGGAAGCGGATTCGTCGGCGCCCATGTGGTGCGTGAGCTGATGGCCAAGAAGATCGGCTGTCGGCCGTCATATCAAAAAGGCGATCCCCTGTGGCATGTGGCCGATCTGGATTGTCCCTGGCAGATGATCGAGCTGGAGCGAGTGAGCTCGGTGCGCTCATTTCTTCGCCAGGCGGCGGCGCTCATCTATTGTCCGCGACTCGATTTGCAGGAGATGACCCACAAGAGGGAGGCCAAACGCCGGGGGGTGAGGCAATTGCGCATCATCCTCGATGCCTGTCGCGCCGAAGGGGTGGGGCGAATTGTCTACGTCTCCACTGCGGCTACGATGGTCGTCGACGAGCCGGCGGGAAAGCGGGGATATGATGAATCCGGGGTCTACGTGCCGGGCTCGAGGGATGATGTGTTTTTCGAAGCCAGGGGGGTGATGGAGGCCGAGATCTATCGCTATGTGGCCACCGGATCGGACCTGACAATGGTCTTGCCGACCACGCCGGTGGGACCAGATGACGTGGAGATGGGAGCAGCCGGTTTGATACGTGCGCTGGCGACGGGATGGGTCCCCCAGGCAGGGGCGGAGCAGCTCGTCAACTTCGTCGACGTTCGAGATGTGGCGAGCGGTGTCGTCGCCGCCTTGCAGCGAGGTCGGTCGGGGCGGCGATATGCACTGGCCGGCCAGAATCTGAGGGTGGAGCGTCTGGTGAAGATCGTGACCGAACAGTCCGGACGGGATACCGAACTCGGCACGGTTGCAGACCAGCGGCGCGACCTGGTGGGTAGATTTAAGGAGACGGTGGCCCATGGGCTTGGGCTTTCTCCTGGGCGACCGCAACAGCAATACCTGTTGGAGCGCGCCCTTCGTATCGGCCCCGTATCCAATCAACGACTCCGGGGGGAATTGGCGGTCACACCGCGGCGGCCCGAGCAAAGTGTGGCAGATACGGTGGAGTGGTTGTGCCGCGTGGGAGCGTTGGGCTGGCGCGGGGGGCAACTGTGCAGACCGGGCCTTCCCCTTTGAAGGCGTCAAGGGCGGTAGCGCTGGACCGGACAAAATCGATTTGTTAGACTCCCTCGAGCACTGAGCAATGACCGGTGACCGATTGGTGGTCGCAGCGGCCCTGGGCGGTCGGCAGGCCCAGGCGGCGCCTCATCGGCGCGAAAGCGGTGACCTCTACTGTTGGTTAACGTTAGACCAGATAGAAATTTCGACATTATTCGCCCGTCCAGATTTGCTAGAGCCCAATTGGGTCGATAGAGACGGCGAACAAGCACACGGCGAGGAGAAATTGGCATGGCGAGGAAGAAGCTACTGATTGCAGCGGTCGTGGTGGGCCTCTTTGCGGCCTTTCTTGTGTACCTGTATGCCCAGCAGCAGGACGAGAGGGTCGAAGAACTGACGGCCAACCCCCACCAGGTGATGGTGGCGGCCACCGATATTGCACCTGGCACTCCTCTGACGGAGGAGCTGATCTCCACCAAAGAGGTGCCGGCTCAGTTTTTGCCGGCCAACCCGCTGCTGCGCGAGGATCTGGCCTATTATCTGGACCAGCCCGTCAGCGGCTCCATCGACGCCGGTGATATGATCTTGACCAGCGACTTCGTCGTCGCCGAGGTGGCGCGAACCCTGTCGGCCCGGGTACCAACCGGTGAGCGGGCGATGACCATGCCTGTGGACGCCATCTCCGGTGTGGGCGGTTTGCTCCAGCCCGGTGATCGGGTCGATATCCTGGGCACCTTTCCGGTGGGCCAGGAAGACGAATTGATTCCCGAAGCCGGTGGCCGCGACAGCATCGGCTTCGTGACCATGACCTTGCTCCAGAACGTGACCCTTCTGGCCGTGGGGCAGCGCATTTCCGATATGGGTGATGGGCAATATTTTGCCGGCTATAGTAACGTGACCCTGTCGCTGACCCCGGACGAGGCGGAGCTGATGATTATCGCCCAGACCCGTGGTGAGTTGACCCTCCTGTTGCGTAACCGCGAAGATATGGACACCGTGCCGGTGACCCGTCGAACGCTGCGCGAAGTTCTCGAGGAATTGGACGTGCTCAACCGAGAGCGTAAAGAGCGCGTCATTCGACGGCCCACTCCCTGCCCGCCTGGAGAAGAGCGTAACCAGGATGGCGAGTGTATTCCCCGTGGTCCGGTCATTCACCGCTGAGCCATTTTCAGGCCCGGTGATGAAAGCGGGCTGATAGGCCAGGACGGCCTTCTCCATTAAAGGGGGAAGGCCGTCTTTGTTTTCCATTGCGTTTTTTCTCAAATCGTATGACACTGCCAGCGTTTGAAGAGGTTACCCGGCCCGGTCCGGGAAGGATGAAAAGTCGGTCCTGTGCGGCAGCGCCGATACGGGAGATTTTAAGTGGTAGTAGATAGTAGGTCGTACACCGCAGTAACCGTCGTAAGGAGAGTCATGAATCGGCTTGGTAATGCAGGGGCGTGGTTGATAGTTTTTGGTGTGCTCTTTCCCCTGTTGTGGGCGTCGCCCGCATTCGCACAGGGCGGGCCCAGTGAGCCGGATCATGAATTCACCATCGCCGTGGGTGAAACCCTGACCTTGAGTGCCTCCGGGATTCGGGAGGTCATGGTCGGTGACGAGTCGGTGGCCGGTACGACAAGCAGCGCCGATCGGCGCTATTTGTTCATTCGTGGTCGAAGCCCGGGGATTTCCACCTTTACGCTGGTCTCCGGCGCCGGTGACGATCGACGGACGATCCTGGTCCGCGTCGTGGGCATCAACCCGGCCGCTCTGGCCGCGGAGGTCCGACAGATTCTGGGCGAAGGGGCCGGCGTCGATATTCGCGTCGTCAAGGGGCGTGTGTTGATCGAGGGGGAGGTCTCGAGCGAGATCTTCCAGCGCAAGATCGACCGACTGGTCGAGCTCTATCCCGATCAGGTGCTCAATTTTGCCACCTATCGTGAAGCCTTCGTGGAAGGGGCAAGAATGGTGGCCCTCGACGTCTATTTCATCCAGATGGCCATGACCAACCAGGACAACCTGGGTGTGCGGTGGAACCAGTTTATCGGCTACAACCTCAGCGGTGGCTCCGGTGACGTGCCCCTGTATTATTCGTCCGACGAACTGGGCTCGGGGGTCACCCCGGGAGATACAGGGCAGCAGTTGCCGCGACCCATCGCCCTGACCGGCGGTGACGGACTGACCACCTACTCCTCGTTGGTGGGTAATCTCAACTTCGCCCTCGATTTTCTGGTGGAGCAGGGGCTGATTAAGACCATTCAGCAGGCCACGTTGGTCACCGAGGCCGGTACTCAGACCGATTATCTGGCCGGTGGGTCCATCGTGATTCCCATCTCGACTCAGACCACCCAGGGATTCGAAGAGCGTCCCTTCGGCCTGGAGTTGCAGATTACGCCGATTCTGGACTTTGAAAATAGGGTCAAGCTCGAGATCGACATGGCCTATAGCGAGGTGGACTTCTCGCTGGGCGTGCAGGATTTCCCCGGTTTCCGGACCACGGAAGTGACGAGCACGGTCAATATGATGGAAGGTCAGTCGGTGCTGATCAGCGCCCAGGAAAATGTCGATAGCTCATCGACGGAGCGCGGCTTTTGGATGTTGAGCAATATCCCGATTCTGGGATGGGCCTTTAAGAGCCGGAGCTTTTTGAGCGAGGAACAAAATAACGCCCTCTTTATCACGCCTCGGGTTTACGAACCGGGCAGTGAGCAGCACAATACGATGGTCCAGGGCGTATTCGACTCCCTGTTGAGTAGCGGCGCCCTGGCCGATGATCTGCCGGAGCTTCAAGACGCCGAGTAATACGGGTCCAGGCATGACGATGAAACAAATCCGAGTTCTCGATAACCGGGGTCAGGAATACCTCTTTCCGCTGGACCAGGCGGTGATGGAGGTGACCATTGGGCGGAGTCAGAACAACGATATTGTGCTCAGCAGCAAGACCGTCAGTCGTCGTCACGCCATTTTAAAAGTGATGCGCGATCGGATCATGTTGGTCAATCAATCGGCCAACGGGGTCTTCGTCAACGGGGAGCGTGTGGACCGGGTGCGTGAGTTGCGCCTTGGAGAGTTTGCGGCGATCGAACCCTATCGATTCTGTGTGGAACCCAAGGGAGGGATGCAAAACCGAGCCCCCAGTGGTGCGGCCAATGGGCACGGTGCCAACCGACGGGCTCCCACGGGGGCGCATCGGCCGGCGCCGTCGACGCCTCCCCCCGCCAGTTCCGGGCCGTCGAGACCGGCCAATCCCAGCGGGCCGATGGCAGCGGTCCAGCAGGCCACTCGCCGACCGCCGGCGCGCCGCGCCCAGGCGCCGCCTCAGTCCCAGGGGGTCGAGGAGATGCTCGGCCATCTGGCGCCCAAGATCGACTACGAGGAACCGCGGGTCAATCTGTTGGGCGAAGAGGTGGTGATCCACGACCGCAAGACTCGCAACGCCGTGGTCCAATTTAAATCGGAGCTCCATGACGAGCTCAAAGAGCGGCTCGATCTCCATAGCTTTCAGATCACCGATTATAGTTCGCCCCGGGTTGTGCGCCAGGTCTCGGAGAAGCTCAAGGGGCTGCTCCAGCAGCGGCGGCACGAGATTCCCAACCCCTTTACGGTGGACCAGGTATTCAAGGAGATGATGGACGAGGTCTGCGGCCTTGGGCCGATCGAGGATCTGGTCAAGCACAAAGGGGTCTCGGAGATCATGGTCGTCGATCGCAGTCATATCTACTGCGAATTAGATGGCAATATCGTGCTCACCGATCGGTTTTTCAACGATGAAAAATCGATGATGACCGTCATCGAACGGATCGTCATTCCCCGGGGCCGACGCATCGACGAATCGACGCCGCTGGTCGACACCCGGCTGGCCGACGGCTCTCGTGTAAACGCCGTCATCCCACCGCTGGCGCTCAAAGACCCGTGCCTGACCATCCGAAAATTCCCGGACGAGCGCCTTCAGGTCGACGACCTGGTCGGCTTTGGAAGCCTCACCGAGGATATGGCGAAGTTTTTGGCACGGGCAGTGCGGGCCAAGAAAAATATCGTCATCTCCGGGGGCACCGGTTCCGGTAAGACCACTCTGCTCAACGTCTTATCGAGCTTTATCGGTCCCACCGAACGGGTGGTCACTATTGAGGACGCCGCGGAATTGCAGATCTACCAGGAGCACGTTATCAGCCTGGAGACCAAGCCCCCGAACCTGGAAGGGGAGGGGGAGATCGGTATTCGCGAGCTGGTCAAAAATGCTCTGCGTATGCGCCCTGATCGAATCGTGGTCGGTGAGTGTCGTGGCGGTGAGGCGTTGGATATGCTCCAGGCCATGAACACCGGTCACGACGGGTCGATGACCACGGTGCACTCCAACAGTCCCATCGAGGCCATTGCTCGACTGGAGACGCTGGTGCTCATGAGTGGTATGGAGTTGCCGACGCGGGCCATCCGCGAGCAGATCGCAAATTCGGTGGACGTCATCATCCAGCAGACTCGGTTCACCGACGGAAGTCGTCGGGTGACCTATATCTCGGAGGTGGTGGGTATCGACGACGACGGATTCGTTCAAATCGAAGATATTTTCCGCTACCGCCAGACCGGAACCGATGAAGAGGGTAAGGTTCATGGCTATCATCGGGCCACCGGTTATCTGCCCAGTTTCCTCGATCTCTTTTTGGTCATGGGCCTGGCTTCGGAAGACGACTTCTTTTGAGGGAAAATCAACCCTGGCGCCGTTGGTTTGGGCGGGTTTGCGGATTCACAGATCCAAGACTACAATCGTGAAGGCGCCGTGGCATCTTTTGGTCGTAATGGCGTAGAAAAGAGGTTTCGAACGTGACGAGACGGGACGACAAAGCGCTTGATCGAAACTCATCGCAAGGAAGAGAATCGTGATTTATTTGTGGCTTGGTTTGGCGCTCGCATTCGTTGCCGGAGTGTTGCTCGTGTGGGCCGGTGGAGAATGGGTAGGTAATCGCCTGGCCGCCGAGCGAGGCGTCTATGAGCGGGTGGTCGGCAAGGAATTGCATCGACTCTTCCTGCCGGTGTCGCCCCAGGAATTTGTGATTTTCCACGCCGCTCTTTTCGTAGGGCTTACGGTCCTGGGATTGATCGTAATGGGGGTGCTGGGAGCCATGATGGGAGCAGCGGCGGGAGCGTTTTTGCCGCGGATCTACCTGAAAATGAAGTGGAAGGAGCGTCTGCGCCAGATCGATGAGCAGACTGAAGAGGCCATGGTCTATATGTCCAATAGCTTCAAGGCCAATCCCTCGCTGCCCGACGCCGTTCAGGACGTGTGCAACGCCATGGGCCCGCCGATCAGTCAGGAATTTGGAGTTCTGCTCAAAGAATACCGACTGGGCACCCCCCTGGACCAGGCGCTGATCAACCTGCGTCAACGGGTGCCGGCGCGTAATATGGAGTTGGCCATCTCAGCCCTGGTCATCGGCCGGACCGTCGGTGGTAATATTCCCGATATCCTGGAGGAGATCGGGGGCACCATCCGGGAGAGCTATCGCCTGGAGCGGGTCATCGATACTCAGACCGCCCAGGGGCGGATGCAGGCCTGGGTCATGGGGTTGATGCCCGGCGTGGTGGTGGGGGCCTTTTATTGGCTCGATCCAGATCTGATCCAGCCCCTATTCGAGACCTTTATCGGCTATATGGTGCTGGGCGCTGCAGCGGTGTTCAACATCATCGGCGTCATTATGATCCTCAAGATCGTGCAGATCGACGTTTGATTCCAACCGTCTGGCGACCTGCGATTGATACGGCTTTGAAGAGGTAAATGTGGATCCCAATTTGATCCTGATATTGGCGATGCTTCTCATCGCGCTGTCGTTTGCCTTGTTCGTCTGGGGCTTTGTGCCCGAGAAGATCGAGGAAGACGAGATCTTTGGTTATCGATTGACCAAGCGACAGCGCCTCATTGAGGAGAACGCCATCTATGCGATGACCCTCTTTCCGGTGAAGTTATTCGCCCACTATATGCGAATTATCCCGGACACTCCGTTTTTTAAGATGTCGAAGATTCGCAGCAATCTGCGTGAAAAGCTGATGCGCTCCGGCTTTCTGGGGGCCTATACGCCAAACGAATTTTTGGGCATGTGCTGCGTCGTGGGCCTGGCGACGATGGTCTTCTTTTTGCTGTTCACCCTGACCGTGAGCGGGATGTCAAATATTGGCATCTCCATCTTAGCTGGACTTGTGGCCACGGGACTGCCCTTTATCTCGCTCAACGGGGCGATCACCCAGCGGCTCATCGAGATCGACCGCCGCCTGCCCTATACGATTGATTTGCTGGTGCTCTCCATGCGGGCCGGGCTGGATTTTATGAGTTCCCTGGACCGCGTGGTGGAGCGTGGGCAGCAGCAAAATCCGGACGATCCGATCATTCAGGAATTGGGCGTGGTCCTCCAGGAGATGCGGGTGGGCACGGCGCGAACGGACGCCCTTCTCAATCTCTGTGAACGGGTTAAATCCGATTATCTGGACACCATGGTGGGCTCCATCATTCAGTCTGAGCGACGGGGTACTCCCCTGGCGCAGGTGCTCGAGATTCAGGTCGACACCATTCGAAATAAGAGGACTCAGAAGATCGAAAAAGCGGCCAGCCAGGCGGCGGTCAAGATCTTGTTTCCCCTGATGTTCATCTTTGCGTCCGTGGTCTGTGTGATCGTTGGAGCCATGGTGCTGCGAATGATGAGCGGTGGCATGTGAATAAATTGGGTGGCCCGGGCGGTTTCCAGTAGTGGAAATCGGGCACCCTCTTTTTTGACCTAGAGCGGATACAACCCTATGGCGTCATTTTGGCTGGAATTCGATCAGGGTGGACATACTCAACAGGTAAATTTCGAATCGGAGTCCATCTCCATCGGAAGAGACCGAAGTTCAGACTTTGTCCTCGATCACCCGACGGTGTCGCGACAACACGCCCTGATCGTTCATCAGGGACAGGGGCGGTTTCAGTTAGTGGTCCTCTCCCGCGGCGGGTTGACCGCCGTAGACGGCCAGCAGGTTCAGACATCGGAGGTCGATCTCTACGATCAGGCACAGCTGACCTTTGGGCAGTACACGGTGCGTTTTCGATCTCATCAGGCCCCTCAGCGGCCCGCCGGAAGTGCGGGGATGGGCTCGACCGGTGCCATGGGACAATTCGGCGGCGGCCACCAGGGCAACCAATTTGGAAGTGGCCCCATCGGTGGTGGCCAACAGGGCAACCAATTTGGAAGCGGCCCCATGGGCGGCGGCCAACAGGGCAACCAATTTGGAAGCGGCCCCATGGGCGGC
>SLJM01000051.1 GCA_007135085.1 Myxococcales bacterium
GCGGCGGCCGTCACCCATCTGAGCGACCTGCGCGGCGACTCCAAAGCTCAGGTCGAGGCCTGGGCCGCCGAGGTGGAGGCCATCGCCGACCGATGTGTCGATGCCAGCGACACGGCCATGATAAACCTCATCAAAGAGCGGATCGAGCTGGCTCGCCAGTTGGCCGACGAGATCCCCTGACACACCTGCCGCCGCGGGCGATGAGAAGTGATGACTTTACTTCTCATCGCCCGTGGGTAGCTTTGAGCGACGGACAACAGCGGCATTCCGCCACTTTGCGCTCCACTTTCATCGCTCACAAATTTGAGAGGCATTCGCCATGACGTACGAGATTTTCTTGATGCGAGTCATGCACCGCACGGGAATCGAAGATTCCGTCGTCGCCCAGAAAATGATCCATCACGCCGTCGAGGGCCTGGCCCATTGCCTGTCCCGGGAGACCGCGGATCAGCTCCAGGGTCTGCCCGAACCGCTGGCCACCACCATGCGCGAATATAGCGGGGCCCAGCCCTGTGACATCGATCGCATCTATGGCCAGGTGGCCGACGAATTATCGGTGGACTTGAGCTTTGGCCTCGAGTTCACCCAGGTGGTCTTCCAGGTCGTCGGCGAGTCGGTGGGCCCCACAGGACGCCAGCTTCTGCGCCAACAACTTCGCCAGTCCTGGCATCAACTCTTCGAGCCGCGGCGGACCATCATGTCCCCCCGGGGACGCCAACATCGGCCGGGGCGCACCCTCGCCGGCGCCCAGGCCGGCAGCCGCCGCCCCTTGAGTGAGGCCCAGCCGGGCCATCGAAACTCCATTGCCCGCAACGACAACCCCCGATCGGGGACCGACATGGCCACCAGCCATGGCAAACCAGAACGCCGCACCCTGGCCTCGGGCAAGCCCGGAAGCTCGCGGCCCATCAGCGACGCCTGAGGATTTCATGATATTGCGCCTAGCTCCTGTGCTCCTCCTGTTCTGTGCCGCCTGCGCGGCTTCCCCGCAAGCCACAGAACAGGCGGCACAGCCCCCCTCCCCCGACCAGGACAGCACCGACCAGGGCATATCCGATGCCGGCGATGAGGGCGAATATATCGTCCACTTTCGCGATCGGGCCATCGATCTCGAACCCTATGTCCAGGGCTTTCCCTATTATCGATTCATGCCCGACTTAGAGCATCAATTCATGCTCTATTTCGAAGATACCCCCCAGGGACAGTGGCTGCGCCACCTCACCTTCGAGAAGGACCGGCCCGTCGACGTCGAAGAGGGTCGAAAATTGGGCGATATCGACTGGTCGACCCGCAGCTTTCGATACGGCTCCTACAACCCGGTGCTGGAGCGATTCGTCTTTTTGGGCGACGAGCAAAACGATGAATTTTTCAACCTCTACACCCTCGACCTGGACGACGGCTCCATCGAGGCCCTGACCGAGGTGGATTATGTCTACGGCTGGGGCTATTCCGACGACGATCGCCTCCTGGGCTATGTGGTGCGCCATGGCGAGACTGGCCCCTTCAATAGCTGCCTCCACGTTCGTGACCTGGAAAGCGGCGACGATCGCCAGATCTGGTGCGACGAAGGCGGCGACGATCGGCTGACCTGGACGGCCGTCGAATTTTCTCCGGAAGGTGACCAGGTCCTGGTGCGAATGCAGCACGACGGCAACCGAAACACCACCAATATCGGCCGCTTCGACGTCACCGAACCGAGCGAGCCCGATCTCCTTTTGGAGCGAGGCATCACCCATTATCGACTCAGCCCGGTCTACGACAGCTATACGGGCGACCAGGTGCTCTACCGCTCTGCCCAGGGAGGCCAGGACAACCTGTATCGCTACGAATTCGACAGCGCACAGAGCCATCGCCTCACCGACCTGGACTACGACCTGACCCACGCCGGGTTGTTGGAGGGCGATGACGCTCCCCCGCTATTGCTGACCCTCCTCGACCTTCCCTGGGGCTCCATCGTCGAGCTGCGAGATCCGGACAACGGAGAGATCCTGTGGACCCAAGAGAGCGACGACTCCATCGATCTGCGGGCCCTTCACCAGGATGAGGCCATTTTGTCGATGAGCTCCGTAAACACCCCGTTTCGCATGGACCGTATCCAGCTCAGAGTGGAGCACGGATTGATCGATAGCGCTCAGGAAAGGGCGGTGGGACTGGAGAGCCAGCGCTTCGCCGCCCTGCCTCAAGAATTGGCGGACCAGATCATCCACTGCGACGTCGAGCGCGTAGAATTTCCCACCTTCGACGAGGTCGATGGCCAGCCCCGCATGCTCCATGCCTATCTATTTACGCCCCGAAATCCTCCGGAGGATCACCTCCGCATGGTGCGGATCACCGCCTTTTACGGGGGGGGAAATTTCTTTCGCACAGGCCACCAACTGATGTGCGAGGCCGGCATCGCCACCTTCAGCCCCTCCCCTCGCGGATCTCGTGGATTCGGCGCCGACTTCGCCGCCTTAAACGACGGCGACCTGGGCGGCGACGACATCGTCGACCTCTTCTATGCCGCTCGCTGGCTGGAGGCCGAACGGGGCTATCGCAACTATCAGATCGGCGTCCACGGTTCGAGCCATGGCGGCTACTCCACCATGCGGGCTCTGACCTTCCCGCCGGAGACCAATGACCACGACGACGTCTATCATTTTGGCTTCGGCATGAGCCACGCCGGATTTAGCGACATCATTCACTTCTACGAAAACTGCAATATCCCAGACTGGGTCGTCCAGGTCGCCGGCGACCCACAGACCGAGGCCGACCGCCTCATCGACCGCTCCCCCCTGACCCATGTGGAGCGCCTTCAAGCCCCTCTGCTGCTGACCCACGGAAGCCACGACCGGCGGGTGCCCGTCGAGGGAAGTCGCCACTTCGCCGAGGCCGCCAAATCCCATGGACTCCCCGTGGTCTACGAGGAATTCGAGGGCCAGGGCCACGGCATCTCGGGCCTCGACAATCGCCTGCGCTACTACCGCGCCGTCTTCGAGTTTTTGGAGTCCCGCGTCGACTCCCGACTCCAAGACCGGGCAGACTCAGAGTCCTGACTCACAACCAGAGACTCCAAAGGATTCGACGTCAATCCCCCCTTCGAGGCATCCGGTTGCCTTTTCTTGAGATTCTGTGCTATCTGAGCAGGTGGCGAGAGACGGGCTGATTACCTCGGAACAGCCCGAATAAGTTGAGCTCTCTGCCCGTTGTATCGAGGAACGGTATCGAGGAACGCCGACGGCCTCAGGCCCCACCGCCGCCCAACTCCACCAGGAAGGAAGTCTCTGTGAATACCCGAATCTTCTTGAAGCGCCATCTCGACGCGACGGACGAAGAGGTTCCCCGCCTCATCGATATGGCCACCAATTCACTGACCCGCGGGACCGATTATCCTGGCGAGGTCAGCCCCGAAGAACGGCTCTGGCGCTACCTTCAATATCCCTATTATCTGGGGCTTTTCGCTCAGCGCGTCGTCGCCGCCGAGGGGATCTCGGCGCACGTCAAAGAAAAGCTGTGCCATGCCGTGCTCCAGGTCAATATGCACCTCGACAAGGGACAGGAGCCGGGACCGGGCCTCTTTCAATTGACGGCCTGGCTGTCCGACGCCGGCCTGCTGAGCCACCAGGATTACCTGGGGCTTCGAAAGGGCATCATCTGGCTGCCCCGACTGACCGACAACTACGTCGAACCCGCCGATTATATCCTGCCCGCCTGTGACGGGGTCTTCAAAGATCCCCAGATTGATCGGGATCAGATGATCGAGCTGATCCTGATGATTCTCACCGCCAAAGAGGCCGTCGGCGATCAGGGCCGGATCATCTTCGATCACCTCATGGAGATGAGCTTCTTGAACAAAAGCCTCAAACGCGAGGTCTGTCAGATTGTGGTCGAAGAGGCCATCCCCTTCCCACGCGGCGAATACGAACATCCCCTGGAGACCACCGACCAGGAACAAGACCGGCTGTCGATTCGATTTTTGCCCGGCGGCGTGCGTCGACTGGCTGTCGTGTGGCTTGCTCGGCTCGGAAAAGACCCCCTGGAATTGCTCAAGCGCCTGCTCAAGCCCAATACGGTGCGCGGCCACGGCGGCGACCATGTCGCCAGCGGCGCACTGGATCTGCTCAACGAGCGATGGGACAAGATCGACGAGGAAGTACGCAGCAATCTACTCGACAAGGCGGCCAGCCTGCCCGATACGGCGGTTCGGAAGCGGGCCTATATTCTGGGCGAAAAATTCATGGGCCTCGAATTTCTGGAGCAGGCCCTCGACGACAAGGCCAAGAGCCTTCGCGAGTGGGCCGAAAAACGGCTGGAGAACCGGCAAAACGGTCATGTGCCCTCCACAGAAGAGCTCACCGAAGAGCTGGCCGAACAGCTCGAGGACTGAGCACGAAGTGCCCACCTGGACCGTCAAGGCCGACCAGCGGCAGGCCGATTACGACGAGTTGGTCACCCAACTCGAATTATTGGGCCGGTCCGTCGAGGGACTCACCGTTGCAATTTTGGCCTCCCAGGCATTTCAACAACATCCGGACCGAGGCGGCTTTCGAGCCTTCGCGCCCGTAGCCACCATCTCCCACGACCGATTGCGGGCTCTGGAAGCAGTCGCCGAGGAGCTGATCTCTCAATTCGGCTGGCTCATCGATCTTTCTCGCGAAAAGACCTGAAGAATATTTCCCCCCTTTTCGCGCCCTCGGAGATAACCGATGATCGACCAAGATTCCCTTCAGGACTACACACCTCCCCAGCCGAAGGTCGAGAGCGTTCACGGCGACCGACTCGCTGTCTATTGCGGCGATGAGATGCCGACCATCGGAACCGCTCTCGGCATAGACGTCGGTGGAAAACGCCTGTGGGCGGTGGTCGACCGCCACGCCGGAGCCAGACGAGTCGAGGCATGGCTTCCCCTGCGCCCCGACGAGGTCGAGCCCGGCCTGGCCGTGACTATTTCGGAGCAGCCCGCCGCATTCCAGATCGACCAAACCTGCCCGCTCACCCCTTCGCCGCAGCTCATCCGTCCCGCCGAGGGCGACGATCACTTATTGTGGCCAGAAGCCCCGGACTGGACCGAATTGGGTGGCGCGCTTAACCCGTTGCCCATCGGCATCGAACCACTCGATGTATTGGCCCCAATCTGCGCCGGCGGCGTCAATCTGATCATCGACCACAGCGACGACGGTCGCCCTTTCGCGGCTCTGGCAAGACGGGTCGACCGGGCATTCACACCGCACCGTCGATTGCTCGTCGCCGCCGAGACCAGTCCACTGGCCTCGACGGCCGAATCGAACTGGCAGGTACGCGCCGGCGAGACGACTCGCTCTCAACTGGCGAGTCTCCAGATCGCTATCGGACTTGCGTCGGCCCTAAGAGAGTGCGACCAGGCGCTGGCGCTCATTGAATTACCCGGGCTCACCCCCTTTGCCGAGCTCAGTCCTTCGGCCACCGCCCCCGCTGCCCCCACAGGCATGCCCGAAATCATCGACCGCCTCAGCCGTCACCTGGTGTCCACCAAGACTTCCTCCCTGACCACTCTGCTCCACCTACATATCCCGGGCGTTTTTGCGGGCCTTGCGGACATCATCGAAACCCTTCGGCTCGGCGACGTTGACGCCACGATCTATCTCGACGAGCAGGGCCGCTTCGAGCCCGGCCGCTCCACGTCACGAGCCGCCGTCGACGGCCAGCTCCAGAAGCAACGCCGGCAATATCTTCAGATCCTGCAACTGGCCGACCGCGCCCGCGAAAAATCAGCGATCTTCGGCGACCACGACCTCACCGACGAAGAGATCAAAGCGCTCCAGACAGTTCCGTCTCTTCATCCCTCCCTGGCTAAATGAGACGCTCCCCGCCTCCCGAAGAACGAGAAGCGAGGAGCAATTTGGGGTGCTGATCAGGCCGCGGCTTCTTTGCTGTCTTCGTAGAGCGCATCGATGAGATCGCCGTAATTCTTCATGACGATGCGACGCTTGAGCTTGAGCGTGGGGGTGAGCATATTATTTTCCGTGGTCCACTCCTCGTCGAGCAACTTAAAGCGCCTGGGCTTCTCATAGCCCTTGATGGTGGCGCTGACCCGCTCGATCTCGTCGCGGTACAGTTGCTTGACGTCCGGGTGCTCCAGCATTTCGTCGCGGCCGATTCCTTTCTCCTTGGCCCAGTCGACCAACGACTCCTCGTCGACGACGATGAGCGCCACGTTGAAAGGCTTATTCGTGCCCTCGATCATGACCTGGTTGATAAAGGGCGACAGCTTGAGCTTCTCTTCGATGGGTCCGGGCACCACGTATTTGCCGTTCTCCAATTTATATTGCTCTTTGACCCGGCCCAGAATCCACAGATAGCCGTCTTCGTCGAGGCGGCCCAGGTCACCCGTATGGAACGAGCCATCCTCTTCCAAAACCTCCTCGGTCTTCTCGGGCAGATTATGGTAGCCCTGCATGATATTGGGCCCCTTGACCATGATCTCACCCGTGCCTTCGGGATAACCCTCGACGTCCTCGATATAGACCTCCACGCCGGGGATGGGCTTTCCGACGCTGCCGATCTTTCGGTTATTGGGATAGTTGCAGGTCACGATGGGCGAGGTCTCGGTCAGGCCGTATCCCTCATAGACGGTGATATTGAGGTCGTCGATAAATTGGGCGACCTCCGGGCTCAGCGCTGCGCCACCGCTAAAAGCGTATTTGAGACGCCCCCCGAAGCGCTCCCGCACTTTTGAGAAGACCACTCCGTCGTAGAGATTGTGCATCTTCTTGGTCAAAAACCCGGGGCTTCCGCCGCTCTCCTCGATCTTGCGAATCTTCTCGGCGCTGGCCATGCCTTTTTCGAAGAGGAATTTGCTCAGCCCACCCTGGGCATCCATCTTCTTGTGGACCCCGTCGTAGATGCGGTTGAAGATTCGGGGCACGCTAAACAGCAAGGTCGGTCGAACTTCGCTCAGATTTTCGATGATCGTCGTCACGTCCTCGACGATCCCCAACGAGGCTCCCATGGCGAACAGGCAGTGGAGCTCGACGACCTGCCCGAAGCTGTGGGCCCAGGGAAGGAAAGACAGGCTCACGTCGTCGGGTCCGATGGCCAACAGGTCGCGCACGCTGTTGACGTTGCTCATAATATTGCCGTGGCTGAGCAGTACGCCCTTGGGTTTGCCCGTGGTGCCCGACGTATAGATGAAGCCGCAGATATCTTCAGTCTCGGGATGGACCAGCTCGGCCGGGTTGGCTTTGCCGTGCTCCAGCAGCGTCTGGTAGGCGTCTTCCGAGTCATTGGGACCGTCGAAGTAGATCACTCGCTCCAGGCTATCGATCTCATCAACGAAGGGCTTGACCTGCTCGTAGATCTCCTGCGTAGCCACCAGGACCACTTTGGCCCCGCTGTCGTTGAGGATATATTTCCAGTCCTTGGCCAACTGGGCCTCGTACATCGGGCAATATTTGGCAGCCAGGCTGTAGGTGGCGTAGGCGCCGACGGCCCACTCCACGCGGTTGTTGGCGATGACTGCCACGGTGTCGCCTTTTTCAACGCCCATCGTCGCCAGTGCACCTCGAAAATGGGTCACCATCTCGGCGAACTCCCCATAGGTGGTCCACTTATACTCGCCAGAGATCTTGGTCCCGAAGAGAGGCTCCTTTTCGAATTTCTCGGTGCTGTATTCGAATACATCGACGAGATTCACAAATTCTTTAGCCATATCAGCTGCCTCCTGGGCGAGTTAGACATTAAAAAAAGGTTGAGCCAACGATGCGCATGAGCCTTGACGGCGAAACGGCAACCCTGTTGACTCCAAACGTACATCCAGTGGCGCGCAGACTAGTCATCTCACGGCGCCGACGCAAGCTCGGGGGACCACTTTTCGCGCAAATTTCTTTGCTTTGACGCGCTTTTTGAGCAGGCCATGATCCACACTCCATTGCACGAACTTCCCGAACTTCAATCGCTGTGCAGCGCCGGGCGGCTGCGCAAAGCTCATCACCGCTGGGAGCTCGGCAACTGTCACAGCACTCTCACCCTTGATTTTCAAGGCGATGAGCGGCTTCGAGAGAAACTCGTCGACCGAGCTCTGGTGCGCGTCGCCGGCCATCGCCGAGGCAAGACTTTCGTGGTCGAGCGCCTTGAAGTGGTCCATCGGCCCACGGGACCGGAGCCGGCGCTGTCGGCAAAGCGAAATCTATCGCTCGGCCATGCACTGCGGGCACGTCAAAACCTCAACGACCGGATTCGCCGGTTCTTCGCCCAACAACGGTTTCTCGAAATTCAGACCCAGGCCCTGGTCGAAGCCCCCGGCACCGATCCCCATATCGAGCCCCTGTCGGCCCCCCTTAAGGACGCCCACGACGGTGAGACAACCGAGACAGCTTATCTCCATACCTCTCCCGAATTGTCGATGAAGCGGCTTCTGGCCGCCGGCAGCGGGCCGATCTACCAACTCTGTCCGGTCTGGCGCAACGGCGAGGTCACCGACCTCCACAATCCGGAATTTACGATGCTCGAGTGGTACCGCCCCTGGCAGGGCGTGGACGCCATCATGGACGACGTGGAGCGCCTTGTCTGTGAACTTTTAGACGACCACAGTGACCGCCCCGTCCAGGCGCCCATCCCCCGCATGACCATGGCCGAGATCGTCGAAAGGGCCTGCGGCTTCGAATTGTTGGAATGCCTGGACACCGAATCCCTTCGACGTCAGGTCCTGGCTCGGGAGCTATTGTCCAACAGAGCCGTCGAACAGGCTCCCTGGGACGAGATCTTCTATTCCCTGACGGTCACCTACCTGGATCCCTTTATTGCCGATCAGGGCGCTCTATTTGTCACTCATTGGCCAACACCGCTGGCCGTGCTGGCCCGCCGCGACGAGGCCGACCCACGGGTGGCCGAGCGCTTCGAACTCTACATAGACGGCGTGGAATTGGCCAACGGATTTGGCGAACTCACCGACGCCGGCGAGCAGAAAGAACGGTTTTTGGCCGACAACCAAGCCCGCCGTCGAATGGGCTTGCCTGAGCTGCCCATGCCCACAGCCTTTTTGGAAGCCCTTCAGTGGGGCATGCCCCCCTCGGCGGGGGTCGCCCTGGGGGTGGACCGGCTGCTCATGCTCGCCACCGCCAAAGCTCAGCGCCTCAGCGACGTCGCTCCCTTCGCCCTGACCCGCGACGATGGCCAGATAAGCTGGCCTTGAGCTTATTGCTCCTCTTCGTCCTCCATCTCCTCGACGATCAGCGTATAATCTCCGCTGCTGGTGGACCATCCGTCGACGACGATGAAGTAGGAGGTCCCTGCCATCAGTTCCAGCTCCAAAACCTCATCGAGCCCAACAGCGGCGGCGTCGCTGGCCCCCAAACAGGTATTGGAGATATCGTCGCAATCGGTGACCACGTACAGGACGGGATCGAAATTGGACTCCACGGTGATTCGATAATTCCCATCGGCGCTCGGCGCATAGACGTGAACCTGATCGGGCGCTGAGCCACCTCGCCCACCTGAGATACCCGGGCAATCGCCGGCACCAAAGCTCATCAGATTATGAGCGTCATCAGTACTTCCGTCGACGCTGAAGGTCAGCGGTTCGGTGACCACGAAGGGGTTGATACACGATTCGCCGAGGACCGCCTCATCGACGCAGGTATAACCGTCGCCCTCATAGGGATCGATGCACTCACATTCGTAGGAGCCCGGCGTGTTGGTGCAGGTGGCGTTATCATCGCAACTATGAGTTCCCTCGGCGCATTCGTCGATGTCCACACATTCGACGCCGTCGAATTCGTAGCCGTCGGAGCAGGCGCATTCGTAGGTGTCGCCCTCTTTGACGCACTCCGAACTGCCTGTACAGCTATCGGTCCCGTTGAGGCATTGGTTATAATCGATAGTGAGCTCATAGGTGCCGCTCATATTGGTCGTATTGCCCCAGCCGTCGACGACGATGAAGTAGGTCGTGCCCCCCTCCAACTCCAGATCAGCCACCTCCGTACCCGCGGAGTAGACCTGGTCAATGCCTGCCACACAGCTGGACTCCAGATCCTCGCAGTCAGTGACCAGATACATCACGGCGTCAAAGGAGCTCTCCAATTCCAGCCTATAATGGGCCGTCTCGGTGGGGGTGAAGCTGTGGACGTGATCATTGGAGCCCGCCCCGGAGCCGTAGCTCTGAAGCTCCGGGCACCATCCGGCCTCGAGATGATAATCATTGGTCGCATCTGTAGTATCGCCGGCGTGGACATAGGGCAGCGACTCCACGACCAGGGGATTTTCGCAGATGTTGCCGTCCATCAAACAGCTATGGCCGTCACCTGTATATCCGTCGATGCATTCGCATTCGTAGGAGCCCGGCGTATTGGTGCAGGTGGCATTATCATCGCAGCTATCGGTGCCCTGGGCGCATTCGTCGATATCGTCACAGCTATAGCCGTTGCCCACAAAGCCGGGCTCACAGGTACAATAATAGCTGCCCTCCGTATTGGTGCAGAACGCGTTGCTGTGGCAGGAATCGATCCCCTCGGCACATTCGTCGATATCGGTGCAGCTATGACCGTCGCCCTCGTAGCCCTGATAACAGGCGCAGCTATATCCGCCGGGATAATTGACGCACATGGCGTTGTCGTCACAGCTATGAGTTCCCTCAGCACATTCGTTGATATCGGTGCAGCTATGACCGTCGCCCTCGTAGCCCTCGTTGCATTCGCATTCGTAAGAGCCCGGCGTATTGGTGCAGGTCGCGTTTTGAGAACAGCTATGAGCACCGGAGGTACATTCATTGATGTCCTCACAGGTGTGGCCGTCGCCCGTATATCCGTCGGGGCACTCGCACTCGTAGGAGCCAGGGGTATTGGTACAGGTCGCCAACTCGTCACAGGAGTCGATCCCCTCGGCACACTCGTCGACGTCCTCACAATAAGTACCATCGCCCTCATAGCCTTCGGGGCATTCACATTCGTAGGAACCCGGGGTGTTGGTACAGGTCGCCAACTCGTCACAGGAGTCGATCCCCTCGGCACATTCGTCGATGTCCTGGCACAAGATGCCGTCGCCCTCGAAGCCGTCGCGGCAGATGCAGACGAAACTATCGCCTGACTGCGAACAGGTGGCGTCGTCGTGGCATTGATCGCAGGGCGCCCCTTCACAGCCGGGCCCATTCCCGAACCCGCTGTCATCATCACAATAATCGACAGGTGTGCACAATCCCTCATAGCAGGCCACGCCGGCCTCGCTGCAGGTGGTCTCACAGGACTCGGTGCAAAATTTGTCCTCGCCGATAAAATCACATTGCTCCGACAGGCACTCGAAGTCGCGTTCGCACTCGGCGCCGAGCTCGGCCCGGGGAGCAATACAGACATCGCCGCGGCAGTGGTCGGTGTCGCAATCGGCGTCGATCTGGCAGCCCTGGCCTTCCTCGCAGGGCTCGCAGCTGCCGCCGCAGTCGATGTCGGTCTGATCCCCGCTTTGCTCGCCGTCGTCACAACTTCCCGGATCGGCATCGACATCGGCATCGACCTCTCCGGCATCACCGGGATCGGCGTCTTCCAGCCCGGCATCGGGATCTTCGTCGTCGTTAAATGTCCACTGGTTGTCCTGATTGCCTGTGCCCCCTGTATCCTCGGACCCACAGGCGGCGAGGCCAACGATGAAGATGAACAAAATGGCGATACGCAAAAAGATCTTCATGAGGCACTCCACTGATTACTCAGGCTTAAGACCGACTCGTCGTACCGATGAGTATTGACCAGTCCCTCACCGGAGTCAAAGCAATGCGCTACGTGCCGTAACAATAATTGAAGGAAATCTGGCCTCATGGCCCCCCGGTGTCTAGATTGTTGGCAGAACATACTCAGTAAAACATCAGGGGATGCCGACGATTGACTGATTCGGCCAATGGACCTGTCCGTGCTCCGCCGGCCAGTTGCGCATAGCGGAGCGAAATCATCGGCGAGAAGAATCGTAAGTATTAGTTTTTACTCAATCGGGGGGATGGATATGCGATTTTCAGCAGCTCTGGGCCTTATCATCTGGTTTGTGATCTCCGTTGGTTGCGCCCATTCGCAGGACGACGGCGAACCATCGAATCTCAACGGCACCACCAAATTCGCCGGTGCCATCACCACTAACGGTCAGTCCTGCCTGGACTATGTCGAATTCGAGGGCCACGACGATATTGCCCAGTCCGTCTTGTGGGCCTGTGAACAATTTTCCGAAGCTCAAGGGGTGTCTCAATCAGAGATCCGTGATGCCTTGCGGGGCACCCGCATCGAGGTCATGGAAGGTCGCACCGGCCCGCCCTGCTCTCAAACCGCGCCGGGCTGTGCCTTCATCTATGACGGGCGTGCCGAAGTCTACGTCGAACGCCGTCGCTGGAATCGTTTTCTCCCGAACGTGCTCTATCGACTCTTATTGGTCCGCCTGGAACCGGATCGCCCCGTCGAAGAACACAACGAGAGACTCTTAGAGCTCGGCCTTTGCAAGACAAGTTTTGCCTGCGGCCAATTTTTTGCTCCCTGTCCCAATACTCCCGACGGGGGACGTACCGACTGTGACTCGATCTTGCGATGATGCTCAGTTCGCAATCAGTGCAGATTCGGCCAGGGCCCACCTTTTCTCTTGACCAGTTGGGCCAGGCGACAAACTTCCACTCACTGCGACGGGCAGTCCGAATGGGGTGAGGTTTCGCTACGGCGACTCCCCCTTCTCGCCATTTTGTAGTCGACCCCAACCGGGTCGACCGGCACAAAAAGGAGACTCCCATGACCGAACACGACTATAATCACCTTCTACTCAACTGGCTCAAAAGCGCCTATGCCATGGAAAATAGCCTGGTAAACATGCTCGACAACCAGGCCGAGCGGGCTTCGATCTTTCCCGAGGTGGCCACCCGGCTGCGGGAACACCGCAAGGAGAGTCAACGCCACGCCAATATGGTCGAGGGGTGCATCAAACGCCTGGGCGGAGATGTCTCCCAGGTGCGCAAGGGCATGTCGAAGCTGATGGGCGAGTTGCAGTCGAAATTCCTCGACGCCTACCAGGACACCATTGTGCGAGACGCCATCGTCGGGGCGGCGAGCGAACAATTCGAAATCGCCTCCTATAAGGCGATCATCGCCCTGGCCGAAAAGCTCGGTGACCAAAAGACGGTAAGCGTCTGCGAGGAGATCCTCGCCGAAGAAGAGGATATGTATCACTTCCTCAACGACCACCTTCACGACCTGGTCGGTGAGTCCTATGAGCGCGACGTGCTCACCACCTGATGGATTCGATCCAGATCCCACCGGGGGCCCTTTCTGCGGCCCCCGTCCCTCCCTGCCCACCATCGATTTCTTTCCTCTTGCAACTCGGCGTTTAGACTCTGCGCTCCCCCATTCAGAAGTTGCAGTCCGCAGTAGAGGTAGGACGTTGAAGCCAACCAATACATGAGGATTGATCTATGTCTGACAACTCCAAGAACAAAAAACGGCTCACCACCGCCGACGGTGCCCCGATCTCGGACAACGAAAATGCGCTCACCGCCGGCCCCCGTGGTCCCCTTCTGATGCAAGACGTCCATCTCGTCGAGCAGATCCAGCGCTTCAATCGCGAGCGCGTACCCGAGCGGGTGGTCCACGCCAAGGGCACCGGCGCCTATGGCACTTTTACGGTCACCGAAGATATCTCCCAATATACGCGTGCGTCCATATTCTCCGAGGTTGGAAAAGAGACGGAATGCGTGGCTCGCTTTTCAACCGTCGCCGGCGAGCGCGGCGCCGCCGATGCCGAGCGCGATCCCCGCGGCTTTGCGCTCAAATTTTATACCGAAGAGGGCAATTGGGATCTGGTGTGCAACAACACCCCCATATTCTTCGTCCGTGACCCCTTTAAATTCCAGATGTTCATCCACTCCCAGAAACGCCACCCCGAGACAAATCTGCGCGATCCCAATATGCAGTGGGATTTCTGGAGTCTTTGCCCGGAGAGTCTCCACCAGGTCACCTGGCTATTCGGCGACCGGGGTATTCCCAAAAGCTATCGCCATATGAACGGCTATAGCAGCCACACCTACTCCATGATCAACGACGACGGTGAACGGGTGTGGGTTAAATTCCACTTTAAGACCCAGCAGGGCATCGAGAACTTGACCAACGCCGAGGCCGCCGAGGTCATTGCCCACGATCGGGAGAGCCACCAGCGCGATATGATCGAGTCCATCAATGAGGGAAATTACCCCAAATGGACCCTCAATATTCAGGTCATGACCCAGGAGGAAGCCGAAGATTTTCGCTGGAATCCCTTCGATCTGACCAAGGTCTGGCCCCACGGTGACTTCCCCCTCATCGAGGTGGGGGTCATGGAGCTGAACCGAAACCCCAATAATTACCACCACGAAGTGGAGCAGTCGGCGTTCAACCCAAGCTCTTTCGTGCCCGGTATCGGTCCCAGTCCGGACAAAATGCTCCAGGCTAGACTGCTGAGCTATCAAGATGCTCACCTGTATCGGCTGGGCGTCAACTATCGCGATTTGAGCGTCAACCGCCCCAAATGCCCGGTCCACAACTATATGCGAGACGGCCAATTCGGCGGTATGTTCGACGACGGCACGGGATTTCCCAATTATTATCCCAATAGTGTCGACGGGGCCCCCCGACCCGATCCCGACTATGCGGAGCCGGCCTGGGAGTTGGGCGATACCACGGTCGATCGATTTGACTCGCGGGTCGACCATGACGACTACACCCAGGCAGGAGATCTCTTCCGCTTGATGGGTGACGACGAAAAGGTCCGACTCGCCGTCAATATCGTTGAGTCCCTGGGCGGTTGCCAGGACCACATCATCGACCGTCAACTCGAGCACTTCGACAAGGCCGACCCCGACTATCGCCGCCTCGTCGAAGAAGGGCTCGACGCCTATAATCGCGGCGAAATGGACGACCTCCACGAGAGCGTCCAGCCCCACGTCTGAACCTGTCAACAGCCCCACCGGGTGAGCGCGGCCGCCCTGGCCGCGCTCACCATTTCCCATTGGAGTGGGAGCAAATCAACGTCAGCGCCCCGGCATGCCGGGCTGAAAATCCTCTCCCTTTATCGCCTTTTTATTGGCGTGACTCTTGGCCAATTTATTGAGCTTTTTGTCGGTCTTCTTTTCCTCATCCAGGGTCTGGCCCAGCAGCTTCGATCCCTCTTCGTGTCCGAAAAGGTCGGCAAAATGAACGGCCGTGCCATAGGAGGCGATCTCGTAATGCTCGATCTTCTGCGCCGCGGCGATCAGACCTGCGTCCTTGACCTCTGATGGGATACTGCCGTCGTCGATGATCTCCTTGGCCTCCTCGATCAACCCCTGCATGGCCTTGCAGGGATGGCCAGTGGGCGAAAAGTCGAGGTTCTCAAAGAGGGTCTCGATACGCTGGACCTGGTCCTTGGTCTCCTCCAGATGCTCATTAAACGCCTTCTTGAGCTTCGACGACGAAGCGGCGTTGGCCATCTGGGGCATCGCCTTTAAAAGCTGGCGCTCCGCATTGTAGATGTCTTTGAGGGTGTGGATATACAACCGGCTAAATGAGTCGATTTTCATATTCCTCTCCTTGGAATGATGGGTGACTTCCAATTGTCTTGCCTCAATGACTGGCCAGAACTCATGGCCGGTGCCACCGAAACTTGATCGCCAAAGGCGTCAGGTCACGTCAGAAGTCGAAGTTTTTTGAAATTGGCGAACCCTGCCGATTGGACAGGCCACCCCCCTTCTGCTACTCAGCCCTTGCTAACTGAAAGCGCTCATCAGGAGCGCCCCCCCCCAAGAGAACGGTATTTTTTTGAAAGACTTTTCGCAGCTCGACCTGATCGATCCTATTCAAAAGGCGATCACCGCAAAGAATTACGTCCAACCCACTCCCATTCAGGCCCGCGCCATCCCCCCCTTATTAGAGGGCCGGGATATGCTGGGCTGTGCCCAGACGGGAACCGGCAAAACCGCAGCCTTCGCGCTGCCCGTCCTCCAGCGCCTGGCCAATGAGGGCAAACCAAAGGGCCGCCGCAAGGTGCGCGTCCTGGTGCTCTCTCCCACTCGTGAATTGGCCAGCCAGATCGGTGTGTCCTTTGCCGAATATGGAAAGCACCTCCCCTTTCGCCAGCAAACCGTCTTTGGCGGTGTGAGCGAAAAGCCCCAGATTCGCGCCTTTAACAAAGGCGTCGACATTCTCGTCGCCTGCCCGGGAAGACTGCTCGACCTCCACGGTCGCGGCCTGGTCGACCTGTCCCATGTGGATTATTTCATCCTCGATGAAGCAGACCGCATGCTCGATATGGGATTCGTCCCCGACGTACGACGCATCCTCAAGGCACTCAAAAAAGACCGGCAGAACCTGCTCTTTTCGGCCACCATGCCAAAGAGCGTGGTCAAGCTGGCCAAGAGCTTTCTCACCGATCCCGTGCGCGTCGACATCGCCCCCGAAAAGCCGGCGGTAGAGGCCATCGACCAGAACGTGATGTTCGTCGACAAATCCAAAAAATCGGCCCTCCTCTGCGACCTGCTCGTCGATCGCAATGTGGACTCCACCATCGTCTTCACCCGCACCAAGCGCCGGGCCAATCACCTGACCAAAAAGCTGGACAAGGCCGGTTTTAAGGCCGCCGCCATTCACGGCAATAAATCTCAGAACGCCCGTCGCCGCGCCCTGAAGAGCTTTCAAAACGGCAAGGTCAAGATTCTGGTCGCCACCGACGTGGCCTCGCGAGGCATCGACGTCGACACGGTCACCCACGTATTTAACTACGACCTGCCCCACGAACCGGAGAGCTACGTCCACCGCATCGGCCGCACCGGCCGCGCCGGCCGCACCGGCTCGGCCATCGCCTTTTGCGACGACAGCGAAGGCAAGAAATTGCGGGCCATCGAAAAGACCATCGGCGAAGAGATCGACGTCGACAAAGACCACCGATTTCATCGCGACAATATCATGAGCGCCATCAGAAACGGCGGCGGTGGTTCCGGCAACGGCCGAAAGAAGAACCGAAAATCCTCCAACCGTCGGCGAAGCCGCGGCAAAAACAAAAAATACCGGCGCACCCGCAACTGAGCCGGCTCAGCTCACCCGGCGATTGCGAGATCTCTATCTCAGGCGCTACACTGCGGGCGGTTTTCCGCGGTTGATTTACCTCTGCGAGTAATCTCGAGCATGGATCTCGTCGTCGTCGCCACATTTTATAAATTCGTCGCCCTGGACAATCTCGATGAGCGGCGCGAGCAGCTCCGACGATTCTGTGAACAACGAGAGATCAAGGGCACCATTTTATTGGCCGAAGAAGGCATCAACGCCACCGTCGCCGGCACTCGTGAGGCGATTGACGCGTTGTTGGCCCATCTTCGCGATGACCCGAAACTCGCAGATTTGAGCGCCCGTGAGGCCACTCACGACACCGTTCCCTTCCAGCGACTGAAGGTGCGCGTAAAGCCCGAGATCGTCACCTTTCGTCGTGATGACGCCGACCCCAACGAACGGGTGGGCCGCTACATCCATCCTCGCCAATGGAATCAGCTTATCGACGACCCCCAGGTGGTGGTCATCGATACGCGCAATGAATTTGAAGTGGAGTACGGCACTTTTAAGGGCGCCGTCGATCCGAAGACCAAAAAATTCAGCGACTTTCCCCACTTCGTCGACGAAGAGCTTGATCCCCAAAAGCACCGAAAGGTCGCCATGTTCTGCACCGGCGGCATTCGCTGCGAGAAGGCCACCTCCCACCTGCTGGCTCAGGGGTTCGAAGAGGTCTACCACCTCCAGGGGGGAATCCTCCACTATCTGGAGGAGATCCCTGAAGAGGAGAGCCGCTGGCAGGGCGCATGCTTTGTCTTCGACGAGCGTGAAACCGTCGACCATTCCTGAGATGCTGAAGCGCCAGGTATATTCTGCCCGCCTCGGCATGGCTCATTCGGCCATCGCCAATTCTCGGCTCGGCGCCGGCGCTCGGCGCTCTGCCAGATTCAATCCCACCGCCAGAGCGGGCAATAAAACCAGGCTGGCTGCGCCGGCCTGTTGAAATAAGGTGGCCGCCGAGCCCAGATCGTATAAAAATCCGGAGATCACCGTGCCCAGGCCACTGCCCGTGGCAAAGACCAACAGGTATAATAATCCCTGGGCGCTGGCGCCGGGCGCCCTGCCCAGGTGACGGGTCAACAATTCCAACAGGGCCAGGAAGAAGGCCGCAAAGGTCAGGCCGTGCAGAATCTGAAGCCCTGCAAAGATAATCGCGCTCGTCGTCGATCCCGTGATCAGCCAGCGCACTCCCGTGATGCCTACCACCAATAAGAGCACCCGCTCGGCCCCCATCTTTCGAATGAATTTGCGAAACGACAAAAACCCGAATAGCTCTCCCATAATACCGATGAAGAGCGCCAGACCAGGCAGCCAGGCCCCGAATCCTCGCTCCTCGGACAGACCGACCAGAAATAACTCGTAGGGCACGTGAGTGGCCACGAACAACGCCGCCACGGGAAAGACGAAAACCACCACGGGACGGCGCAGTAAATCGAGCATCTTCGGCGCTGCCGGCGACTCTCTTCGTCTGGGCCGCACCTCCCTGGAACTCCCCCCTCTCGCCACGGGCAGTCGACTGACCACCGGCAGCGCCGCCAATAAGAGAATCAGCATCATCCAGGGCGCCCCCTTGGCCATCGTGCCGTAGTCCATAAACGCACCGAGCAATCCGAAGGCAATGGCCACCGTTCCAAAGCCCAGGGTGCCGAAGGAGCGAATTCGTCCAAACTTTCCGGTCCCGGCCTCGCGCAGCGCCATGGCGTCCACCAGAGGCAGCGAGGTCCTCAGGGTCGCCCCCACCACCACGGCGATGAGCACCCCGAATGTCCAGGAAGTCGCCCAGGGCAACATCACGATAGCTGCGGCGGCGATCAGATATTGGGCCCTCAAAAGAGAGTGACTATCGCCGCCGCGTCGGTCGGCGAGCCGCCCCCATATCGGAGTAGCCAGAGCCTGGCCGACGGTCATGAGCATGAAGAACATCCCGATCTGGGCCCCCGTCCAGCCCAGTCCGGTCATCTGCCTGGGCATATAAGCCCAGAAAAAGGTCGTCGCCGAGGACAGAAAATATAACGCCGCAAGCGTTGCCGCACCTCGGGGCATATAGTGACTCATTCCTCGAAGTCTCGAGGCTGTTCCGGAGCGAATTGTGATCATGGAAAATCCCTGGGGCCGTCGGCCGGCCTGGGCAAAAGACAGAGAACTCCCATGTCGCCGCCCTGGGCTCTCTTGACGCAGGGATGCAATACATGACGAGTTCGTCGCCGTTTTCGATTTTTTGCTCCCCCGGGGAGCTACGAAAAAGGCGGTCGAAGAGCTGTGCTACACAGCCCTCTCTGGCCACCTGTGTTGGGGGAACTGAATAGGATCGCAGCTAATTTCACAAATACTAAAAAATTACAAAAATTTTTGTCGCGACACTGACCGATCGGTTATGGCTCGTCCAGTCTTGTCCTTTACGCTCTGGCGATCACCTTTGCCTTAGCTCACGATCCTCGCACCGAGTCTGGCCAATGGGGACATCTCATATCTTCGTAGAAACCCCGGATGGAGCCGCCGGCGAGCTGGCCGCGAAGGTCGCCGCCCTGGCTCAGCCCGCGAGCTACCGGGAAGAAACCGACCGAGTAGAACCCATCGAGACCCATATGGCCTGGGTCTTTCTCACCGATTCTCATGCCTACAAATTGAAAAAGCCGGTGCGCACCGCCTGGTTCGACCACACCACGGTGGCTGTACGGCATGAGGCCTGCAAAAAAGAGCTATTCCTCAATCGACGACTTGCCAGAGAGGTCTACCTGGAAGTGGTTCCCCTGGTGTCGGTCGACGGGAAATTGAGGGTTGGAACGGAGGGAGCGATTGTAGACTGGTTGGTCAAAATGCGACGTCTTCCCAGAGACCAGACCCTGGAGACCCGTCTGGAAGAGGGAGCGCCAACGCGCCAGGAGATCCTGGCCGTGGCCCGGAAATTGTCGCACTTCTACGAGACCGCTCAACGGGCTGGCTTCGACAAAAGGGAATATCGGCGCCGGATCGAAGAAGATATCCAACAAAAACAAACCTCCCTGGCCCAGCCCAAATATGGACTGGA
>SLJM01000390.1 GCA_007135085.1 Myxococcales bacterium
TCGGCGAGGGCGGTCTCGACTTCGGCGATGGAGGGGCGGCCGTCGGAGCGGGGACGGGTACGGGCCTCGGTGTCGGCCGAACCCACTTCCGGGGGCGCCGTGGTCAGGGGGACGTCGGCCTGGAAAGGACCGACCCCGGGCAGGTCGAGGGCCCGCAGATCTTCGATCATCTCCACCGCCGTGGCATAGCGCTGGTCGAGATCTTTGGCGATCGCCTTTTTGATGATCCCTTCAAAGGGCGAACCAATGATGGGGTCGGGCAATTTGATGGGCTTTTCCGAGCCCTGAAAGATAATCGTATCGTAGATGGTCTCGATGGTGACCAATTTCTGACCGGTCAGCATCTCGGCCAAGATCAGGCCCATGGCGTAGATATCAGCCGGTGGTCCGACGTCTTTTTTGTGGACCAATTCAGGCGACATATAGGCCGGGGTGCCCACCAGGGTGCCGGCGTTGGTGATCTCTTTGCTGGAGTCACTCTCCAGGGCCTTGGCAAAACCGAAGTCCAGGACTTTGACGTGGCCTTTATTGCCGTCGTTGACCAGGTAGATATTGGCCGGCTTTAAGTCACGGTGGACGATGCCCATGGAGTGGGCGCTGTGGAGGGCGGCCAGAGATTCGATGGTAATCCGCCGGGCCAAAGCCTGGGAGAGCCCGCCGTGGTGGGCCAGAAGGGCCTTCAGATCCGTGCCCTGCAGATACTCCATGGCCATATAGGGCAGCTTGGAGTCGGTCTCGCCATAATAGAAGACCTGGACCACATGGGGGTGGCGCAGGCTATAGATGAGCCGGGCTTCACGCTCGAAGCGCTGGCGAAGCTCCTCTTCGTCATGGGGCCCCGGCTTGAGGACCTTCATGGCGAGGGTGCGGTTTTCGAGCAGATCGGCGACCTTGAAGACGGCGCCGAAATTTCCGTGGTCGAGTTCTTCTTCGACCCGAAAGACGTCGTCGACGACGTCACCGACGGAAGGCATCCTGGACATGAAGGATTACTCGCAATGGGCAATAAGTGCAGGTGACAATAAAGACGGCTACGATGATGGCTATCCCGAGCGCTGGATGCAACCCTCGACTTCTGGGAGGCTTCGGGAATGGAAAACGACAGTACGGGCGTTTTATTATAAGTATTGCGACTGGCGCTTTAGCGCGTCGGTGATCATATTGTAAATCCCGGGCCCGAACAGCGAAAGGGGCCGGTAGCGAGGAAAGTTGTTGCGCCGAGGGTGATCCCCTATAGTTTGGGGGCGCGAGGCAAGCCTTTTGGGTGGTGGTTAACATTCGGTGACGCAGAGATTTAGAGATCGGAACGTACATGAACTCGTTGAAACGAAAGGGCCGTTACCTGGTGGCGGCCATCGCCCTGTCAATTGCGTTTGCTCTGAGCATTCAGCTCGGCGATCGCGCCGGGCAGTTCGATCTGGGTTATTATTCTTCGGTGGCCGCCCAGGAGGGGGGCGATGAGGATTATCAGCTGTCGTCGCTGCGCATCTTCAACCGGGCCCTGCTCCAGATAAAGGAGAATTACGTCGAGCCCGAGCGCATCGATCCGGGGCCGATGCTGTTGGCCGCCCTGGACGCGGTGCAAAACGAGATCCCCGAATTCGTGGTGCGCTATGACCACGACGTCGAGGGCACGCCGGACCAATTGGAGGTGCAGGTCGTCGACGCCGAGCGGGCCTTCCAGCTCAACGCCATGGAGAGCCTGTGGGAGATGAGCCTGCGCTTAAAGGAGATCTTTATCTTCGTCGAGCAGCACCTGCCCGACGATCCGGAGCGCAGCGCCCAGGATATCGAATACGCCGCCATCAACGGGATGGTCACTCTCTTGGACCCCCATAGCGGCCTGTTGACCCCCAGCCATTACGAGGAGATGCAGACCCAGACCGGCGGAGAATTCGGCGGACTGGGCATCGTCATCTCCATCGAGGACGGGGAGCTGACCGTGATCAGCCCCATCGATGGCACGCCGGCAGCGGACAAGGGCATTCGCTCCCAGGACAAGATCGTTCGCATCGGCGAGGAGTCGACGGTCAATATGAACCTCAACGAGGCGGTCAGCCGCCTTCGGGGCAAGCCGGGCACGGAGATCGACATCTGGATCGAGCGCGCCGGCTGGTCCGAGCCCCGCCAGTTCACCCTGGAGCGGGACATCATCGAGATCGAGAGCGTGGAGAGCGAGCCGTTGGCCGACAAGGTGGGCTATGTGCGCATCAATAATTTCCAGGCCAATACCCACGCCGATCTGCGCTCCCATCTCAACGATCTGCGCGAGCGCATGGGCGGGATGGACGGCCTGATCTTGGATATGCGCGACAATCCCGGCGGATTGCTCGACCAGTCCATCCGAGTCAGCAACCTCTTTTTAGAAGAGGGCGATATCGTGAGCACCGTGGGCGTGGGTAATACCCTTCGCGACACCGAATCGGCGCGCCGCGCCGGCACGGAGCCCGATTATCCCATGGTGGTCCTGGTCAACGAGGGCAGCGCCTCGGCCTCCGAGATTGTGGCCGGCGCGTTGCAGAAAAACGACCGGGCCGTGGTCTTAGGGGATATCACCTTTGGCAAAGGTACGGTGCAGATCCTCTATGAATTTCCCGACAGCTCGGCCCTCAAGCTCACGGTGGCTCAATACCTGACCCCCGGGGGCGTCTCGATTCAGAATATGGGGATTTTGCCCGACCTGCAGACCATTCCGGTCAATGTCGAAGAAGGGGAAGTGAGTCTGTTTCGCTCGGAGTTGATTCGCCGGGAACGAGATATGGACCGGGCCCTTCAAAATCCATCGACTCGCCCCGATGACGAGGGGCCGTTGAGCCTGATTCGCTATCTCGATCCGGAGTCCTTTGATCCCGAGCGAGCCCGCCGCAGCCGCGGGGAGTTCCGCGAGGACTTCGAGATCGAATTGGCGGCCCGGTTGCTGCGCGAAGTCGGCGGAGAGAGCGGTCGCACGACGATGCTCGAAAAGGTTCAGTCCACCCTGGAGTCGGTCTTCGACGAGGAGTTGGGTCGCATCCAATCAGAGCTCACCGCTCTGGATGTGGACTGGGGCGAAGGGCAAGGCCCCGGCGATCCAGCCTATGAATTTGAGGTGACCAGCAATCGCGACGGCGACCAGGTCACGGCCGGTGAGTCCGTAGAACTCACGGCGAAGCTGACCAACCGAAGCGAAGAACCCCTGCATCGGGCCAAAGCTCTGACCCGAAGTGACAACCCTCAGCTTCGCTACCGGGAGTTTATCTTCGGCCGCATCGATCCCGGCGAGAGCAAAGAGTGGACCGTGGAGGTGGAGATTCCCAAGGATTCGCGAAATCGCCACGATCGGGTCTATTTCGTGGTCAGCGACGATGAACGCGAATATTCGGAGGACCATTACTTCGATCTGATCGTCGAGGGCCAGCCGCGACCCCATTATGCGTTTACCTACGAGGTCATCGGCGACGACACCGACGGTGTGTTGCGGGTGGGCGACGAGGTCACGCTTCGCCTGCACCTGGAAAACCAGGGCGAAGTCCCCGGCGATGACGCCACGGTCTACCTCAAGAATATGACGGGCAGTGAGATCTATCTGGACCGCGGCCGCGGCGTGGTCTCCAACCTCGAACCGGGGGCCACAGAGCACGTGGACTTTGAATTTCAGGTCAACGAGTGGCCCGAGGGGGGAATGGTCAAATTCGAGCTCGACGTCTACGACACGGGCTTTAGAGATTTCGTCCAGCGCGAATTCGAGCTGCCCATGTCCGAAGAGGACGCCGCCGTGGAGTCGGTCAGCGGATTGGCCCGGGTCACTTCTGAGGCGACCACTCTTCGAGTATCGGCAAGCGACGAGAGCGATCCCGTCGCCGCCGCCGGCTCGGGAGCCACCTTGCCCGTGATTGCTCGTGCCGGAGATTGGCTCAAGGTCCAGCTCGACGGCCGCTCGGGCTGGGTCTCTCAGTCAGACGCCGATTTTGAGGAGGGAGCCTCCGGAGAATTGGCGGGCGTGGAGCGGATCATGCGCTTCCAGAAGCCGCGGGTCGATATGAGGCCGGCGGCGATGCTGACCTCCGATCGGGCCATCGATCTCGAGGCCTATGTCGAGGACGAGTGGAACCTGCAGGATTATTACGTCATCGTCCACCACCGGCGCAGCCCGCGTGACGTGGACACCCGCAAGCTGGCCTACCAGCGCGTCGACGACACCAGCGCCCGACTGTCCACGTCGGTGCCCCTCTTCGAGGGGATGAACCAGATCTCGTTGGTCACCCGCAATGATGCGGGGATCCAGACCACGGAGACCATCTACGTCTATCGCGAGTAGTGTTTGTTCCCATCCGAGAAGGGCTCCCGTCATGGGGGCGGCTAATTTTGCGAACGTCGAACTCTCTCACCGCTCGACATAGCTAACCGCTATGCCTCGGGATTCGAGAGGTCCGAATTTCATCAAAATTTTCTCGCCCCCCTTCGGTCCGCCCTTCCCGGATGGGAACTGGTTCCTCGGGAAGAGCTCCCGTCATGGGGGGCGGCTAATTTTGCGAGAACCCTATGCGATAGTCAGAGACCATCGGCCCCAGTGCTCTCAAGCATTCTGGGGCCGTTTGGCTCTGTCTATCGCTTTTGGCTCCGCCAACCCTGCGACGGTCTGTAGACCACCGGCCCCACAAGTCTCTACATTCCCTGCGACGGTCTGGAGACCACCGGCCCCACAAGTCTCTACATTCCCTGCGACGGTCTGGAGACCACCGGCCCCACGACGTCTCTACTTTCCCTGCGACGGTCTGGAGACCACCGGCCCCACAAGTCTCTACGTTCCCTGCGACGGTCTGGAGACCACCGGCACCACGACGTCTCTACTTTCCCTGCGACGGTCTGGAGACCACCGGCCCCACAAGTCTCTACATTCCCTGCGACGGTCTGGAGACCACCGGCCCCACGACGTCTCTGCGTTTTTTGTGGGGCCGATAGTCTCTGACTATCGCTTTGTATTTGTCAAAACCCCGGCGGTGCTCATGATCGGCGACCTCACGCAACTACATATTCGGAGATATCATGTCCTACCAACCCACGGATGTGATGTACCAGGGCGCCTTCTTGCCTCATACCGAGGCCAATGGCCGCCCAATGATGATCACCTTTCACCTCGGCGATGCGATTCCTCAAGAGGCGTACAACCGCCTCGCCGCTGAGGCGTCGACCCCTGAACAGGCTCAGGCGCTGGCCGAAAAATATCTCGACAAAGGCCGCGGCAAATGCTGGCTTGAACGCGACGACATTGGCATATTGGTCGCCGATGCCGTGCGCTTCTATCATAAGAAGAGTTACCATCTCATCGACTGGGTGATCATGCCCAACCACGTTCACCTGGTCTACGATCAGCCAAAGCTACCGATGGGTAAGATCGTGCGTCGCCTGAAGTCATACACGGCCCGGCAGGCCAATAAGATATTGGGACGAACAGGTGAATCATTTTGGCAACGAGACTTCTTTGATCGCTACGCGAGAGATCCGCTGCATCTATACAATATGTCCTGTTATACGGCACTCAACCCCGTAAAAGCGGGCCTGGTAGATGACCCCTTTGATTGGAAGGCATCGAGTATTCACGACTACCACCCCGATTTTAAAGAAGATCTACGTCGATGGTATAAGCGGTATCGACAGCGGTTCTGGGAGAATCTCTTTGACTGATTCTTGCGATAGTCAGAGACAATCGGCCCCACAAAAGCAGAGAAGTTGTGGGGCCGGTGGTCTCCAGACCGTCGCACAAAAGGAGAGAAGGCGTGGGGCCGGTGGTCTCCAGACCGTCGCAAATTTGGCGGAGCCAAAAGCGATAGTCAGAGACAATCGGCCCCACAAAAGCAGAGAAGTTGTGGGGCCGGTGGTCTCCAGACCGTCGCAAGTTTGTCGGAGCCAAAAGCGATAGTCAGAGACAATCGGCCCCACAAAAGCAGAGAAGTTGTGGGGCCGGTGGTCTCCAGA
>SLJM01000078.1 GCA_007135085.1 Myxococcales bacterium
AGTACCCTCCGGGTACGGCCCCCTCTCGAGAATTCGGGAGGGGGCTTTTTTCTTGGTGTTTGAGTTATTCTCATATTTCAAATTGAAGGTTTGGCAGGGCGCATTAGTTTTTTGAGTAGCCATCATCAAAACAGCAAAGGTCGAGGCGAAGGGGGTGTCGTCTCGAAGGAGAGAGGTGTTTCAATGTGGAAAAAGTGGGGGGTGATCAGCACCATCTGGGCCATGGGCTCGACGGTGGGATGCATTGATGATGTAGAGGAGAAAGTCCCCGAGGGGGTGGAGCAAGACACGGGGATGGCCTTGAATATCGACTTTCAGGGCGGCACGGACGTGGCGGGGTTTTCGTTTAGTATCAGCGATTGCCGCAGCGGTGACCCGGTCATCGAGGAGACGCGGAGTCTGGAGGAGCTGATATTTCCGGGAATGGTCCCGGGCTCTTCAAATGATTCATTCGATGAGGGGTCACGTCATCAATTTGTCGACTATTTTACGATCCTTCCCGTCGGCTGTTACGACGTCGAAGCACAGCCGATCAACAGCGAAGAGATGCCGTCGGTCCAATGCAGCCCGGTCACGGCGACCGAGGTTTTCGTGGTGGAGCAGATGACGACGGAAATCTTATTGGTCAGCCAATGCCAGAGTGAATATTAGCAGGCAGGTGACATGCGGTGGACCCGTCTGAACTGGACCCGACTGAACTGGGAGTTTCAGCCCCGGGAGGTCTATCCGAGCTGTGAGAATCAGGAGGGACTGTACAACCGAGGTCGTTGAGCGTCATAGTGCTTCTGTGCGATGAGACCGATACGAAGGATTATCGAACGGGAGCAGGTCAATGAGAAGCTCGATGATTGGCGGTGGGCTGGCGGCGTTGGTGCTGGTGGTCCTGTTGGGATGCAATGGGGAAGAGGTCGACCATAAGGAAGACGTGGGCGGCGCGGACGCCGTCGACGATGTGGACGATATCTGGCAGGCCCCGCAGGGCACGGCGATGCGCTTTCGGCCCGACTCGCAGGAGTTCTTCGACCTGCCCTTTCCCGACGATCTGCGCCGGGGAGATGGGGCCGAAGAGGTCTTTATGGGCTGGCCGGGAGCGACGAGCCAGCCCTTATTGGAGTTGTGGTTCAGCGCCGCCGACGAGCTCCTCGATGGGTGGGGGCTGTCGAGCGGTATTTTTGCTTATTTTACAGACTCCCTCGATCCGTCCACTCTGCCGGCCGACGCCGATGCCTCCGTTGATTTTGAGGGCGCCTATCCCTCGGTATTTCTCGTCGACGTCGACGGCGACAGCTCCGAGCGCGGTGAGGTCTATCCCATCACCTGCCAATACCGCGAACAGGAGGGCAGCTATCACGATGCCCGGCAAGTGGGGTGTATCTCGCCATTCGGGGTGATTCGGCGGCCGAATACGACCTATGCCCTGGTGATCACCGACGCCCTGCTCGACGAAGAGGGTGAGTCGGTGGTGCCCGACGAGGCGATGGCCCGATTGCTGGCCGGTCTTGCTGTCGAGGGCGTCGACGGTCAGCCCTATGAAGATGCGTTGGCGGTGGTCGACGAGCTCGGCGTAGATTCCGAGGCGGTGACGGGGATGGTCTTGTTTACGACCCACGATCCGTCGGAGCGCCTTCGCCGCATCAACGCCTGGTATCGCGAACTTCCCACACCATCGATAGACGCCGAGTTGGGGTTGACCGTCGTCGAGAGCTACGACGATTTCGTCGTCGTCGAGGGTTATTACGACGTGCCCGTCATTCAGGAGGGCGAACGACCCTATGATCACCCGCCGTCGGGGCGAATTCTCTTCGACGACCAGGGCGATCCGGAGATGGTCGACGACCAGTCGATTCGATTTTTTCTGACCATTCCCCGCGCCCAGGCTGGCGAGCGGGGCTATCCGACCCTCTTTTATCTGCATGGCTCGGGCGGGGTGGCCGACGAACTTCTCCACCGGGGGGCGCGGCCCGATACGGATACACCGGCCCCAGAAGGGTCCGGCCCCGGCGGGGTGGTCGCCCCCTACGGCATCGCCGGGTTTGCCGCCGATTTCAATCTCCACGGCATGCGCCATAGCCCGCGCGATACGACGGGCCTAAAGCTCTATAATCTCGTCGAGAACCCGCGGGCGGCGATCGACAATTTCATCATCGCCGCCAACGAGGTCGGCCTCCACGCCCGTCTGATGGAGGGGTTGGAGTTCGACGTCGACGACGTGGAGGGGTTGGCGGAGTTGATGCCCGAAGGGGTGGAGGTGATTCACTTCGACTCAGACGCCTTCGCTGCCATGGGACAATCCATGGGCTCCACCATCGGTCTGCCGGCGTTGACCGTCGACGATCGAATCGACGCCGGCATCTTCTCCGGCTCGGGAGGAGTGCTCATCGAGGTGGCCCTGGAGTCGGTGCGCCCCGTCAACGTAGGGGCAATGCTGCGGCTCGTGCTGGGCTATCGAAGCGACGAGGAGCTCGACCCCTACGATCCGATCTTGAGCGCCGTGCAGCACCCCTGGGATCTGGTCGATCCCGTGGCTCACGGCCGGTTTTTGGTCGACGAGCCCCATCCGGGGCAGGAGCCCACCCATTCGCTGCAACATTCGGGGCTGGACGACGGGTATTTTAGCCCCATCTCTCGGGCTGCTTTTTCGACTGCTCTGGGCGGCCAACTGGTCGAACCCCTGCTGGAAGAAGAGGCCCTCGACCAGATGCGCTGGCGCGATCTCGATCAGGTATTGGAGCTTCCCGTCCAGGGTAATTCGGCGGGGACGACCAACGTGGTCACCCAATACGAGCCGAGCGTCATGGACGGCCATAACGTGGCCTTTCAACGCGATGACGCCAAGGCTCAATACGCCTGCTTCGTCAAATCCCTGACCTGGACGGACACACCGATCTTGCGATCTGTGGAGGCGTCGTCTCTGGAAAATTGTGTGGAATGAGGGGGGCTGCGATCAGAGCGATTGTCGCCGCAGGGTGGTGAGTTCGATGACGTTGGAGTCGTCGGCTCGTCCCGGATGGCGGCTGTCTCGGGCGTCGGGATCCATCAGGTTGAGCCCGTCGCGGAGGGCGCCGACCTGGCCGGGGGCCAGGCGAATGCGCCGCTGCACCAGCCAGCCAAGATCGCCGGCAAAGCGCTTCAATCGCAACTCCAGGGTGGGCGTCTGACCGGCTTCTGCGACCTGCACGAGCTCAACGCGGGTGTCCTCGTCAAAGCCGAGCAAGTCTCCGAGCTGTTTTTCGATGGTCATAGCCGTTCCTGGATCGAGAGTGCGGGAAATTGGTTGGTTCCCTGATCATCAACACTGATATTGATAATAGAATTCAATTTCGAGTCAAGGGGGAAAATGAAAATTGATTTCATTTAGCTGGCTACTCTGATTCACCGACGACGCTTAGCTGGCTACTCTGATTCACCGACGACGCGTAGCTGGCTAATCTGATTCACCAACGACGCGAGGTCGCAGGGGTCTCAAAAATATAGGGCTTTTGGGGGATGCAGGATCTTGCACTACTCTGGGGTCTGGCAGGCGGTCATGATGGAACCGGTCGACAGCAAACCACGGAGCTGGCACCCATGAATGCAAAATTACTAATCGACGCCGTCGTGCGGCAAACCACGGTGCTCGTCGCTCACCTGGCGACTTCTGCGGGGTTGCGGGCTCCTCTTGGACATATCGCCAATTCCGTCTTTCTCGAATTGTCATCGGAGTTGTCGGCGCAAGGAGTAAGCCGCAAGGTGCAGGCCGATATGTTTGGCATGGCGCTGCGCACCTACCAGTCGAAGATTCAGAGATTGTCGGCCAGTCAGGATGATGAAAATCAACCGCTGTGGGCGGCGGTCTTCGAGTTCATCCAGAGCGAAGAGGTGGCCTCCCAGGCTCAGGTGTTGAGGCAGTTTTATGGAGAGGATGAGTCGATGGTTCGCAGCATCCTCTGGGATCTCTGTGAGTCCGGGCTCGTTTTTCAAAAAGGTCGGGGCACTGGTACGATCTATCGGTTGGCCAGCGACGAGGAACTCGAGAAGGTGGCCAGAAGCGATGCCGAAGCGGCGGCTCTGCCGATGATCTGGCTCAATATCTACCTCCACGGTCCGGTCACACGAGGGGACCTGGAGGGGTTGGTGGAGTTGGAGCCCGAATTGGTCGAAAAGGCATTGATCGCTCTCGTCGAAGACGTTCGAGTTGCACGGGATGACAGCGCAGAGGAGCCGGTTTATTCCTGTGAGCAACTGGTGATTCCCATCAATGATCCGATCGGGTGGGAGACGGCGTTTTTCGATCATTTCAACGCCGTGGTCACAGCGGCCTGTATAAAATTGCGAAACGCCCGGTTGCGCTCCCTTCCATCGGACGTCGTCGGCGGCAGCACCTATTCCTTTGAGATCTGGGAGGGACATCCCCATGGCGAACGGGTCCTGGGGCTATTGCGCAACTTTCGGGAGGATTTATCGGTCCTTCGCCAGGAGGTCGATGAATATAATCTGGAGCATAAGAGGGATGATGAAGAGACGAAAAAGGTGACCTTTTATCTGGGGCAATCGGTCATCGAATAAGGCGTCGAAACCTGTAATTTTCAACACTGATTGGAATGGTAAATGACCGGGAGAGAGTCGATGGGAGCTAGACTTGTCGTAGTGGGATGGATCGCAACCCTGGCGCTGTGGATGGTGGCTTGCAACGGGGAGCCCGATACGGGGAGCGAGACCCATTGGGGAAATGAGCCGCAATTGCCCGAGCTCGGTCCGCCGGGAAATGGTGATTGTGAATTGGAGCCCGAAGAGTTGCTCATGGATCTGCGAGAGTGGATCGGGCTGGCAGATGGGTTGATTATAGGAGACGTGGTGTCTGTGGAGCCGGCGCTGGAGGTCGGCTGGGCGCCTGTGGTCCCCGAGGGGCAATCTCAGATCGTGGAGGGGGACCAATGCGAGAGGATCCAAAATGCCTTTGCCGTCGAATTGGAGAATATCTCCGGGTATCTCCATGATCAGGAGCTTCCCGACGAGATGACAGTCTATTTCGGGTGGTCCTTTATGCTCGCCTTGCCACCGGAGGTCAGCCCCTGGACGGATGAGGAAGAAGTGGACTGGCCCGATGAAGAGGTGGGGATCTTTGAGGGCATGCGTATTGGCGGTCTGATTTTTCACGAGCCGGTCATCACCGATCGGTGGTCCTTCCGGATCGCCCCGGATATGGACCGGCGCCTCTTTCTCGTCGACGACGACCAGATCACCCACCAGGAGGCCCAATATTCCTATTGCTCATATTCCGGTCCCGTCGACCAGATCGAGGCGCTCGGAGAGTCGGGCCTGCTCGCCGAATTGGCCGCTCTCGACGCAGAGGGATCGCTTTATGTGGCGCCTGAAGATCGGCTGTGGTCGGTCCATGGCCATGCCATTTACGACGAAGACCCGCCCCGCCTGCCGGCACCTTCGCATTGGGTGGCTGAATGCCAGCTTCCAGATGAGGCGTTTCCCGACGATTATTGCTTCGATGATTCCGATTGTGACGGCGGGGATATCTGTGTGGCCGGCGACTGTGTGGGCTGTATGAGCGACGCAGATTGTGGGCCTGGTGAAATCTGTGGCGAGGTAGGGCAGTGTATTTCAGAAGATTGAGCCCGGCGTAGCTCACCCAGTCTGATTCACCGGCGACGCAAGGACCAATGCCAGTAAGTTAAGCCTGATTCGTCCACTTGATCGTTTCGACTTCCATCGAATCTGGCAGTTGGCGACCCCAGCGCCCTTGCGGCGCTGGTGAGCAGAGATCTGACAGCTACCAGGGCTGGCCCCCCTCTTTTTTTGTTGTTGCGGCCAAGGCCGCAACAACAACCAGGGGGGTGAGATCTTAGCTGTCCAATCTTTGCTCCCCAATGGCACAAGGCACATTGGGGCCGCCATATGCTTCAGTTGCTCACTCTTAGCTGTCCAATCTTTGCTCCCCAATGGCACAAGGCACATTGGGGC
>SLJM01000240.1 GCA_007135085.1 Myxococcales bacterium
GGCTCGTCGTCGGGCTCATCTGGCTCGTCGTCGGGCTCATCTGGCTCGTCGTCGGGCTCATCTGGCTCGTCGATCGCCTGCCAGTCGAATTCCTCGAGTTCCTGGTCGGTCCAGAGTTCATCGCGATCGTCCGTGGCCTGACGGACCTGAGCGACGAGGTCGGCGTCGACGGGGTCGGCGTCGTTTCCAAAGGATTGGCGCACATAGGTCATGACCGCCGCCAGCTCCTGGTCCTGGAGCTGCCCCCATCCGGGCATCACCTCGTCATAGGCCACGCCGTCGACCTCCAGGGGGCCGTGGAGGCCGTCGATGAGCAGCGCCGCGAAGGGCCGGGGATCGCCCTGAACCCGCGCGTTGTCGGTCAGGGGCGGGAAGGCGCCCACGACTCCCTGGCCGTCGGCCTGATGGCAGGGGGCGCAGTTGGTATAGACCTGCTCTCCGAGCACCATGGGATCGACCTCATCGGGGGGCAGGTCGTCGACCTCGGGGGCCAGGGCTTGCTCTTCGAGAGGGATTATATCGATGACGTCCGCTCTAAATGAGGCGCTATAGGCCCCCAGATACCAGCCCCCCCAGGCCACGAAGGCCATAAAGATGAAGACCAGCCACACCGAGATGGGCTCGAAGCCGTCGCGGGGGCGGGCGTGTTCGCGCATGACCGGGTCGTGGAGGGCGTGGACGTCGTCCCAGTGGCCCTCCTCGGGTTCGGCCTTCAGCGATGACGGCTGCTGTTGGGCTTTTTCTTCGCCATCTTTTTCTTCGCCGTCTTTCGGTTCGTCGACCATATCATTGGCCTCGGCCGGTGGGATAGGTGTGGTCCAGACTCAACAGATAATCGACGAGGGCCTCGGCCCGATCGGTGGGCACCCACCAGTGGTGGGGGTCGTCGAATTCTTCGGGAAAGTTCAGGGCCTCGTCGGGGCGCTCACCATCACCGCGGGGGATGGCTTCGTATAAAAATCGGTGGGGCGGCATATTGGAGCCCGGCGAGGTGATGACGGGATTGAACATATGGAGGTGGTGCCAGCTTCTGGAGGGCTGGCGAGCACCGATATTGGCCAGATCGGGGCCGCTGCGCATGGTCCCCAGCAGGGGGGGCTCATCGTAGATATGGTCCAGCGGTTCGGTCTGTCGGGTGCCCCATCCGCGCTGCTGGTCGGTGCCGAAGTTGTCGGGGCGGATTTGCTGGGTGTGGCAGTAGATACAGCCCAGCTCGTTATAGACCAGACGTCCCTCGGCGACGGAGCCCTCGGGAGGCACGGGCCGGGTCGTGCCGTCGTCGAGCTGAACCGGCTCCAGGGGCACAAATTGCCAGTCCGGGATGAGCACGAGCCCCACAAAAGAGGCGGCCACGGTAAAGAGCACGCCTGCGAGAAGGCTGATGGACCGATTCATGAGTCCTCCTCAGGTCTGGCCAATAAGGTGGGTCCCTCTTGTTGTTGTTCGAGTTTACGCGCCCGCAGGCGCTTTTGGCCTTCACCGCGCCACATCTTCCACAACAGAATGGCAAAGGCGATATGGCCCACGGTCATCAGGATTCCGGCCACGCTGCGAGACCAGAAATAGGGCATCAGCTCGGCGACGATGTCCAGAAAGGGCATGGTGTCGTGGTTCATCTGCTCCCCCTGGCGCCATCCCCCCCAGCTCAAGCCGGTGAAATACATGATCATCCCCACGGCGACGGACCAGAAGTGGATCTTGATGAGCCGAGCCGACGCCCACTCCCGACCGGTCAGGCGGGGGGCGATATAGTAGATGGATCCGAAGAGGACCATCGTGAAAAAGGCGTACATCCCCAGATGGGCGTGGGCCACCGTATAATGGGTGAAATGGCTGGTCTCGTTGACGATGCGCAGCGACATCAGCGAGCCCTGGAAGCTGACCACGGTGTAGCTCATGGCGCCGAAGACGATAAAGCGCAGGGTGGGACTGAATTTGAGCTTCTGGAAGTGGCCGATCATGGTCATATGGTGGTTGATGGCCACGGTGATGACCGGGATGAACATCATCATGCTGGCCACGGTGCCCACCGTGGTCAGCCACACCGGCAGGGGGCCGCCGATGAGGTGGTGGGTGCCCGCCCAATTATAGAAGAGGGCCAGGGTCCAGAACCCAAGGAGGGACAGATAATAGCTGTGGATGGGGCGACCGATGACCTTGGGGATAAAATAATAGGCCGCCGCCAGGCCGATGGGGGTAAACCAGATGCCCAGCACGTTGTGGGCGAACCACCAATTGGCGGTGGCCTGGGCGACCCCGGTGGCGCCGCCGAGGTGGATCATGGCGTGGGCCAGCACATAGAGGATGGGAAACCAGAAGACGGCGCCGAAGAGATACCATTGGGAGACGTAGACGTGGTGGTGGGTGCGGCGGCGGAAGGTGTCCAGGGAGGTGACCATGACGGCCACAAAGCCAAGGCCGAGCAAGGCGGCGGTCCAGACTGGGAATTCGAGCCATTCGATGCTGAGGTAGCGACCGGTCAACAAGACGACGGTCCCCCCGGCGATGGCCAGATTCCAGAGGATGCCCACGGCGTATAATAATTTTTGAAAGCGCAGCTCCGCCCGAGACAGCCGGGCCTGAAGCCAGAATAAGACGCCCATGCCGGCCAGAGAGGACCAGCCGTAGATCACGGTGTTGAGATGAGCCGGGCGGACCCGTCCGAAGGTCAGCCACTCCGTATCGGATAGAAACTCCGGGCTGTGCATCTTGATCGAGGCCAGCAGCGCCAGGGCGCTGCCGATGAGGAGCCAGGCGGCGGCGGTGAGGAAGAAAAAGAGGACCGGCCCTCGACAGGAGGCGTCGATGCGGGCCCGGTCGACCATATCCCGTGGGCTGCTCTCCTGGTCGGGTGAGCCCTCGGGCATGGGCGCCGACGAGGCAGAGGAGTCGGAGGTTGGGGGAGGGCTGTCGTCAGTCATGACTGCCCTCCATCAAGGAGGGATCGCCGTCGGGGCCGTCGCCGGGGAAGAAGTCGGTCATCTGCCCCGGGGGCTCGTCGTCATCGAAGATCGAGCGGGCCGCCCCTTCGGGATCGCTGAGGTGCCCATGGCGGGCGGCCCAATGGAGTGCCCAGATGGTGCTGATACCGAAGGCAATCCAGGTTCCCCAAATCAACAGGTAGACCAATGTCATGGCTACATCCCCCCTCATTTATGAAATTACTCAGTCTCTTATTGGAGCGCGGCCAGCTTGGCCGCAAAGCGGACTGGCAGTCCGCGCTCCGGAATCATCCCAGTGTAGATAATGCGATCTTAGACCCCGGACAGCGGCCTTCAAGGAGGATATCGGTGATTGGTCGTTGAGATTTGGTTCTGCCGGCGGGGGCGTTAAATTTCTGAATATCACCATGCCAGCAGGAGGCCCGATGGAGGAGCAAGGAGATTCGCGACGACATCAACCCCGGGACCGAGTGGCGGTGGCGATGGCTGTGGCCAGTTGGTTTTTTGCGGGGCTGGCCTTTGCCACTCTCGCCTTCGGTCTGCTGGGGTTCGTGCCCCACTTTCCACTGATGGCCTTCGTGTGGCTCGGTGTGGCCGCCTTCTTTCGGATCCTCAAAGACGAACGGGCGCCGGAGCCGGCCACGGGACCGCCCCATCCATGAGGTGTTGGGTGGTCGCCTGCGGGGAGGAGGCATGGCGGGGCTCAGAGAGTTTCCGGGGCCAGCCGCTCTTCGGGCAAAAGGCGCTGGAGTTCGTCAAAGGAGATGAGGCCATCGCTGATCAGCGATAGGGCGGTGCTGCGCATGGTCTGCATGCCGGCGGCCAGGCAGCGGCTGCGCAGGTCGTCGACCTGAAGGCGAGCGGCGATGGCCCGGCGGATGGGGGCGGAGACCTTGAGAAATTCGATGACGGCGATGCGGCCCCGGGTTCCGCGGCCGTTGCAGCGCGGGCAGCCGCGCCCCTTATAGCAGACGAAATCATCGGGCACCCCGTCGGGAAAGACCTCGGCGGCCAGTTGAGGGTCCGGGGTGGTCTGTTCCTTGCAGTGGGTGCAGATTCGACGGGCCAGGCGCTGGGCGATGACGGCGATGAGCTCGCTGGCCACGGAGTTGGCGTGCATGCCCAGGTCGAAGAGGCGCTGGACGGCGTCGACGGCGTCGTTTGAGTGGAGGGTGGACAAGACGAGGTGACCGGTCTGGGAGGCGCGAATGGCCTCCAGAGCGGTCTCGCCATCGCGGATCTCGCCGACGAGGATGACGTCCGGATCCTGGCGCACGAAGGAGCGCATGGCGTCGGCAAAATTAAAGCCGATACGCCGTTTGACCTGGGTCTGCTGGACCTGATCGATGGAGTATTCCACGGGGTCTTCGACGGTGATGACCTTTCGAGTGGCGTCGTCGGCCAATAGTTGCAGGCCCGCATAGAGGGTGGTCGATTTTCCGGAGCCCGTGGGGCCCACGACGAGGACCATCCCGGAGGGGCTGATGAGCAAGCGCTCGTATTCTCGGGCTAATTGTTCAGGAAAGCCCAGCTCCTCGATGGTGATCATCCGGTTGTCCCGGGGCAGCAGACGGATGACCACATATTCGCCGTGGTGAGAGGGCTGGGTCTGGACGCGCAGATCGAAGAGGTGACCGCCGACGTTGCGCTCCATTCGCCCTCCCTGGGGCAGGCGCCGCTCGGCGATGTCCAGGTTGGAGCCGATCTTGATGACGTTGATGATGCCCATCAATTCGAAAGGGGTGATGCGATAGCGGGTCATGTCCACGCAATCGCCGTCGATGCGAAACCGGATCCGCACCCGATCGTCGTAGCGCTCGAAGTGAATATCGCTGGCTCGTTCGGCGACGGCGTCCATCAAGATGCCGTCGAAGATGGAGTTGAGGCGCTTGCTGTGGACTTCGTCTTCGACGACGGCCCGGGGATCGCTGAATCGATCCTGTGGGTCCGGTTCGTCATCTTCTCGAAGGTGCTGTGGTAAGCTGCCGTATTGGTCGAGCTCGATGGCCCGCCACAGCCGCCGATAGTCGGTGGGGGTGATCAACACCGCCTCGACCTCATCACATTGAGCCGGGCCCCGTAGGATACTGACCTGGGCGTCCGGATCGGGGGTGGCCACCACGAAGGTGCCCTCCGTGCAGTGGATGGGGACGAATTGGTTATGCTTCATAAAGGTGCGAGGGATCCGATCGAGGGCGTCGGGCTGGATCTGATGAATCAACTCCTCGGTGCGGCTCAGGCGCAGCCCCCGCTGCAGGGCCAGGGCGCGATAGATCTCGAGCTCATCGATATCGCCGATCTTCATCAAGGCGTTGGTGATGCCGATGCGCTGGGTCCTGCTCATATTGCGCACCTGGGCTGCCTTCTCCACATCGGTGACCCCCAGGTCGATGAGGATTTCCTCCAGGGAGGGGATGAGGCGGAAATTGCCGAGATCCTCGTCCTGGATTTCTCCGCTCTCCAGGCGGCGAAAGAGGTGGAGATCCTGGGAGGTCGGGGTCACGCCCCGGGGGGCGACGAGGCGGCCGCCGGGGGCCAGGAGGGCCAGCATCTCACCGGTGACCTCGCCGGCGGTGGTCTCGACGAGGATGGCGTCAAAGGGGCCGGTCAGCGGCAGGTCGCTCAGGTTTTTGGCCTCTATGACGGTCACGTTGGTGCGATCGAAGAGGGCCAGCTTTTCTCTGGCGAAGCGGGCCCGGTGGGGGACTCGCTCCACAGAGATGACCTCTTTTGCGATGACCCCGAGCACGAGGGCGGTGAAGCCGAAGCCGGTCCCGATATGGAGCACCCGATCGTCGGCGCTGAGTTCGAGGGCCTCCACCATTTGTTGGACGGCCCGCCGGGAGGTCAAGACCATTCGATGTGGCTTGTCATCGCCGTCGTAGTGAGCGTCGGCGAAGAGAACCTGAGGGTCGAGAAACTCCTCGCGGGGCAGGAGATCGATGATCTCTTTGATGGACTGGGTCTGTTCGGTGGGAGCACTCATTGACGTCTCTAGGGGAGGAGAA
>SLJM01000322.1 GCA_007135085.1 Myxococcales bacterium
CGCCGCCTACCTGCCAGAACAGCAGCAGCCCCGCCAACAGGCAGGTCAAGGTGGCACCGAGTATGAGGAGGTTGCGCTGGGTCATGGCAGTCTTTGAGGGCGTCGGGGGCGACGACACGACTTCTGGCGGGCCGATCATAACAGCCATGGAAGGTGGTTGCTATACCTGCGGATCGACTGAGATCGATTCATCGCCGACCAGCCTTGCCCATCTTCCCGGCGTTCGACGCAGTTGTCATTGATCTGGCCCGATGATACCACATCGCCCGGTGAATTCTGCCGCAGTGAGGAGTATTATGGCCGCCAGAATCGAAGAAGTTCCCCTCCACGAAACGGCGCAAGCGCGCTATCTCAACTACGCGATGAGCGTCATCACCAGCCGGGCCTTGCCGGATGTGCGTGACGGGCTCAAGCCGGTGCAGCGGCGTATTTTGTACGCCATGTTCAAAGAGCTGGGCCTGACCCATAGCGCCAAGCATCGAAAGAGCGCGGCCATCGTCGGTGAGGTGATGGGTAAATACCACCCCCACGGCGACCAGTCGATCTACGACGCCATGGTGCGCATGGCCCAGAATTTCTCGCTTCGCTATCCCCTGGTCGACGGCCAGGGCAACTTCGGCTCCGTCGACGGCGATAGCGCGGCGGCCATGCGTTATACGGAGGCCAGGCTGGAGTCGCTGGCCGAAGAGCTCATCGACGAGATCCGAAAGCAGACCGTCGACTTTCGACCCAACTACGACGGCACGGTCCACGAGCCGGTGGTGCTCCCTGCCCAGGTACCCAACCTGCTCATCAACGGGGCCACGGGCATCGCCGTCGGGATGGCCACCAATATCCCGCCCCACAACCTGGGTGAAGTCGTCCAGGGGCTCATCAAGCTCATCGACGAGCCGCAGACCACCGTCGACGAGCTGGTGGGCGATATCGTCAAAGGTCCCGATTTCCCCACGGGCGGTGTGCTGCTCAACGACATCGAAGAGCTGCGCGAAATTTATCGAGAAGGGCGCGGCGCCGTGCTCACCCGCTCGGAGTGGGAGGTCGAAAAAGAGGGACATAAAAAATATATCATCATCAAATCCGTGCCCTATTATACGGATAAGTCCTCGCTGGTCGAAAAGATCGCCTCCCATATCATCGAGGAGAAGGTCCCCCAGCTCCAGGACGTGCGCGACGAGTCCACCGAAGAGGTGCGGGTGGTCTTAGAGCTGAAGCGCGGTGCCGATCCGGAAGCGGCGATGGCCTATCTATTCAAGCATACGCCGCTCGAAGATCGGTTCCACGTCAACCTGACCTGTCTGGTGCCCACGGACAATCCCCAGATTCCCCAGCCCGATCGGGTCAACCTTAAGCAGATGCTGCGCCACTTCCTGGACTTTCGCATGGAGGTGGTCACCCGCCGGCTGGAATATGAGCTCAAGAAATTGCGGGAGCGGATCCATCTGCTCGAGGGCTTCGAGATCATCTTCGATGACCTGGACCGGGCCATCGAGTTGATCCGGGCCTCGGAGGGCAAAAAGGACGCCGCTCAGAAGTTGATGGCCGAATTTGGCCTCGACCATATTCAAGCCGACGCCGTTCTGGAGACCAAGCTCTATCGGTTGGCCAAGCTCGAGATCGAGGCCATTCGCGAAGAACTCGAGGAAAAGCGGGCCGAGGCGGCTCGATTGGAAGCGCTGCTGGCCAGCGATTCCGACCGATGGGCGCTCATCCGCAGCGAATTGGTGGCCATCGGCACCGCCTACGGCGACAACCGCCGCACCCGGGTCGACGCCCAGGTGGTCGAATTGGACTATTCGGAAGAGGATTATATCGTCTCCGAGCGGGTCTGGGTGATGGTCTCCAAAGACGGCTGGATCAAGCGCCAGAAGTCCTATACGGACCTGTCGACCATTCGAGTTCGCGACAACGACGCCATCGGCTGGGTCATGCCGGCCAATACGCGGGATTCGGTGATCTATTTTACGAATATGGGCCGGGCCTACACGATGCGCGTCGACGACGTGCCCTCCACCACCGGTTATGGTGATCCCGTGCAGGCCAGCTTCGATTTCGACGACGGAGAGCGCATCGTCGGCGTGGTGGTAGATAACGACTACGCTCTACGCCCGCTGGAGCCCGAGCAGCCCACGCTGGTCGACGACGTCGAAGAGGAGCCGGATCACCAGCTGGTGGCCATCAGCGAGCAGGGCCAGTCGGTGCGATTTTCTGTCGACTCCTACGTCGATCCCTCCACGGTCAAAGGGCGGATGTATATGCGCCTTGGTAAGGGCGACAAAGTGGTCAACGTCGAGGTCTGCGACGGCACGGAGTTGGTCGCCCTGGCGAGCCATAACGGTCGTGGCCTGATGTTCCCGGTGCGCGAGATCTCCCACGTCAAGAGCGCCGCCAAGGGGGTGCGCGCCATCTCATTGGAGGGCGACGACACGGTGCTCGACTTTACGCTCTCCCGGGAGCGCCTGGACGGTCTGGAGGTGGAGACCAACCAGGGAGCGCGCCACTTCGTGCGCCGATCCATCGGGAAATTCGAGCCCACATCCAGGGGCAATAAAGGTCGCTTTGTCATCCGACGGGGCCACCTGATACGCTCTCATCGTCCGCCGGTGGAGATTCCCCGCCGCGCCGATGACGAGGAGGGCGACGAGGAACACGACGCCCACTTCGAATGAGCGGTGGCCGATAGCGACCACGAAGACGAAGGAGAGACCATGACCGGCCCCAACCTGTTGATTGCCACGCCCTTTTCGACGGTGCCCGATTTGTTGATGACCGGCATCGTCGTGGGGGTGATCGTGCTCCTCATCGGTGTCGGATACAGCGCGTTTTTCAAAAAGCGGCTCATCGAAAACGTGCCCACCTCCAAATGCCAGGGGGTGACCATCGGGCTCAACGAGTTGAAGGGGCGAGTCAATTGCGCTCAGCCGCTGACCGCCTATCTCAGTGAACGCCAGGTGGTCTACTACAATTATAGCGTCGAGGAGCAGTGGCGAAAGCGCACCCGGAGCAACGGCAAGACCAGGACCCAGTCGGGCTGGAAGACCCTGGACTCCGGGACATTTCAGGTGCCCTTTCAGCTCCACGACGACACGGGAGATATTCGCGTTCATCCCGAGGGGGCCGAATTTCACGGCCATCAGATCATCGCTCGCACGGTGCGTAAGTCAGATCCCCTCTATTACGGAAAGGGGCCGCGGACCTCGATCGCCAACTCCACCGGCCGCCGCCGGTTTCGTGAGACCATCATCGCCAACGGAGCCGAGGCCTATGTGATGGGCACCGTCCGGGTTCGCGACGAGGTCGACGTGGTGGCCCCGGAGGTGGCGCAAGACGAGTTCGGCGAAGCATTTATCATCTCCTCGAAGAGCGAAGACGAGCTGATCAAGAAATTTGGCTGGCAGTCGACGGGCTCCTTTGCCGGGGCCTTCGCCGCCGCCGTGGCGGGCCCGTCGCTGTTTGTGGCTCTTGCCTTTGAGGGCAATGTGCCGGACTCCACATGGAGCACGGTGCTCATATTATCGATCGTGCTCGGGCTATTGGTGCCCATGGTCATCGCCGGGCTCTACGCCAAGACCATCTATAACGGATTGGTGGACCTGCGAAATCGGGTGCGCCGGGCCTGGGCGATGCTCGACGTGGAGTTCAAGCGCCGCCATGATCTGATCCCCAACCTGGTCAACGTCGTCAAATCGGTGGCCAGCCACGAACGGCAGGTCCTGGAGTCGGTGGTCCAGGCGCGGACCAACCCCAATTTGAGCAGCGAGCCCAATAGCGAAGAGGCCAGGCAGGTCTCGCAGGCCATCGACCAGCAAACACAAGGGCTCCAGCAACTCTTCGCCGTGGCCGAGGCCTATCCGGATCTCAAATCGGACGGGGCGTTCAAGAAATTGATGAGAGAGCTGACCCGCTGCGAGGAGAAGATCGCCCTGGCGCGAAGCTTCTATAACGACAGCGTGGAATGCGTAAATAACCGGGTCGAGACCTTCCCCGACATGCTCCTCGCCGGCCTGGCGGGCACCCAAAAAGAGGAGTTCTTGTCCTTTGAGCCCTTCGAGAAAAAGCCCGTAAAAATTGATATGAGCCTCGATGACGAAGCCCGGACTCAGCCCGGCCCTCAGCCCGGCCCTCAGCCCCAGGCCAGACCTCAGCCGGCGCCGCATTCGGAGTAGAGGACAAAGGGATGGTCGTGAGCCGGTGAAAGAAATACGGAAGATTCGATGATCGCCTTTGTTTCTGGGCCCATCTTGACCACCGGTGGGGAGTGGCTGCTGATGGGGATTGTCTTGCTCGTCATGGTGTCCTCCATCGCCGGTGGTTATAAGTCGTTTAAGCGAAAGCGACTCCTGGAGAATATTCCCACCTCCAAGGCCGCAGGGGTGACCATGGGGCTCAATGAGCTCAAGGGCCGGGTGCGTTGCGATAACCCGGAGATCGCACCGCTCAGTGGCAAGCCAGTGGTCTATTATGAATATGAGGTCAAGGAAGGCTCAGAGGTCGTTCGTGAGCGTAACGGGCGCCGGGTTCGAGAGACCAATTGGGAGCAAGTTAGTACGGGGCGGGGGAGAGCTGCCTTTCGACTGGTCGATGAGACCGGTGATGTGCTGATTCAACCCTATGGTGCGGAAGTGATTTGTAGGGGGCAGGCTCAGCGCACAGTCGATCAACTGGACCCGCTTTATTATGAGCTCGGCCCGAAGCGGGCAGTGAGCGGATCGATTGGCAAGCGAGCGATTGTTGAGCGCTCTATTCGCCAAGGTGAGTCGGTTTATGTCATGGGACCCGTCGAGGCTCATACCGAGCGGCCCGAGCCGGTGGTTCAGGTCCCCTGGGGCCGAGAGGCAGGAGAGCTCTTCTTGATCTCTGCACTCGGCGAGAGGGAGCTGATCAAGCGCTATAACCGGGCGGCGACGAAATCCTTTTTCGGGGCCATTGTACTTCCCCTGCTGGTGCTGTGGGGGATCGTCGAATTTTGGTATGCCGAGAATCTATCGCAGACCACATTCGATACGGCGATTGTCCTGACGGCGGCGGTGATTGTGCTGGTTCCTCTGATCATCGCGTTTTTGTATCTGCAGAGCCTCTATAACGGATTGGTGGAATTGCGAAATCGGGTGCACCGGGCCTGGGCGATGCTGGACGTGGAGTTCAAACGGCGCCACGATCTGATTCCCAGGCTGGTCCGCATCGTCGAGACGGCGGCGAGTCATGAAAAAGAGGTCCTCAAGGCCGTGGTCAACGCCCGGATGGAGGGGCCGTCGACGAGTGATCCGGGCGGTGAGGATGCCCGGCGGTTGGCCCGAGCCGTCGACAGTCAGACGGAAGCGCTGGATAAACTCTTCGCCGTCACGGAGCGCTATCCCACCCTGAAAACGGAACCCCTATTTACCAAATTGATGGAACAACTCGTGGCCTGCGAAGACCAGATCGCCCTGGCCAGAGGGTTTTATAATGACAGCGTGGAGTGTGTGAATAACCGGGTCTCCACCTTCCCGGATATGTTGCTCGCCCCTCTGGCGAAGACAAAAAAAGAGGACCTGTTGTCCTTCGCGGAATTTGAGAAAAAACCGTTGCACCGCGATGGCGATTAATCCTCGAGCCCCTCGGGGATGGTGCTGGTCTCCAAAAAGCGCACCAGAGCCTGGCGCATGATGCGCTCTTCGATAAGCCCCGTGCCGATGAGGTTGGTGCGCTCTAAGGGATCGTCGACGTAGTCGTAGAACTCGTTCGTATTGGTCGTCAGATCCATGATGTAGTGGTAGCGGTCGTAGATCACGGCTCGGGTGTGGCGGCGGGGGCGGGAGTATGAATTTTCCTGGAAGATCATGCGGCTATGGTCGGGGTCGGCGCCGAAATAAACGGGGACCTGGCTGACCATGGTGGTCTCTTCGGGGATCGTTAGGCCGGCCAGATCGAGGACCGTGGGGTAGACGTCGTTTAGCGCCACCGGGGCGTC
>SLJM01000009.1 GCA_007135085.1 Myxococcales bacterium
ATGATCCCCAGCGCCTCATTGATGGCGGGAGCCCAGTTGAGCGATCAATCAGACCTGGCCGCCGAGGTCGGGCAGGTCCTTCGCAGGCTGGACGACGACGGTGTGCGTCAGGAGATCTATGAATTGGTGCTGTTGCTCATCGGGTTGGGTGAAGAGTTTCGCCGAGAATACGCCGACCAGGTGGCCTCCATCGTGGAGCGAATGCTCGAGCTGGGACGTCGCCTCGATGAGACGCGAAAGGTCATGAAAGACGACAACGCCGCCGATCTGGTCGACCAATTGGAGCGCGTCGATGCCGAGATCGACGGCGGCCATGACCTGGGAGAGGCCGATGACCTGCTGGGCCGGCGGCGAGTAATTCTGGAGAATCTGGAAGCCCGCGACGGGGCGGTTCATCAGGAGGCGATGCTCCAGGCCCGGCTGCTGGCGTTGCGGGGCGCCCTGCTCGATCTGCGCGCCCGCTCTGATGAGGAGGAGCAGGTGGTATTCGACTTTCAGGGCAGCGGCCTCGACAGCTTTACGGAGATGGAAATTTTGGTCGCCGCCGACGAAGAGGTTCGCCAGATGACAGCCGAGAAGGAGGCCGTCGATGCCTGAAGCGACGGTCGACAAAGAGCGCTATGAGATCCTGGATGAGCTGGGGCGCGGGGGGATGGCCACCGTCTTTCGAGCCTACGATGGGGTGGCCGAAGACGAGGTGGCGATCAAGGTCATCCATCGCCGCTTCGCCGATGACGAGGCTATGGTCGAGGCATTCCAGCGCGAGGCGGCGTTGATGCAGCAGATTGATCATCAGGGGGTGGTCCGCGTCTTCGGCACCACCGAGATCGACGGCCGGGCGGCGATCGTCATGGAGCTCCTCGACGGAGGCGTTCTCCGGGACCGGATCTTGGCCACAGGAGGGTTCGACGAGGATCAAGCTCTGCCGGTCATGGAGCAGATCTTAGAGGCCCTGTCGGCGGTCCATCAGGCGGGGATGGTCCACCGCGACGTCAAACCCCACAACGTGGTCTTCGACGGCCAGGGACGGCCAAAGCTCATCGACTTCGGCATCGGTCAGGCCCAGGAATTATTGGAGATCGAGGCCGCCGGTCAGGTGGGCACCGTGGAGTATATGGCGCCGGAGCAGATCGACGGGATGGCCGTCGACGGCCGGGCCGATCTCTACGCGGCGGGGATCATGTTCTTCGAGCTGCTCTGCGGCCACGTGCCCTATCGGGCCGATTCGGCGGCAGCGGTGATGCGCATGCACCGCGACGCCGAGGTGCCCGATCCCAGATTCTTCGAGCCCCAGATCTCGGAGCGGGTCGCTCAGGTCATCATCAAAGCCCTGGCCAAACATCCCGCCGATCGATTCAGCCGGGCCGACGAGATGCGCGCCGTCTTGAACGGTGAGCAAGAGAGCCTCCCCCCGGTTCGCGTTCACCGGGAGTGGACGCGCCTGGTCGAACTCTACGACTCCCACGGTCAGATGGCCGCCGATCCCGAACGCGACGGTCACGAATGGGTGGTCTTCTCCGGGACCATCGAGGCTGCTCAGATAGACCGGCTAAACAATCAATTTTACGCTATCGAAAGGGTGGAGCGCGAATACGATCGAAGCTACGGGGTGTCCATGTCGGACAGGGTCGGATGGCGCCTGAGTGATTTCCTTCGTGATATTCACCGCACATTATTGGCCCCTCATTCGTCGCCGGGCATCAATGCAGGGCCCGGTGTGTCCGTGTCGGAGCCCCTTCCCGACACGGATCGAGCAAACCAGTTGCGCCGCGAGGGGATCGCCCGTGGGTTGACTCGACAGGGAGCTGAGAAATTGGTGGGGCACCTGGAGTCGCTGGGGGCGACGGTGCGCATCGCCAAAACGGCCCGGTTCTCCAAAGGCGATTCCTGGCTGACCCGTTTTCTGCTCGACAAGGGGACCATCTTAGGGATCTGTCTGATCTTTGGCATGCCCCCACTTCTGTGGCTCCTCTTATTCGTCAGCGACCCGGCCTATGCGATCTCTGTGGACCTGGTGGTCTGGCCGGCGCTGTTGGTGGCGGTCATGGCGGGGATTATGGTCGCCTACGTGTCCGCCGGCCCCTGGATTCAGCGCACCTCACCGCTTTCGATGGGGTCGAGCAATTATCGCCTCGACTTTACGCAGGCTCCGCAATTGACGGATCGAACGGGCCTGGTGGGGCTGCGGCAATTGGAGCTGGTCCGGGCGATTCAATCGCCTCGAGCGGCCGCTTCTTTTGAGCGCGCCGTGAGCCTGACCATGCACGCCGCCGAGGTGGCCCCGGAGCTCCACGAGGGGCACCCGGATAGAATGCTCGACGAGCTCAGCGATCTGGGAGATAAAGTGGTCCGGGCCGAAGAGATAGTGGCCACGATTCGCCCCGCCGACCTGGCCAGTCGCATTCGCCGCCTGGATCGCCAGATCGCCGGCAGCGATGACAGGGATGAGATCGAGGAGTTGATGGAGGAAAAAGCACGGCTTCGCCGCCAGTTGGAAGATCGCGACGAAGCCCAGGAGAATCTCGAGGGCCTGGCTCAGCAATTATTGGATCGGGCAAGTCGCCTCGAGGAAGTGATCGGACCGCGGTTGAGCAAGCGGGAATTAGCGCGAAGGGAAGCAAAATGAGCGGTGAGAAGGTCGAGTTGCCGCCAATATTGTCGGAGCGCTTTGAAGCTATCGAGGAACTCGGCAAGGGCCGGATGTCCACGGTGGTAAGAGCCAGGGAGAGGTCGTCGGGCCGAGAGGTGGCGCTCAAGATCCTCCACGATCACCTGGTGAGCCGGGAGCCCGTGCGCCGGCGCCTGCGCCGTGAGTTGGCCGCCGTGCGCCGCATCGACCACCCGGCGGTGGTCCGCGTCGACGACCTCATCGAAGAAGAGGACCTGGTGGCTCTGGTCATGGAGTTTATCGATGGCCAGTCGGTGCGCCGCCGGGTCGAGCGCGACGGCCCCCTCGACTGGAGCCGTGCGCGACCGGTGGTCGAGGATGTTCTGGCCGGGCTGGGAGCAGCTCATAAGCAGGGGATCTTACACCGCGATCTCAACGCCGAACACGTCATGATCGACAGCGAGGGCCGGGGCCGCATCGTGGGCTTTGGTATGGCCCGGGTCGACGAGTTGGTGGGGTTGACCATGCATACCCGGGTGCTCGGCGCCCTGGAGGCCATGGCCCCGGAGCGCGTGCTGGGGATGGACTATGACGGCCGTGCCGACCTGTATTCGGTGGGCGCCGTGGTCCACGAGATGTTGCTCGGTCATCCCCCGGTGGACGGCACGATGCAGGCCGCTTTTGCCCGCGCCGCAGCCGCTGGCGAGAGCATCGATCTGGAATCCGCCGAGTTGCCCGTGGAGGCGCGCTATGTCCTGGAGCGATCCCTTGTGGGTGATATGTCGGCCCGATTTGCCACAGCGGAGCAGATGAAGCGGGCGCTGGACGGCAATTATGACGTGGCCATGTGGTCCAGCTGGGCCGGCCGTGAGGCCGAGAGTTGTCCCGGTTGTCAGGCGCCGGTCATCGACGGGTTGGCGGAATGTCTGGAATGCGGCTACGAGTTCCGCCGCCTCATCCAGGATCCCCGCGGCGGGCCCTGGGTGGTTCAGATCGTGTCTCGCTATGACAATTTCGTCAAAGACGTGGCCTTCGAGATTAATACGGAGCCGAACTATCTAACCGAGGACCAGACCTATGAGTTGATGGACCTGTTGAACCAATTTGAAGATACCCGTCATCTGGCCGACGGGGCGCCGGAGTATCGCTATCCACCGTATATCCTCTTCGACGGGCTGGCCGAGGAGGATGCAAAGCGGATCGGCGAGCTCTTAAAAGAGCGGGGAGTGCTCCATCGGATCGCCGATCTGAATAGCGGCCGTCTGACTGAGACTCCATTGGTCACCCGAAATAATTTCCGACATGTCCAGGACTTCGGAAAGGCCAACGACCCTATCCTATCGCCGACCATGGCCGACGTGTTGCGCGGGGTGGTCGGCCTTATGGTGGGTGGATTTTTTACCTTCGCCTTGTTCGTCGGCCAGGTCCCGATGGCGGTCACGGCGGTGACGATGATCTGCTTTGTGGGGACCTTATTCTTTGTGCGCTCCCAGGTGCGGCCTGGCGAGCTGGTGAGGATCGAGGCGGAGCGACAGGACCGAAGGGTCAGCTCCTATGGGAGCAGTCGACGCTCTGTGGCCGAGCTCCTCCCCAGGGGCACCGGGGCGGTGCTGCGCTCTCTCGATGACGAGGCGATTCGCCGCGAGATCTACGAGCTGATCGTCCTGGCCCTGGGGCTGAGGCAGCGGCTCGACGAGTCGGCGTCTTCCAGGGTCGATGAGCTGATCGGCGATATGCTGGACGTGGTCGTGGGAGTCCAAAAGCACCGGGCTCTGATCGACGAGGTGGAGGTGAGCCAGGTGCTCGACGAGCTGGAGCAGCTCCAGGCAAAGTGGGCCGAGGCCCGGGAAGATTCGGCGCGGGATGAGCTGGAATTACAGCGTCAAGAGTTGCTCCATCGATTGGAGGCCCGCGATGAGGCGGTCCAGGAGCTCACCACCGGAAAAGCCCGTCTCTTGAAGGCCCGAGGGGCGCTCCTCGATCTTCGGGGCGTCGCCGATGAGGGTGAGTCCGGCGCCGTCGACAACCGGGCTCGGCAGACCCTCGACGAGGTGCAGGTAGTGCTCCAGGCCGCTCGAGAGGTGGAGGAGCTGGTCGGGGAGGGAGCGATATGAGCAGCCCTGAATCGGCCCGTTATCAGATCCTCGACGAGATCGGCCGCGGGGGAATGGCCACGGTCTACCTGGCCCGCGATGAGGTGGCCGAGATGGAGGTAGCCCTCAAGGTCATCCACGAATATCTGATGGCCGATGAGGGGATGGTCGAGGCGTTTGTGCGCGAGGCGGCGCTGATGCAGTCCGTGGAGCATCCCGGCGTGGTCCGGGTCCACGGGGTCACCGAAGTCGACGGGCGGCCGGCGATCGTCATGGAATATTGCCCCGGCGGTGATCTGCGCCAATATCTGCTGCGAAAAGGCCCCCTCGAGGAGGCACAGGCCCTTAAGTACTTCGAGCAGATCTTGGACGCCCTGGCCGCCATTCACGAGCAGGGGGTGGTGCATCGCGACGTCAAACCCCAGAACGTGATATTCGCCGCCGACGGGAAGCTAAAACTTATCGACTTCGGCATCGGCCAGGCCCAGGAGTTGATGGAGGCCGACGAGTCCGGCCAGGTGGGCACCGTGGAATATATGGCCCCCGAGCGGGTCGACGGGTTTGCCGTCGACGGTCGCAGCGATCTGTATAGCGCGGCGGTCATGCTCTTCGAGATGGTCTGCGGCCACGTGCCCTATCGGGGCGACTCGGCGGCGGCGGTGATGCGCATGCATCGCCAGGCCCCGGTGCCCGACCCCACGCTCTTCGCCTCCGGGCTGTCTCCCCGGCTTGGCCGGGCGATTACCCGGGGCCTGGCCAAGCACCCGGAGGAGCGCTTCGATCGGGCCCGGCAGATGAAGGCGTTTCTCGCCGGCGACGACGACCAGGCCGGCCACGTCGACGACCACCGTCGATGGACCGACCTTCGGCGTGAATTCGACGCCCGGGCCTGGATGGCCGCCCCCGTCGAAGAGGAAGGCCAGGAGTGGATCTTATTCTCCGCCGACCGCTGGGAAGGGGGGACGGGCAACCTGGAGAAGATGTTCGACGCCGTCAGGGCGATGACCGAGCCCTACGAGAGCTATCTCACCGTGGAGCCCCCTCGATCGAAAAATAAAAAGGGGGAAAAGCCATCCCTCGGCGAGAGGCGGCGGTGGATGGTGAGGGCGTTCACCATGCACCCCGGCAAATACACCCTGCTTCGCGGCACCTACGACGGGGATTTCCAATCCCTGGAATATAGCATCGATCCCTCCCAGCGGTTGACCGTGGCCCGCGGGTTGTCCCGGGCCGGAGCCGA
>SLJM01000306.1 GCA_007135085.1 Myxococcales bacterium
ACCTCGATCTTCGAATACGACTCAGAAATCGGGGTTGTTCTCACTTCGTCGATCACGGTGGTTGACCAACGATCGTCTATTTAGGTCGCCAAACTACAATTTGGGGGGAGACTTCGACCGGTGGCGGAGCTCGAAGATTCGATATCTCTTCTCCAACCACCTCGATGGCCCGGACTTGAGCATTCGAATCGCCTCGATGGTGCGATCGATCCGCCAGTGCAGGACTGGCGGCGAATTAGGAGCGCTGGCGCGCAAGGTTGAGTCGGGCGGCGCAGGCCTTGTGGGGAGCATCAGTATCAGTAAGATGCGGGCCGACTTGGGTTTTGGTCTGAATTGCTCGGAGATTCATTGATGTACAAAATTGACCTCAGTGGTAAGACGGCGTTGATCACCGGCGGAACCCGCGGTATCGGTCTGGGCTGCGCGAAGGCGCTCGGCCAGGCCGGGGCGACTTGCGTGCTCACCTATAAGTGGGGGTCTGCCGATCTGGACGAGCTGCGTCGAGAGTTCGAGGCGCTCGGGGCTCCGGAGCCGCTCTTTGAGATGGCCGACGTGTCGCGAAGCGAGGACACCCAGGCCCTGATGGAGCGGATTAAATCGGCGGGGCACGGCGTTGATATTTTTATTAGCAACGTGGCGTTCGCCGCGCGAACACCGGAGTTGAGCAGCTATAAGAAGCGCTCTCTTTTTAAGAGTTTGGAGTATAGCGCCTGGCCACTGGTGGAATATGTGGAGGTGGCGGGGCGCGTGTTTGGAGAATATCCCGAGCATGTGGTGGCCATTTCCAGCGACGGCATGGACCGATCCTATCCGGGCTATGATTTCGTGGCCGCCTCAAAGAGCGTCCTCGAGGTCTTCGCGCGCTATCTGGGAAGCCACCTCGGTGAGCATGGCACGAAGGTCAACGCCATCCGCTTCGGGATGGTGGCCACCGAGTCCTTCGAAGCTATGTTCGGCGCCGATGTCTGGGAGTTTTTCGCAGAAGAGGGCATCGAAAAAGAAGATCTGATAAGCCCCGAGGAGTGCGGCCGGGCCGTCCTGGCGCTGTGCAGCGGGCTATTAGACGGGATGCAAAGTGAGGTAGTCACCGTCGATCGGGCGATGGCTTTCGAGGATAATATGATGAGGCGTTTTGAAATGTGGAAGCGCCTACGCGACGACGCCGAAAAGGGCGCGAATAAGGAGCAAGAATGACCGAGACGATGACCAAAGACGATATCATCGCGATCATCAAAAAGAATCTCAAAGAAAACCTCCACGACGTGGACGTCGAGGCCATCGAGCCCACCAGCTCGATGCGCGACCACGGCGCCAACAGCCTGGATATCATCGAGGTGGTCAGCGCCACCATGCGCGAGCTCCAGATCCGGGTGCCCCGCTCGGAGTTGTCCCAGGTTGAAAATATCGATCAATTGGCCGATAAGTTCCTGGAGTATTTGTAGGATTCCCTGGAGCGCGGACTGCTAGTCCGCATTGCGGCCAAGCTGGCCGCGCTCCAATGAGCTTTGAGTTTTTGTCGCGCCAGGTCGTGCGAGGTAGTGATGCGCCCCGAAGATATTTTGAAATTCAGCCTCGCTGATTTTACGTATAACGATAGCGAGACGGTCCTCGATCCGCCCCGCGATTTCGAGACCTGGACCTCGGACCCGCGCATCGGCGTGGCGATGAGCTTCTTCGAGCAGCCCCTCCAGCAGGCGCCCACCCCGCGGACCACTCTCGACCACCGTCTCAGCGGCGGAAATCGGGAGATGATCAACCTGACCTCCTATAATTATCTGGGGCTGTCGACCCATCCCGAGGTGGTGCAGGCGGCCATCGACGCTCTGCAGACCTATGGCGTGGGCGCCTCGGGGGCGGCCATGTTGTCGGGGACCTTCGACCAGCACGAGAAATTTGCCGCCGAATTAGCAGAGTTCAAAGGGCGCGACGCCTGTATGCTCTACCCCAGCGGCTACGCCGGGAATCTGGGGGCCATTCAGGCCCTGATGCAGCGCGGCGACGTGCTGGTCATCGACAGCAAATGCCACCGCAGCGTCGTCGACGGCGTCAAATTGTCGGGGGCCCGGCTGGTGAGCTTCGAGCATAACGACGCGCAGTCGTTGGACGCCATGTTAGAGCGCCACAAAGACAGCCGGCGTATGGTCGTCGTCGAGGGCGTCTATTCAATGGACGGCGACCTGGCCGATCTGCCGCCGATCGCCGAGGTATGTGAGCACCACGGGGTGCCGCTATACGTGGACGAGGCCCACTCGACGCTGGTCTTCGGCGACACCGGCAAGGGTGTGGTCGAGCATTTCGACGTGGAAGATAAGGTGGGCGTCGACTTCGGCACGCTGAGCAAGAGCTTCGGCGGGATCGGCGGATTTGTCTGCGCCGACGAAAACGTCATTCGCTATATGAAATGCTACGCCTCGCCATTCCAATTTTCCTGCGCCCTGCCGCCGGCGGTGGTGGCGGCGATGCGAAAGAGCCTGGAAGTGGCGACCCGCGACGATAGCCTGCGTCAGAAATTGTGGGCCAATGTGGAGCGGTTCCGCACAAATCTGGAAGCTCTCAACCTCGATCTCGGCGAGTCGGCCTCCCAGGTCATTCCCATCATCGTGGGCTCCGATGGCCAGGAGCTGATCCAACTGGCCATGGAGGCTCAGCAGCGCGGGCTCTATCTGCAGCCCATCGACTTTCCCGCCGTCGAGGCCCACGCCCGCAGATTCCGGATCTCCGTTTCCGCCCAGTTGACCGACGCCGATATCGACGAAGCCTGTAATATCATCGAAGACGTCATCGCTCGGCCCACGGGGGCCGTGGGGGCGGCGTGAAAGAGGTGGCCGACAGGCTGCGCGCCCTGCGTCGGACGGCGATGATCGATCCCGGCGATTGGCCCGCCAATCTGGAGGGGCGACCTGATCTGCTGACCGAATTATTACCCCATCGCCCGCCGATGCTCCTCGTCGACGAGCTGGTGGGGTGGGACAGAGGCAGAGAATTTATCGTCGGTCGCCGTGTGGTTTCCAGAGATCATATCGGTCTGTCCGGCCATTTTCCCGAAGCCCCCGTGCTTCCGGGAACCCTACTTGTGGAAATGCTCGGGCAGGTGGGGGTGGCCCTCTTCAGGCTCCTGCTGGCCGATGAATTCCAGGGCGAAGAATTCCAGGTGCGGGCCACCAAGATCCTGGGAGCTCATTTTACCGGGGAGGTCAGGCCCGGTGATTCGGTGGATCTCGTGGTCAGAGCGGTGGGTTACGATACATTTCTGGGCGAGTGTGAGGCCCAGGCGCTGGTCGAGGGTCGGGTGGTGGCGGCCATGGCCGGAGAAGTTGCGATTATGTGAGCATCGCTGAATCTCCCCTTACCACAGCAAGCCCAACCCCAGGCGGGGCAACATGCGGGTGCCCTTGATCTCGTCCTGAGAGGGGAAGAAATCGGCGCCCCCCTCGGCGGCAAAGCCGAGTCGATCGCCGGTGAACATGGCGCCGCCGAGGAGGCCGAAGACCAGAGCCCCTCCCCGATCGACCTTCCAATGGGGTCCATCGGGATTCTCCAGGTCCAGCCTACCTGCGGGGCGCCAGTCTCGTATGCGCTTCCAGGCCCAGCGATGGCCCGCCGAAGGGGTGATATAGGTGGTGCCCCACTCATAGTCCCGGCTGGCGGTGACCCGCATCTGAACGTCCGATAAGACGATGATATTGGTGGGGTGATTGCCGAGAAAGAGGACGTCGCCGGACCAGCGGATGCCCGCCGCCGCTGCCCTCAGATCTCCATCGTAGAGTCCACGCCGTGCTCCCAGGACAAACCCCGGGGCGTGGGCCTGGCGTACGAAAGTGGCCAGCAGAGACAGCTTCACCCCGGCTTCGACGTTCCAACTGTCGGCGAGGCCGAAGCGATACATCCAGAACGCGTCGAGGTGGAAGAAGCGGCTTCGCAAGAAGAGCTGTTGCAGCGACCAATCGGGCCAATCCCAGGAGTCGGTGGCGTCGGCCTGGTCGGGGATCTCAAAACGCAGCCCCAGCCCCACGACCTGTTCGCGCTCACCGGCGTCCAAAACTCGCCCCGTCTCCAGGGCGCCGGCGGCGGTACAGCCCTGGAGTATCAACAGCGATAGGGCCACGACCCAGAGGCTGATGAGGGGAAATGATTTGATTGATGGGAGGACTAGATACCCAAAAATCTTCATCAAGATTCGTCCTGAATAAGATTTCGAACGGAGAATGTCGAACCTGCCCCCTGAGGGGGAAGAAAATGATAGCAACGGGGAAGAAGCATCACAACGGGAAGCGTCGAGCTGAGAGGGCGAGGTGGGTCAAAGTAGTTGTTCTGAGTCGATGGGGGCGCTACGATGGTGGCCATCGAGATTGGTATGGGAGTTAGCGCTCGTGGCGCAAGAGGATCGGTCATGCAACAGCCTGAGATAAAAGCATTTTCGCTCGTCTGCCTTATCGCCCTGCTATGGGTGGGATGTAATGTGGTGGACGACCCGGTCTATGAGGCAACGGACGATAATGATCAGGCCGATGTCGGTATTGAACTCGATGCCGGCGATGACGATACGGGAAGCGATACGGGAAGCGATACGGGAAGCGATACGGGAAGCGACACGGGAAGCGACACGGGAAGCGATACGGGAAGCGACGCGGGAAGCGATACGGGAAGCGACGCTGGGAGCGACGCTGGGAGCGATACGGGAAGCGACGTAGGAGGCGATACAGGCGACGCCGATGCCGGTGACGATGATTTATGCGACCAGGTGTCGTGTGACGGCGTCTGTGATCCCGAGACCGGGGAGTGTTTTGACTGTCTGGATGATCAGGATTGTCCCGACGGAGTCTGCGATCTGGAGAGCAATGCCTGTCTGGGCTGCATCGATGACGACGACTGCCAGGGAGAGCAAAAATGCCACAACCTCTATCCGGTCTGCGTCGCCGAATGCTGTGACTACGTCACGGAGGATGCCTTCCAGGGCGTGCCCTATATTCACGACCGCTTCGATATCGCGGTGACCGAACAGGGCGATCCGTTCATCCTCTACGCCGACACCGACGCGGAGCAGCTTCGCCTCGCCCAACGCACGACGGGGTCCTGGCTCTCTCAGAATCTGGGGAGCTTTACGGGGACGACCTCCATCAACGTACGCCTCGACCTGGACGGTGAGGACAATCCACATACCGTCTTTCGCAGGTTCAATGAATGGACCTATCGATGGCGTGAAGGAGGACAGTGGTTCACCGAGGATGTTTGGACCGAGGAGTTGAGCAGTGGCTATACGGATATCGCCGTGGACAGCGACGGTACGGCTCATATCGCGGGGCTCGACGGCGCGGAGTTTCACTATGCCAGACACTCTCCGCAGGGAGGCTGGACCCGTCAGACCATCGCCGTTCCCGAGGCCGATACCATCAATTGGATCGCCATCGCCCTCGACGAAGAGGGGCACCCCGTGGTGTCGTTGACGGCCCGTGACTTCGATGATGCGCGAAATGATATCGTCATCGCCCGCCCCGGTGTGGGCGCCTGGCAGACGGAGGTGGCCGTCGTCGATACCACGCAGGTTCATCATATGGACGTCGGGCCCGGCGGTGAGATCATGATCGTCCATCACCCTCCGTCATTTCCCCATAATGGACTGGAGTTGACGCGAGACGGCAGCGGCAGCTGGCAGACGGAGGTGATCAACGATAAGACCCGGGCGGGCACGGCCTATCTGGCGATCGACGATCGAAACGACCCCCACTTTTCCTTCCATGTCGGTGACGGCAGCAGCACGGCGAATTATCTGTCCTATACTCGATGGGATGGCAGCGATTGGGAGACCAACGACGTGTCCACCACCGTGGTGGAGCGAGCGTTCTGGCAGCGCATCGCCGTGGACGGCAACTATACGGCTCATATCGCCGTCTATGATTCCAGCGCCAATACCCTGACCTATGTGACGGTGGACTGAG